>NZ_BAIX01000010.1 GCF_000613405.1 Hoylesella enoeca JCM 12259 | reverse complement strand
CAGGTTGAGTGCCTCGTCCTCCTTCCCGATGGCCGCTTCGAGGGGTGCGAGCAACGGGTTGAGCTTCTCCACGTTGGCCGTTTTACACATGGCCAGCACGTGGCCGGCGAACTGAAAATGCTCCATGTTTTGGAGCAACTGTTTGTGAAGTTGTTTAATTTCCATAGTTTTAAAATTGATTAGATTATAAAATAAGCTATCCCTCCGGAGGGAAACGCTGCTTTCGCAGTTTTTTCGTTTTCCCCCCAGGGGGAAACGCTGCTTTCGCAGTTTTTTGATTTTCCCCCGGGGGGAAACGCTGTTTTTGCA
The DNA here is from genome assembly GCF_000613405.1 of Hoylesella enoeca JCM 12259. Taxonomy (GTDB): domain Bacteria; phylum Bacteroidota; class Bacteroidia; order Bacteroidales; family Bacteroidaceae; genus Prevotella; species Prevotella enoeca. The sequence goes on along the minus strand of NZ_BAIX01000010.1, from coordinate 67,293 downwards.
GTTTTTTGACTTTCCCCCTGGGGGGAAACGCCGTTTGCGCAGTTTTTTGATTTTCCCTCCGGGGGGAAGCGTTGTTTTCATCGTTTTCTGATTCTCCCTCCGGAGGGAAACGTTGTTTTTGCGGTTTTTTGCTCGTCGGGGATCCCCGAAACGCTGTTTTTTCGATTTTTTGCTCGTCGGGGGATCCCGACGCCTCATTTTTTCAAATTTCAGCGTTTCGGGGTGCCCCGATGAGGTCCTCCATCTTTTGCGGAATTATTGGGCTGTCCACAGCGGGTAACCACAGTTACGACCGATCCTGCCCACGAACGCACCGCCACTGTAGAAATCTAGGTCGAGCGCATCATGCGCTGCCGCCCCTGTGCGAGGCGTACTCAACCAGTAAAAACCATTGGTGCTAGCATTGAGCAACGTACCAAAGAGGTAGCGGCCAGACGCGGGGAGGTAGAAGTACTCATTTAAGTTACTGGGCTTGCCTTGGGTGATGCTGGTGTTGTCGGGAAAGACATCCATGATACGGTAATCTGTGCCGTTATAATCGGAGTCGGTAAAGCCTGATATGTTGGTCTTTTTCTTAAACCACATGCCGCCTTTGTAGAGATGACCTATCGTAGACCAAAGTTCGTCATTATCCCAGTGGGGATCGCCTTGCATAATATACCAAAGGCATTCGTTTACGTTGGGGCAATCCTTAGCACTGTGATTAGCGGCAGGATAAGGCCAAGAAGCGTCTTCCCTAAAATAGCGAGAATCGGTGTTAGCTTTAGGATAATTGTTTTTGTTGTCAGGCTTCCCGTCGGAATCAAGGTGGCCGTACCAATATGGTTGCTGAGCATCCCACATATAGTAGCTGTTAGGGGAAAAAACTGTTACTTGCAAGTCTGTTTTTACCTTTTTATTTCGGCCGGCAGCGAAAGTCACGCTGGGGTAAGTCTTGGTAATCGTGCCGGTGACGTTGGTTACGGGATCGTGGAGCGTGTATTCGATACTTACATTGTTGTAAGTTCCTGGATTGACAACCATTGTGGCAGCGTTGGTGGCGTAAGTTTCTGTGCTAGGGATGGAGAAGTTGGGGACGGTGAGCGTCACGCTGTTTGAAGTAGCTGCCGGGTTACTTAATGTACCATTGTCGGCCAAGTCGAATGTGCCGGCGAGGGCGTCGGATGTATTGCTTGTATAGACGCGAATCTTCTGAATCACGGCATTGGGTCCCCATGCCTGTGTCGTGTAAGGCATAAAGGTGATGTATGAGGCTTTGTGGTCGAGGGCGAAATGGTATTGGGTACCGCCTGCGGGCTTGGTAGCTGTGGCTACCCCGAAGTCGCCATCTTCTGCGATATGGCTCGCGTCGTTAGGGATGGTTTGTGACTGCGCAGCTTTGATGGTTACTTTATCTTTTGCTCCATTCTTACCAGTGTAGCGCACGGGATAACTCGATGCCGTGAAAGTGCCGGCGAACCAGAACTTAGCCTTGGCGGCCCGCTTCACCGCAGATGCGTTGGCAGGATTGTTTTCGAGCTTCGAGGCGATATTGTTTTGGCTGTCTTGTGTTAATACGGGAGCCAGAGCGGTGCCGGTGTTGACCCATAAACGGTCACCCGCGGTCCAAAAGAAGTTTAGGCCGCTGCCGTCATATTCTCCCGTGGTGCGGGTGGCGTTTTCTTCTTCAACGAAGCCGGTCAAGCCTTCGGTGCCCGGCTCCTGGTCGTTATTGTTATTCGTTGTGTCGTCGTTTGCGCAGCCGGCAAAAGTGAGTAGGCCGGCAATGGCGAGCAGTGATAAAATGTTTGTCTTCATCTTGTTTGTTCTGTTTAGTTTTTTATACTCTCTTGTTTGTTAAATACCCCATTGTTGTGGAGCGTCTTCTTCATCCTCGTCAAACCAACCTTGCTTGGCGCTCAGATCGTCGCCGTCGTCGCCGGCCTTGTTGTGTCCGCCGCTGTTGGGGAACGAGGTGTCCATTAATTCGCTGTGAGGCTCCAAGCGGATGGCCTCAATTGCGGGCTTCGCGTAAGCCCATCTCTCTAATTGATTTCTGTTCATAATCGCTATGTTTTGAGTGAATAATTCGTGAAATTTTCCCCCTTGCTCGGTTGGCAAAAGGGCATGAAAAAAGGAACAAAGGGAACTCCGAGAAGCCCTTTGTTTATTGGTGTTTAGCCCACGCTTTACGCGCGCGCGTAAGGTAAAGCCGCGAAGGTGTCTACGCCAGGTGCGATGTGTGTGTGTGTGTGTGTGTTAAGACTTTTCCCGAGATATGCAAATATAAAGCGTTAAAAGATGCAAGAGAATCGAAGTTCTTTTGCATGCCCTTATTGCTGTTGGTTATATTTGCTTGTTTTATCATCTCTTTAATTGTTCAGACCCCCATCCCCCTAACTTAGGGGGCGAAGGAGGCGAAGGCGAAAAACCGGGGGCAAAGGTAAGGAAAGAATCTTAAACTGCCAAATATTCGGACAAAATGTTTTGTGTGTATGAAGAAGCAGAGCTTTTTGAGTTTGAGAACTTTTCAGTATCTTTGCAGCTGTCAGACTTTAATTTTTAAAATCCCAATAACAATGAAACAAAAGAAACTTTCATCTCTTGTGAACCTCGTTGCACTGTTTCTCACGGTTATGCTGGCAGTGCAATGCACGCAGACAGACAGTCGTCATTTTCATTTCAAAGGCATACTGGCCAACGCAAAAGACTCTATCACGGTAAGCCTCGTGAGTATAGAAAAGGACAATATGCAGTTGCACGACACGACGATTGTTCTTCGCGACGGCACTTTCGATGCAATGTTACCTCTGGAAGATATCAGTCTGATGCAGGTTTTCAATGCGTCAACCCGTGGAAATAACAATCCCGAAGGACTCATCATCTTTGCTATTCCCGGCGAGGAACTCACGGTTGAAGGTCGTTTGGGCGATTCCTGTCGGTTCGGAGGCTCCGACTTCTATCGTCAATACAACGATGTGGCACAGACAATACTACCTTTCCAACGCCGAATTGCCAATCTCACACATGCTTATGAGCAGCTGGCGGCCAAGGGTACGGTGTCCGAAGAAAAAATGACCGAGTTGACGCGCCAGGAAGAAACGATTATCAATCAGCGTACAAAAGCGATTTTCGATTTTACCAAAGCGCACCCTGACGATGAGGCTTCTGTCTCTTTCTTGCTTTATCTCGATGAAGAAAGTGCGCAGAAACTGATCAAAGTGTTTTCGCCGAAAGTGCGCAACGGGCGATTCAGAAAGTTGATTCAAGCCATCACTTCTCCCCAACGGGAGACAGAAGATACTCAAAAGTCATCGAAACAGGAAGGAACTGCAGCTCCCGACTTCACTCTTCACGACATCAAGGGACAATCGTTCACGCTTTCATCGCTACGTGGCAAGTATGTTGTTCTTGATTTCTGGGGTTCGTGGTGCGGCTGGTGTATCAAAGGAATCCCCGCAATGAAAGACTCTTACAATAAATATAAAGGTAAGTTGGAGATCGTGGGCATCAACTGTCAGGATTCGGAAGCCGATTGGAAGAAAGCCGTTAAAGATCATGCAATGCCGTGGATTCAGGTGGCCAATGGCGTCGGTGCATCTGATGTTGCACGTCTTTACCGTGTGGAAGGTTTCCCAACGAAAGTGATCATAGATCCTGCTGGCAAGGTGTTGAAAGTCGTTGTAGGCGAAGATCCTGCTTTTTACGATTACTTAGATCAGCTGTTTAAGTAGATGAACGGAGGAGTAAACAAAGTCGACAAGTGAACGAGTAAACGAGTGGAAGAGTAATCAAAAACTTCATTATTCTTCCACTCGTTTACTCGTTCACTCATTCATACAAGTGGAACATCCGTTCCATCATTTTCCATTTATCGTCGGATGTTTCGCCGACTTTGCATTGTTGAAATGCCGAAACGAAATCTTCCCATTCCTGTTGACGTGGAAGCGTAGACAACTGGACCATCGCTGCATCCCAATCGAAGTCAAGCGGTGTTTCGACAATCATCATCAGCCGATTTCCCGAGATGTAAAGTTCCATTTCTAAGATACCCACCGATCGGATACCTTCATTGATTTCGCGCCAGAAATGCGCTTTGTCATGTGCTTCGCGATACTTTCTGATTAGCTCAGCGTCATCTTTCAGTTCCATCGTTTGGCAATAACGCTTCACGGGTTGGCCGTATTCCTTAACTTGGTAACCTTCTGTCATAGTCATTTTAATATGTTTCAGATGCAAAGATACGACAAAATCGATGAGATGCAGAAGATTGCAGCTCTTGTTTTAAGTTCTGTGCTCAAATCTCCAATAACTTTTTCCATCCTCCAATACCGAAATTCACATAGTCGGCAATCAGTTTATCGATTTCCGATTCATTCATCGCAGGATGGGTAATAATCTCTTTCAGCACAGCTTTCCAGAGTTCGCAAAGTGCTTGGACAAAATGTGGTGAAACATTGGCATTGATATGTGGATATTTCCTCTTCATCGTTTGAATGTATCGGAGACCTGAATCCATCATCCGTTGTGTGAATATGTCCAAGTAATTTTGCAACGAAGTGCCTGCCGTATTGGTCAAAAGGAGATGTAGCTCTTCGCGATAAGGTTTTATCAAAGAGTCGACCTGTTTTTTCATCATATCGAAATAGCGATCGTATTCGAAGAGATCGACCGTGATATAAGTCTGACTCTGGCTTTGTATCAAGTAGCTTTCGAATGTTTGTAACAGTGGAGCCAATACGGTTTTCAATATGTCGTCCTTGTTTTTGAAGTAGTTATAGATATTTCCCACAGCGACTCCTGAGAGTTGGGAAATGGTTCGTATAGAAGTGTTTTTCACTCCGTGACGGATAAATTCGTCGCGAGCCACCGATAGGATCAATGTTCGGATGTCGGCTTTTTGTACTTGCATTATTTATAATGGCTATTCGTTGGCCGCCTTGATGGCGTTGTCCCGATATGAGACAACGCCGTCATGAGAGACCAAGACGATCTATTCCGCAAAGCTATGGAAGGCTCCCGGATTTCCTTGTACGGTAAAAATCGGACCTTTCACTTCCTTTGTGGCAGGGTTATACGTATAGAATCCGCTGGCTTTCTTATTGGCACTACCGAATACAATGAGGTTCTTGTGCTTGCCGATGGCGATTCCTTGCGGATTGGAAAGCTCCATATTGTCGATCTTCTGCATCGTTTTGGCACGCAGATCGATAATGGCCGGGAAACAGGTTATGCTCAAGTAAGGATTCGTCGCACCGTCGGGAGCCAGCTTGCTTGCATTGAGATAGGCATAGAGTTTGCCCTCGCCGGCATAGCAAGTGGCTGCAATATATTCAGCATTGGTCACAGAGAGTCCTGCAACAGGTGTCTTATCAAGACGGATACAGTAGTCGGGATCGATTTCTTCGGCACCGTTTTTAATGCGCACTATACCGCAAGGGTATTGCGGAAGGAAGCCGAACGCACCCATACAAACGAAATATATATCACCGTTTTCATCTTTGAAGATGGTGTTCGGGTCTATCGGGCGGGTCGCAACACTCAAACCGAGAGTCTTGTTAACGATATGTTTCTTCAATATATCGGTCTTGGTGTCGATCATTGCCACAGAAACCGTAGGCTCGGTAGGCATCCATTGCGCATTGAACTGAGACAGACCAACATAGAGATAACCATCGCGAATAATCATACTTGCAGGTGCTACCTTGGCGTTGGGCAAACTGAGACTATTCAAATCGATATTTTTGAGCTTGGTCATCGTGGTGGGATTGAAGACCATCACAGTGCCAAGATTCTGAAAACTCACATAAGCCTTTTCGCTGTTGAGTTCTACAACGTTGCAGGCAGCGGCTCCGGCGGGAATCGAGAGCACACCTCTGCGCACGAGTTTACCTGCTGCATCGATGTTGTAACATACGATTTCGGCCTTCGTATTACCCATATAGTCGGGCAGTGCATAAATGTTTCCACTGTCCATAATCATCGGCATTGTACCGAAACCGCTTGGAATGGCATTCTTGTTGTCATAACTTCCAGATGTCATCTCAGGCAAAGCCTGCAAGTAACAGCGGCCTGTGTTACCCTCGGGGTTGGTGAGCGCCGTAGAGAACAAAATGCCTTTGAAAGTCGTTACACCCGGATTGGGGGTAGGATTGGGTGTCGGATCATCGCTATTGCCACACGAAGCAGCCAGTGTCAACATAGCACCGGCGAAAAGAAAATGTTTGAATTTCATCATAGATAATTGTTATTAATGGATTATTTGAATAAATATCTGACTGTGAAAGCAACCGAACGACCGGGCAACGGACGGTTGAACTCCGACACAACACGGCGGTCGGCCAAGTTCTTTAACCTGAAAGTGAGTGTCCAGCGGTCGTTCGCGAAACTGTGCTCTACGGCTGCATCCATTGTGAATGATGTAGGAATCTTGCGATCTTGATAGCTGCTCACCTCGAAATCATAGTAATACTGATGCACGTAAGAGGCATCGAAGAGGACACGTGTGTTCTGTCCGCGACCACCGAAGAGGTTTTCCTGATGATATTCGGCCCCGAAGTTGGCCAGCAAATACGGCACATTGGGTATTCGTTTGCCCTTAGTAGGATTCTCTACATCGGTTCCTGGGGTAAACTTTCGTGTGTCGCGCAGATCTTGGTAAGTGCCATTAGCATAGAGATAAAGCACGGGCAAGACGTCGCTTTTGGCTTCTAATTCGACGCCCATCGTGCGAACGCTACCGAAATTACGATAACGCGCCATCGTAGGAATTACATCTTGTGTGAAGCGAACCATATCGTGAAGGGTGTTATAGAATGTATTGAGTTCGAGTTCGACGATTCCCCCGTCGGCCTTTTGCCTGTGGTAAAGGGCTCCGAGATTGACTCCCGTAGTGCGTTCGGGCTTCAAACCAAGCGAAGGAAGTATAGAATAGCCATTGCCTATCAGTTCTTCGCTCGTGGGTATGCGTACTTCTGAGTTGAACGAGGCTTTAATCATCCAGTCGGGTGTAATTCGATAGCGCATCGCATTGCTGAAACCGAAGTAGTTTTTAGATGTTTTCACCCGATCGGGTTCACGTATCGAGTAAATGGAAATGCTCTTAGAGTTCGACGAATAATAGAAATCTTTCAACGTGAAAGCATTTTGAAACTTCCCATCTAACAGTGTGAGATCATATGAAAAGCCCGTAGTGAGGTTGCGCACACGGCTGGGGAAATTGGCACTAAAACCCAACGCCTTATCCATCAGTTCGTCTTTGGGATGCAGATAGGTACCGGCGGCATAGACATTAAGGTTAAGTGCGTGATGAATATCAATGGTATAGCCTAAGTTGAGTTTAACAGACGCATCGTGAGAGCGGTTTTTTCCATCCGATGGATAGCTGTTTTGCTCACCTCCCAAGGGTGAAACGGGCGGCAGTTTGTTACCGTCCCAATCATATCGTTGCATCGCCCGGTCGTTCAGTCCGTATCTACCTAACATATAAGCCACATCCATATCCAAGTCGAGACCATCCAAGAAAAAGTTTTGTCGTTTGAGTTTCAGACTCGTGACAAGGCTTGTTGAGTGATTGAAAGCCTCTCGGACATCCATATCAATGCCTTGAATCTCCTGGCGAGTATGCATCAATATCAACTCCCATTTCAGTTCGTCGAACCACCATTTGGTTGCTTTGAGCGACATTCCGCCAATCATCTTCCTGAAATTGTCGTGATTGCGGCGCACGATTCGTCCGCCGAGGTTCTCTAATTTCATTCGATAGTCGTTGTCGGAGTATGTGAGTATGCCCCCCACTCCGAACTGCAAGCCCGACCGATGGTCTGTTCTTTTGAGCACAGTAGTGAGCTGATGCGAGTTGAAAGAGCCGATGGTATAAGACACATCGAGGTAAACGGGCGGATATTCTTTCGTTACCACATTGACAGCTCCGCCTAATGCCGAGCCGCCAAACTTGTAAGGAACAATTCCTTTATAAACTTCGATACGCTCAATCATATTCGTTGGGATGTCGTTCAGCGCCACAAAGTTGCCCAGTTGACCCATAGGCGTTTCATCGATAAACATTCCCATCCGTTTGCCTTCAAGTCCGCGGACCGATATTCGAGATGAACTCCCGATGCCACCGGTGTTTCTTACCGTCACGCCAACGGTTCGGGCGAGTACGTCGTTGATATTGGATGCGGTGCCTTGGAGCTGTCGTTGCGAGATGACCGATACCGGCATAGCCGACTCTCGCAGCATTCGGGCCTCACTACGAGCCGTTATCTGCACCTCGTCTAAGGTGTGGGCATCGGCTGATAAGGCAACATTGCAGACAGTACTGTCGGCAGATGAGAGGCGCACTGTTATCTCGCGGTCGTGATACCCCAAATAACTGAACCGCAATGTCACCTTATTAGATAATGGTACCGACAGCCGGTAATGCCCCGAGACATCGGTAACGGAACCTTCGGTTGTGCCTGCAACCGTGACCGAAGCACCTATCAGTACCTCTCGACTCTGCTTATCAGTAACGAGACCACATACTTTCATCGTGCGGATTTGGGCTTGAGAAACGAATGAAAAACACAACAAAAGAACAACTGTGAACAGCATTCGATAACAGAATGGTCGTTGTTTCTTCATACAAATGTATGTGTACTGTTTTTCGAAAGCGGCAAACACCGCATTAAAAACGAACATATTTCGGTATCGTTCATAAAAGAAATGCGCCATCTTTGTTGAAAGATGGCGCACGGCGAATGAAATTTCAGGGCACGCTTCCCTGCATATCGTTATTATTTGCATTGTCTGTCGGTTGGTCACTAATTATGGTTACAAAAGTAGAGAAAATCTATCCACCCGACAATACCTAAAAGTAGGTATTCTGGAAAGCCGTTAAACACGTTGCAACTAACGGTTAAACGCACTGCGATTAACCGTTAATCGCACGCCAAGTAACAGTTAAACGCAAGGCAAGTAACAGTTAATTGCGACAGGGGGCAATAGCTTTCATTTAACATATTGGTTATAAGACGTTTACGGAAGACCGCCAAATTCCAATTCATCTCATTTATTTCTCCACGACTCTGGCATCTGCCCTGTTTCTGCTTTTTATATTACTGACACCGGACAAACGAATATGCTGTTATTAGGTAAATATCCCTTGCATCTTCGATCGGTTTTTGTACCGTATCCCGAAATAATTCGTTATATTTGCACTCGTTATCATCTAAAACCGAGAATATGAAAAAAGAGGTTGTCATAGAGCTTTACAACGGTTTCGAAGCAGCTGCCGCAGAAGTAGGGGGAGTAGAGTGTTGGAGTACAAGAGAGTTATCTTCTCTCTTGGGTTATTCACAATGGAGAAACTTTGTCAAGGTGATTGACAAAGCGAAAGAGGCGTGCCGAAATGCCGGAAATTCATTGGCTGATCATTTTGCTGACGTCAGCAAAATGGTATCTCTTGGCTCGGGATCAGAAAGAGAAGTAGAAGATATCTTGCTAACTCGCTATGCTTGCTATCTCGTTGCACAAAACGGAGACCCGCGAAAAGTAGAAATAAGAAGATGATAGACAGAGAAACGGCTGAGAAAATCAAAGATGCTGCCAACATTGTAGACGTTGTCGGCGAGTTTGTTACATTGCATAAGAGCGGTGCCAATTATAAAGGGCTGTGCCCGTTTCATAATGAAAAGACACCATCTTTCTACGTCTCGCCCGCCCGTGGTACGTGTCACTGCTTCGGATGCGGCCGTGGCGGCAATGCCGTGGGCTTCATTATGGAGCACGAACAGATGACTTATCCCGAGGCATTGCGCTGGCTTGCCAATAAATATCATATCGAAATACACGAGCGCGAACTGACAGACGCTGAGCGACAAGAGCAGAGCGAGCGCGAGAGTATGTTCATCGTGAACGACTGGGCGGCACAATACTTTCAGGATTTGCTACACAACAGCACTGACGGAACAACTTATGGACTGGCTTATTTTCGGTCGCGCGGCTTCAGAGACGATATTATTCAGAAGTTTCAATTAGGCTACGACCTTACCGATCGGGCTGCTTTAGCCCGCACGGCAATCAGCAAAGGTTATCGTGAAGAGTTTCTTTTGAAAACCGGCATTTGCTATAAGACCGAGCAAGGCGACCTTATCGATCGTTACGCCGGGCGCGTAATGTTTCCCTGGATTGGTGTAAACGGAAAGGTAGTAGGCTTCGGCGGCCGACTGCTCGATGCCCGGACGAAAGGCGTTAACCAAAAATACGTCAACTCACCAGAATCTGAAATCTATCACAAGGACCACGAGTTGTATGGCATCTTTCAAGCAAAGAAGGCCGTTGCAAAGGAAAATCGCGTGTATTTAGTAGAAGGTTACACCGACGTTATATCTATGCACCAATGCGGAATAGAGAATGTCGTGGCCAATTCGGGTACTGCACTCAGCGTACATCAAATTCACACGCTCCACCGTTTCACGTCGAATATCACGCTGTTGTATGATGGTGATGCTGCCGGAATTCACGCAGCACTACGCGGAACGGATATGTTACTGGCCGAAGGAATGAATATCAAGGTGCTGCTTTTGCCCGACGGCGACGATCCAGACAGCTTTGCACGCAAGCATACAGCAGCTGATTTCCGCGCGTATATCGATGAACACCAAACCGATTTTATCCAGTTTAAAATCGGATTAATGCTCGATGGGGTGACCGATCCCGTCAAGCGGTCGGAAGCAATCGGCTCAATCGTCACAAGTATTTCGGTCATTCCCGATCAGATTCTACGTGACACGTATCTTCACGAATGCGTTCAACGTCTCGGAATAAACGAGGCTACGCTCATCAATGAGATGAATAAGCGCATCATTGAGAGGCGCGAACAGCAGGCACGAGAAGCTCGTCGAGAAGAAGAACGTGCCCAATCGGCGGCCGCGTCGCCTGTTCAGACGATACCGACTACGGTCAGCCAACAGACCAGCGAGGTAGAAACAATGCTTATCCAGCTGGTGATTCGGCACGGGGAAAAGACTATCTTCGAGAATGTTGAAGACGAATCGGGGCAGATTTGCAATCTTTCCGTAGCACAATATGTGCAGTATAATCTCGCAGCCGATAATCTTTCGTTCCGCAACGAGATGTTCAACCGCATCTTAACCGAAGCTGTCGAGCACAACGCCGATACCGATTTCAAAGCCGAAACTTACTTCATTCATCACGCGGATATTGCAATCAGTCGCTTTGCTACGGACATTAGCGTCGATAAATACCAGTTGATTCTGCCCCAAAAAGAACCTGACGGGCCGCAGGCAGAAGAAGATCTACGTATCGCTCACATCAATGCAATGGAGACTTTACGCCAACAAACGCTGCATCTGATTCTCGATTTCAGGATGGATTACATAGAGCGACATCTCAAAGAGTTGCAAAATAAGATTGCCCAAGCAACCGATCGACCCGAAGAGATGATGACTTTGATGGCGGAATACAAGGATATGCAGCAGATTCGCAATGCATTGGCTAAGAAGTTGGGCAATGACATCATTGCCTGAAACCTCTGTCAAGCTCCCCAAAGGGGAAAAATGTCTCGTAGCTAATATACAGAATCGCCCTTTCTTTCATTTGAAAGAAAGGGCGATTTGACTGTACTTATTCAATCATTAAGCCGTCGTGCGGAGATAACTTCCTTCTCCTTGAAGACGCGTCGGGGATAAATGGATGACCTTTCCACCTCTCAACGATGCCTGAACATCGATCAATCGTTGGTTGGAACTACCTCGGAAAACGAGCGATTCGTCACGAAGTGACTTGATAAAAGGACCGTCTACCAAGACATCCAACAGTTCTAAAAGTGCTCGTTGAGTCTTTTGACGTAGGAGATACTCAAATGTGAAGCCCGTGAAACACCATATTGTCTTGTGCGTTTCGCGGCGAATAGCCCGCGCAAGTTCGGTAAACCCTTCAGCTTGAAACATCGGGTCGCCGCCGCTGAAGGTGACATTGGCAAACGGATCGGCCGTAATTACGCGCATAATATCAGCTGTCGACATCATCGTTCCGTTGCGAATGTCCCACGACTGCGGGTTATGGCAGCCCGGACAAGCATTCGGACAGCCTGCACAATACACCGATGTACGGAACCCCGGACCATCGACCATTGTGTCTTCTACAATGTCGAGCACAGAAATCATTCGTTATTCTCCCGTCCTTCGATATGTGTTACGCGGTCGTTTAACTCCGCGAGCTTACCGCTGTTCCATCTATCCGTTGTACCGACAAGGTAACCTGTAATGCGTTGCAGCCTATCGATATGATGGCTGTGACACTTAGGACACTCTTCAAGATGGGCATCCGCATTCTCATATCCGCATTCCATACAGCGATTTCGGTTATGATTCACGCTGCCATAGCCCATATTATAGTGGTCCATCATATCCACAACGTTCATTATTACTTGCGGATTGTGAGTGGCATCACCGTCTATTTCCACATAGAAAATGTGTCCGCCGCGCGTCATTTCGTGATAAGGTGCCTCGATTTCGGCCTTATGTCGCGCACTGCATTTATAGTAAACGGGCACGTGATTGGAGTTCGTGTAATAATCGCGATCGGTTACCCCTTCGATGACTCCAAAAGCTTTGCGGTCTATTTTGGTGAATTTCCCCGACAGTCCTTCGGCTGGTGTGGCCAGAAGACTGTAATTATGGTGGAACTTCTCCGAGTATTCGTTCACGCGATTGCGCATATACGATACAATCTTCAGCCCCAATTCCTGAGCCTCTCCACTCTCACCGTGATGCTGACCGATAAGTGCTTTGAGACACTCTGCAAGTCCGATGAAGCCTATTCCCAATGTTCCCTGATTGATGATCGACTCTATTGTGTCATCGGGATTGAGCTTATCGGCCCCCAACCACAAGCTACGCATCAAAAGGGGGAACTGCTTTGCATAGGCGGCTTTCTGAAAATCATAGCGTTCATTGAGCTGATTGGCTGTGACATCGAGCATATAATCAAGCTTAGCAAAGAACTTGTTGATACGTTCTTCCTTATTTTTGACATCCATACATTCGATTGCTAAGCGCACGATATTAATCGTTGAGAACGACAGATTACCGCGACCCACCGATGTCTTGGGCCCGAATCGATTCTCAAAAACACGTGTTCGGCAGCCCATCGTAGCTACTTCGTGCAGATAACGCTTCGGATCGTCGACACACCAGTCATCACTCTGGTTAAAAGTGGCATCAAGATTGAGAAAATTGGGGAAGAAACGGCGTGCCGTTACTTGGCAAGCAAACTCATAAAGATCGTAATTTCGGTCGTCGGGCAGATAGTTTACGCCGCGCTTCTTTTTCCAAATTTGAATGGGGAAGATGGCCGTTTCGCCGTTACCAACCCCGTTATAGGTACTCTTCAAAAGCTCTCTCATCACGCAACGCCCCTCTGCCGAGGTGTCAGTTCCATAATTCACAGATGAGAAAACTACCTGATTGCCACCGCGAGAGTGTATCGTATTCATATTATGTATAAACGCTTCCATCGCTTGATGCACGCGAGCTACAGTTTTGTTGATGGCGTGTTGCACCACACGTGTTTCTCCTTTAAGACTGTCGAGCGGCTTCGGCAGATAATCATCAAATACCTTATTATATAGATGTGCATAGTTTTCGCCATTCAAATCTTCCAAAGCTTTCACTTCTTCAATGAACGATAAGCGCACGTAAGGCGCCAAATAGAAATCGAAAGCAGGGATAGCCTGACCGCCGTGCATCTCGTTTTGCGCCGTCTCCAACGATATACAAGCCAACACACTGGCTGTTTCTATTCGCTTGGCGGGGCGCGATGAGCCGTGACCGGCCGTGAAACCGTGATTCAGAATATTGTCGAGTGGGTGCTGACAGCAAGTAAGCGATTTGGTGGGATAGTAGTCTTTGTCGTGAATATGCAAGTAATTGTTCTTCACAGCTTCACGACTTTCCTCGCTCAACAGATAGTCGTCGACAAACGGTTTAGTAGTTTCGCTGGCAAATTTCATCATCATTCCTGCCGGCGTATCCGCATTCATATTGGCGTTTTCACGTGTAATGTCATTGGATTTTACATTGATAATCTCCAAGAACATATCTCTTGTCTTCGCCTTTCGGGCAATACTTCGCTGGTTGCGATAAGCAATATAGGCCTTGGCTACATCTTTCCGCTTACTCTTCATCAGCTCGATTTCTACGGCATTCTGAATGTTTTCCACCGTCATTTGCGGTTTGCCGTGGAAGCTGACGTGGTCTGTGATCTGTTGAATAAGATGAATGTCCTCGCCTTTATCGGTGTGAAGCATCGCCTTACGGATAGCGGCTACAATCTTTTCTTCATTGAAACCCACGATTCGACCGTCGCGTTTGACTACTGTTTGTATCATGATTGATTGGTGATTATATGTTAGATGAATTTTATTTTCAAATCATGTGTGCATCGAATTGCGTTTGCAAAGATAGTGTTTTTATTGATACGGCGAACCTTTTGGATAACTTTCAGCGAGTTAAATAATGTCAATCTGATGATATACTGTATATTATAATTTTAAAATGGATAACTTTTGAAAAATAAGAGCAATCTTTCTTTTCCGTTTTGTGTAATTTATTTGTGAATAATCTACTCTTGTGTTTCTCGAAAATATATAGCAGTGAATGAGCTATTTGTTGTAAGCAGTGTTGCAATTAACTGTTAATTGCGCGCCGTTTAACGCTTAATTGTCTTATGAAAAAGCATAAATTGCAAGACCACTAAACGTTAAACGGCGCACAATAGATCAATAATGAAAATACAACTCAATATAGCCTGCCTACATCTTACATTTCTTTATCAATTGATCTGTCACGAAAACGATGTCAACATGTGATCGTTTTCGTGCGAAAAAGAATGACTCAATGCTCGTCGTCAATACCCGAACTCTTGTCCTTTACGCAGAATCGAGAATTGGTTTTTCATCCACGACGGTTCGGGCGCACCTTTCAGATAATGGTCGAAGAACTGTTGCAGACGAATACTCAAATCCTTTCGGTTGCGGCGTTGCTTCAGGTTATGGGCTTCATCGTTGTATTCCAGTAGCCAAGCGGGCTTACCCAGCCGGCGAAGACCCATAAAGAGTTCGATACCTTGATACCAAGGCACAGCTCCGTCGGCATCGTTGTGCATGATGAGAACAGGCGTTGTGACGTTCGGCAACTTGAAAAGCGGCGAGTTGGCGATGTAACTCTCGGGCGACTCCCATAGCGTTCGACCGATGCGACTCTGTGTTTGCTCGTATTGGAATTGTCTGCTCATCCCCGTTTGCCATCTGATTCCGCCATAAGCACTGGTCATATTGGCCACGGGTGCACCTGCTCCGGCAGCTTTAAACATATTGGTGCGCGTGATCAGATAAGCCACTTGATAACCACCCCAACTCTGTCCTTGAATTGCCATCTTGTCTTTGTCCACCCAACTGTTTGTTGCCAGCGCTTCAGCTCCGCTGCAAATGCTGTTGAAAGCACATTCGCCGGGGATTCCAGCTTTGTAAGTGATGTCAGGAACAAACACGAGATAACCTCTGCTGACATAAAAAGTGATGTTGATAATCGACCAACTCGGTTGCGGTGTTATATAATTGTAAAGATTATCTGAGTTACGTTCGTAAAAGTAAATCAATACGGGATATTTCTTCTTTGCATCAAAGTTTTCGGGTTTATACAGCATACCTTCCTGCGGCGTGCCGTCGTAGGCAGTCCAATGAACCAATTCCACGCTACCCCAATTATAGTCTTTCTGCTGCGGGTTGATATGACTCAATTGCTGTTGTGTGCGCCATCGATTGTCGGTGAGATACACATCCATCGGCTTTTGGAAATTGCCGCGCATATAGATATAGGCTTCTGCTTCCCTCGCTTTGAGCGGATAAGAATAAGAATAGCCGTCAAGCACGGCGATCGAAGGTGCTGCATGGCCGCTTGCAGATGCCGAAGCAAAACCGTGCTTCTTGGTTTTTGTATCAAAAACGCTCAACAACAAACGTTCATTCGGCGCAATACTCTGGTCGTCATCCGGATCTTTGGTGTTGAGATAACGAAATGTCCGCAGCGTCTTTCGGCCCTCGCCGCCCGTGAGATTCACGGCAGCAGTCTTCCCATTGGTGGAAATTCGCCAGATATCATAGCGATCATAGATGAGCAGATCATTGTCATTGCGTGTCCAACCAGCCATCCCATATTCTTCGGGAAAACTCGGCGTGTCTGCCTGTTCATTCCAGAAGTTCACTTTCAGCTGCTGAGTTATGTTGCGTGTTTGCGCTGTCGCAACGTCGTAAAGCATCCAATGACGCGCTTTGAGATCAAACCACGCCAGATATTTACCGCTTGGAGAGATCGTCAATCCGCTGCATGACGCCGACGCAATCCGCTTTCGGATGCCGTTACTGAGGTCGATCAAACTGATATCTTCGGGTGCTTGAATATCCCATTGCGTGGAAACGATGGTGCGCGTAATATCTTTGGAATAAGCGATCGGCGCATCACCTCTCTGCACCATATATATCTTGTCGAGCAACGAATGGGTCAGCGGCACCAACCGACGCGTTGATTCGTCATAGACTCCGAGGCAAGTGCGGCGGGCAATCATGCTTTTATTGGCTTTTTGCATCGGTGGAAGCTCGGCAGCATCATAGTTCCAAATATCGAGCGAAGGACTTTCAAACGACACGATCGTGGTGTCGTTGGGCGCAATGTATGGTGAGATACCCACGAAAATACGCTTCCCATCACGACTGAAATAGGGCGCGCTGTGCTCACTGATCCCCCACCCCGCAGGCATATTCTGCACATCTGTGGGGGCCAATAATTGTTGGGCTTTTCGCTCTCCACGTTTCAGCTGCCACAAGTAACACTTCTTTGAACCGCTGGAAGCCGTATCTTGCGATGCAAGAAACAACATTTTGTCGCCCGAAAAAGCATATTTCGGAAGCGAATGATAAACACACGTGTCAGAAACAACACTTTGCTCACGCGTGGACACATCGTAAACGCCCACCAAGGTCTTCTTTTTCTTGGGCTGAAGCGTATAGGTCAGCCAATCGCCCAACCGATTGAAAGCGTAAGACTTGACATATCGAATCGTATCAATGACTCCCGTCTGCAAATGATAAACGAGCAAAGGTTTACCCACATCCTTATTGCTGCGGAGTTTCTTGGGGATCAAGGTGGTGTCGGATGACAGAAAAGCCACAGCCGACCCGCCTCTTGGCGCAAAACCAAACGACGTGACATCGCTGAATTTCTTGATCTTCCCGCTCGGCAAACTGACGATAGCCAGCGAATCCTTGGGCATCTTTTCGGCTTTGGTCTTCTTGATTCGAGCTTGTCTCACAACGTCAAACAAGGGTTTGATCGTGCAAATCACAAATCGTTCATCCCTCGAAATACGAGCCTTGCAACCGCGCGGAATACGCAACTCACGCCCATTTCGATTCCATCGAATCACAAGCGTGGTGTCGCCTTGCTGCGGACTGATCAGATAAGTCAACACCTGACCGCGGTCAGAGATTTGTGGCGCTGTGATACTTTGCCAACTGTCATAGACAGAATGATCCAAAGGCTTCTTTTGAGCCTGCGCTTGACACACGGCCAGCAGGTAACAGACCAGTAATAGGAAGTTTCTCATTGTTAATGTCTTCATTGTTATTTAAATGCCTGCAAATATAGCCAAATCAATACAAAAGGCCAAACACCACTCAACCTTTTTCATGCAAATCGTCATCTCAACCATTCGGATTCACATGCCCAAACCGCCATACGGAGTGAAGAATAAAAGATATAGAATATGAAATTATTTGCACTGTCACGTAATCATAAGTCCACCACCACCCAACAACAAAGCAAAAGGGTGAAAAGAAGCTCGCCAGCCATCTTTTCACCCTTTCCAGTTCAAATTACCTTTTCACCTTTAACTCGCCTTCTCCACCTTCACCAGCTTCCCATCCTCGACTTTCACCCAAACGGATTCGCCGCTTAATGAAACGAGTTCGTAGAGTTTGGCGCCATCTTCGTCTTTCGCCGTTTTGCCGGTGAGCGAAAGCGTGCCGGGGGCGAAGCCATTCTCCTCTTCAAAAGCTGGGAGCAATTTTTCCACCGTCTTCTTGCTGGTTGAAGGTTTCTTCTCGCCGTCCTGCTTCTTCGGACGCGCCATCGCCTCCTCCTTATAGTGCTTCACCTCCTCGTTCACATAGGCGATAAACGGCTCGTAATCGGCCTCGCCCTCGATCACGGCCAAGGCATTGGCTTTGAGCACCAACGTGCGATAGGCCTCGTCAGAGGCGGCGCGAGCAGTTTGAGCTGACCAATGATTTTGAGCATCCGGTCATTGGTCCGCTTGTTTGTGGCCGTGCGCAGTTGCTGGTTCACCGTTTTCAGTTCCACCAACAGCGGCGTCAGCCCCAGCCGCATCACATCGTTGTTGAATTTGCCCGACAGATCGGTGATCAAATTCAGCAGCATACCCGTTTCGCGGTCGAGCTGCATCTGCGGGTTGATGTTGTATTCTTTCAGCAACTGACGCAGTCGGACAGCGGCTTCGGCCGAGGCTTTCACGGGGAAATCCACCGCCGCCTCGACAAATTTCTTAAACGTTCTATACAACGTGTCGCGGCGTTCGTCGGCCCGTTTGATCTCGTCCGAAAGCAAATTTTTCTGCGCCAGTTTCAGCGCCGCGTCTTCTGCCGTGAGCGCCTTTCGCAGCGTCGCGATTTCGCCCGCCGCCTTCGTTTTCAACTTCGCGTCTTTCTCGGCGCACTCCGTCACGTCGGTGATAAACAGGAAATGGGCGCCGTTGGCCAGGTGCCCGATGTCAAATTTCTGGATCTGTTTCATTTTTCTTAGTTTTTTGTTAATAAGTTCTTATTTTGTGGCGCTCCGCTTGGTCAGCGGGCAAAAAGTTGCTGGAGCGTGACGCTCCGCGCTGTATTTGCGTAAAAAGTGAGCAGAGCGTGGCGCTCTGGCGTGAAATTGCTCGAAAAGTTGCCGGAGCGTGACGCGCTGCGTTGTTTTTGCGTAAAAAGTGAGCAGAGCGTGACGCTCTAGCGTGAAATTGCTCGAAAAGTTGCTGGAGCGTGGCACTCTGCTCACTTTTTTTCTCATATATTACATGTTTATTTCGAGGGCGACACCGGTAAAAGACAATCGCAAGGACTACTCGAACGCGCCGACACTGTACCCCCAGGTGCGGTCGCCGGTGGTCACGACGACGAAACCACTGCCGAAGTTCAGGTAGCACGCGTTGCCGCTGCTCCCCGGGTCAGCACTTGACGACCAATAGTGGCCGAAGTAGCCAACGAGGTACAGCTGGCCAGAGTTGTAGAAACCCGAGGCGGCAGGTAGAAGTAATTGTTTGCATCGGCTGCGGAAGGAAGAGTATTAGATGGGGTCCAGCTGTAAGTTTTTCCTGTTGTACGCCAATCTGTGCCGTCGTAAGCCGTGTTGCTGTTGTAACCGCTTATCTGTGACTTCTTCTTAAACCACATACCACCTTTATATAAATGACCCATAGTTGTCCATAATTCGTCTGCGTCCCAACGGGGCTCACCACTTGCGGCGTACCACGTCATCTCGTTCACGTTAGGAAGACCTGCGCAACTATGAGTTGCATCGAAGAGACCTGAACCGCCGCCCTCGTTATACCAACGATGGTTAGCATCACTGCTGTTCTGGGCGTAGTTGCTGGAAGTTGTTGCGCCTGGAAGACCTAGTCTGACAGTCGGCTGGCCTGTGTTTCCTGGCAAGTTCTTTGTCCACTCGTAACCATACCAGTATTGCTGCTGTGCATCCCACATATAATAGTCGTGCCCACTGTAGGCGCGGGTATCAAGATCAGCAGTCATGTCATAGTAGGTATTCTTATCGTAAGCGAATGAACCGGGAGCCTTGGTGATGGTGCCCTCTGTACCAGTGACGAGGTCTTTCAACCAATAACGAATCTTTAGCTTGTGTGTGCCTGGTTTGATAAACATATAGATCTTGTCAGCGGTGGTGCTGCTGGTAGAGTTGTCCAACTTGAAACCATCAGCGTATACACCGCTACCTTTAGTGGTGAGGATGATTTGCTTGTCGCTACCTGAGCCTGTAATCTCGCCGTTGCTAGGATCGAGGGTGTAATTGCCTGCGATGTTATTATCGGCGGTAACCTCTACTTTGGTTAGATAGCAGTTCTTAAACACGGCATTCTTTGTGAAGGGTTCGAAGACGAGGATAGCTGCTTGGTGTTCGAGTTGGAAGGAAAAGGACTTGCCACCTACTGTACCTGTTGCGTCTGCTGTACCACAATCGCCTGATGTACCGAAGTGGTCAGTAGTGCTAGGAGTTGTCTGTGTTTGTGCAGCGGGGATTGTCAGTTGGTTGTTACTGCCATTCTTACCTGGGTAATAAACCTTGTAGGTGGCATGGTTGTTGAACTTACCAGATACTTTGAACTTGAAGTAGCTGGTCTTGCTTGTTGGTGCGTTGCTGCTCTTCTGCCATGCGCCGTTGTCGTCCTGCACGTAGATATAGTCGTCTGCCTCCCAATAGAAATTACCACTGACATAGTCCATCGAGGTGCGCGAGGTCGGCTCTGCACCGGTTACGAACGTGGTCAAGTTCTTTTCTGTGCCGTTATCCTTTTCTGCGTCTTTCTGCGTTACGTCGTCGTTGGCGCAGCTGGCTGTCAGCAGCAATCCTGCCACCAACAGCGTCCATGTCTTGATTGTCTTCATGTAATCTTTCATTTCTGTTTTACTTAATTAATAACTCTCTCTAATCCCAAAGGCTCTCTTCGCCCGTGGAGGTGGTGAGGCTTTCGTCCTCATCTTCCTCGTCAAACCATCCTTGCTTGGCACCGGCAGGACCTGTGCCGTGTTGGCCGGGATTGTGCTGGCTGGGGAATGAGGTTTCCATCAACTCACTGTGCGGCTCCAAGCGGATCGCCTCAATCGTTGGCTTCGCATAAGCCCATCTCTCTAATTGTTTTTGATTCATAATCACTATGTTTTGAGTGAATAATTCGTGAAAATTTCCCCCTTGCCGGTTGGCAAAAGGGCATGAAAAAGAGAACAAAGGGAACTCCGAGAAGCCCTTTGTTTATTGGTGTTTAGCCCACGCCTTACGCGCGCGCGTAGGGTGAAGCCGTGAAGGTGTCTACGCCAGGTGCGATGTGTGTGTGTGTGTGTGTGTGTGTGTGTGTGTGTGTGTTAAGACTTTTTCCGAGATATGCAAATATAAAGCGTTAAAAGATGCAAGAGAATTGGTGTTCTTTTGCATCGCGTTACGGCTGTTTATATTTGCTTGTTTTATCATCTCTTTTTTGTTCTTTTTGATCGGCCTCTCTCTTGTTCAGACCCCCATCCCCCTAACTTAGGGGGCGGAAGGAGGCGAAGTCGGGGGCAAAGGTAAGGAAAGTTTCTTAACTGTGCAAAGGTTTTAAAAGAAAATGTAAAAAATAAGCCGTATTGACATGACCGTGATAATGCAAGGTGAATGACAATACGGCCTCAAATCTATCTTACTCGTCGATAAATTTTAAAAGGAAATCAACGGCTCCATTTATACCGAATTTGGTCACATCCAAAGCCAAATCATAGTTGCGAGTGTCATACCAATCTTTTCCCGTGAAAGTTTTCGTATAGATTTCACGGGTGTAATCATTGTCCTCGATCATCAGTCGCGCTTTTTCCTCATCCACATGATAGCGGTCCATAATGCGGATGACACGTCGACGGATGGGGGAATGCAGAAAGATGCTGAGACGATTGGGATGCTCCGAGAACACATTGAAGCCACAACGCCCGATAACAACACATGATTCCTCGTGCGCGATTCGTTTCATGGCCTCTGCCTGTGCATAAAATAATTGGCGGGAAGTGATATCGCGACCAATTGCCTGATATTCATTCATCACGACAAAACTTTGATAAAAGTGTGAGAAATCTTCCCACCATGAGGGACGACGTGCCTCTAAATCTTCGGCCTCACGTTCTGTCAGGTTGAACTTTTCGGCCACAGCTTTCAAAACTTGTTTGTCAATGAGTTTCACACCTAATCGTTCTGCTAAAGCGGCACCAATTGCATGTCCGCCCGTTCCGAACTGCCGATTAATCGTAATCACGAAGTTTTCATTTCTATCCATAGCCATAAAGATTTTAGTGAAACATAAACTGTCTTCGCAAATTTAGGTAATTAATATGAGAAAAGCAAGTTTTCCAAAATAGATTTTGATGATGCCGTTGCTCCTTTATTTGCTTGGTTTGGGATCTGCGATAGGGTTATTTGGGTGCCATTCGCTTAAAAGCCATTCGATGAAATTTGTTTTCTGCTTTGATAACCCGCATCACTTTGCCAGCCGGAAGAAATGTTAAGAACTTCGCGTGATAAACTTGTTGTAGTTGTTTGATCTCTATATCATTTTTGTCCATCACACGTATAGCTTCTTGGCAAGCCTTATCATCAGACGTGTCGACATGATGATAGCGGCGCATTTGATCGAAAAGCGCCCGCTGCTTGGTCGCCATTTCTCGATAGATGGGAAAGAAGGCTGCGGCTTCTTGCGGTGTAAGAGCCGCTTGTGTGGTGATGAATTGTTCTAAATCAGCTTGGAATTTGATGGGGTCGAACTTACCTTTTTGAGCATAAATGGGCATCAATCCCATATATAAAAGAATGAATATCAGAAGTCTTTTCATATCTATTGTTGTATAAATCTTGGTTAATCACCTGCCACATAAGCATAAATCTGCTCGTTGTCAAGCATGGTATAATCGGCTGCTGCATCCATATAGTTGTCATCCGATATTCTCTGAATTTCAGATACCGACTGCTTTTCTGGATTCTTCTGCGGCAACATGCGCCAATAAACACCTACACCGAATAACACCGCACACACGCTTGCAGCTGCAATAAACAATCGGCGAGTATGCTTTGAGGGCTTCGTTCGTATTGGTATGATATGTGCTTGTGGTTCCGGTAGATGCTCTATCAATCTGAAGCGAAATGATCGAAATAATCATCAGGCACACGAAAAGGTGATTTCCTACCGAATTTCAGTTCAAGCTTATCATCAATTCTATCCATTTTGTTTTTCTTTTTTATTGAGACGTAGACTGGGGAGCCAAGGTTTAATCGGTTCGTTTAAAATATGCCGTAATCTTTTTGACAGCCAAATGATAACTCGCTTTCAGGCTTCCCTCACTCGTTCCGAGCAGTTGACTCATCTCGCTATATTTCATTTCATCATAATATCGCAGGTTAAACACCGTCCGTTGCACATCGGGCAAACTGGCAATTGCCTCTTGCAATCGTGCTTGCATTGCATCTCCATCAAAATATTCGTCAGCCATCAATCGGTCGGCCAAACTCAAATCTGCATGAGAACGTAACAAAACGATCGTCTTTTGTCGCCGAAGAAAATCCAAAGACTCGTTGATGGCAATGCGATAAAGCCATGTAGAGAACTGGGATTTACCCTGAAACGCATTCAGATTATTCCAGGCTTTGACAAAAGTATTCTGCAAAACATCATTTGCATCTTCGTGCCGAATGACGATATGGCGGATTTTCCAATATAGCGGTTCACTATATCGCTGCACCAATTCAGCAAAAGTCTGTCGTCGGGTAGCTGGATCTGACAGCCGTTTAAGCAATCTATTTTCCTCTGACGCCATTGTATTCACTATCTATAATTGCGCAAATGATCATAGATCACACGATCAAATCCATACACATCATGAAATTCTTGGAGTTCACCTTGCGGCGACGGATAGATCGTGTAATAAGTTATAAACAGCGGTACAGGCCTTTTCAGCGGTATATTGCTAATTAGTCGAGAGCGATCCAGAAGCGTTTCGGACTCTTCTCCAACACCTTTTGCCGACTTATGTCCGATGCCACTGACGTCTGCTTCCATCGAATAACGAATCTTATCAATAATCTTTGTGTCTTGATGTCCCAACAAAAAGACAGCCAACTCAAACGGTTTCTCTACACGAATGCAACCGTGAGAAACGCCGCGATCATTCTGCCGAAACACGTCTTTGGACGAAGTGTCGTGTAAGAAAACAGAGAAATTATTGTTGAAACGAAAGATGATGCGCCCCAACGAATTGCCTTCGCCACCCTCTTGAATCACCAAATAGTCCCTGCTTTGAAGCATGGCCGGTGTCACTCGGGATATATCAATACGTTTTCCTGTGCGACGCTCACGAACAAAAAAGCGCCGCTCTTCAAAATATCTCTTATCACCAGTGTGCCGAATAATGTCGCGTTCGATGATGCTCCGCGGTATAATCCATTGTGGGTTGACATCCATCCGATGAATAGAGCTGGTCAACAAAGGCGTTTTCGTATCCCAAGTACCGCATCCGATGCGCATAGACAGTGTGCTGTCACCATCTATTGCCAAGAGATGAAACGATGGAATGTTGACTATGACATATTTTGTGTGACGTTCGGGCATGTCATGCAGTCGCCATCGACTTCGCTCGATATTACACAAGAGTTTTTCTTTGTTTACACGCGACAGCTTTTTGTTGTTGAGCACGGCGATCAACCGATGATACAACTCATTGTGTGGTTGTATTTCTCTCAGATATTGCCCCACACTGTCTGCAATAATTTTGCGTAGCGCCGTGCGATAAAACCTCTGCCCGGGACGATCCATTCCAATGTCGAAGAGCCCACGATAAGTGACACCCAACGAATCTTGCTTGTAAACATCAAGTCTGTTGAAAACATACTGTGGATTAACAAAACCAAAGCGTTGCCCCATCACATAACGCAAATAAGCCTTGGTGAGATTGTATTCAAGACGCGCCAAAACCCTATTAATCGATTGCCCAACCTGCAATGTTCGCAATCTGTCGAGATCTTCTGCGATCTCTCGCACACGAAACTTTTCCCCGTTGAATCCCATTTTATCGACCTCACGGAGATAAGCAAGCAACGTATCTGCCTTGTGATCCACTCCATGGCGATCGATCCAGAGAAAAGGAAGATGGCGTAAGTAATAACTCTTGATTTTGAAATCAGCCGTCATCGAATCTCTGTCGGCAGCGGACAGCCTGCCGATAGCCGCCCGAATAAGTTGCGGATTCATCTCGAATCTCTCGGTTTGCAATCCCTCGTAAGCCGCTAAGGATAAGTCACGATTGGGATTCGGTTGCTTTTCGTGACATGAAACAAATAATGCAACCCCGAAAACAAGCAGACATCGGAAAATCTTCAAAACAAGCTATCGGATTGATATTTTACGAACCACTTTACCCACTTTCACGATATAGCAACCCCGCGGAAGATTGAGTTCATAATGCTTGTCGGCCCCGTCAATCTTAAAACTCAACACGCAGACACCTGCCAAATTATAGATGTTAAGCACTTCGCCGTTGGCTCCGGTAATATGTAAAGTCGATTCACTGACAGAAATAGTCAGCTCCTGAACCGAATTCTCTGTCCATTCAGAACCCAGCCCTGCCATTGTCATGGCAGGAGTTCCAACCCATAATGCAACACAAAACACTGCTATAAGTATATTTCTGATCATAGACGATGCACAATTGATTGTCTGCAAAGGTAGCACAAATCTGCGAAGTTGCCAAAGGAGTACCCAGCAAAAAATAGTCCGTCGGTGAGTTCCGACGGGCAAAAATTTGGAAAAATGAGGCATCGGGGGATCCCGACAGGCCGCCCGGAAGGAAAATGGGCTGTCGGGGAGTCCCGACGAGCAAAAAATTAGAAAAACAACGTTTCGGGATGCCCCGACGGGCCGCTCGGAAGAAAAATTGGCTGTCGGGATGTCCCGAAACCCCAAAAAATGGAAAAATGAAGCGTCGGGGGGGCCCGACGAGCAAAAAATTAGAAAAATGACGTTTCGGCCGCGGCCGAAACCTCAAAAGTTAGCGGGGAGAAAGACTGCGCTTGCGCTTCCGTTCCAACTTCGGAATGTTTATCTTTTGTCCCATTTGGAGATTTGTAACGCCGGGGTTGACGGCCTCGATATAACAATCCATTCCCGGCCCTAAATGGGTGCGACTGATTTCGCTCAGCGTCTGACCCGAACGAGCTTTAACGGTGGTGGCTATGCCGGTGATGCGATAGGCGCCGGTGCGGATTCGGATGTCTCGATTGTATTGGACAAGCATCGGATCTTCGGGTTCGGGTTGCGGCTGTTCTGGCTCCGGTGTCGGTTTCTGAATCTTTTGAGACGGAGCGGAGGGGGGACTTACCACGACTTTCGGTGCAGGTCGATGGCTGACCGCTTTTGGTGTGGAGGGGGCGACGATGGAGGACTGACTGCTTTCATTCACTTGATTTATCACGTAGAAGATGGTGGCGGCGCCCCCGATCACAAGCACGAAAAGACACGCCACCAATGTATAGATCAAGCGATGGCTGCGACGCAATTGTGACATTAATTCGTCTATCTGCCGATCTGGTTCGGGCGTGTTTTCGATGATTTCAGTTGTGGGTTCGGGCGTTGTTACGGGAATCGGTTCTTCGATCACAGGTTGCGGCTGCTCGATGATTACGGGAGCCGACTCTTCTGTGTCAGGCTCCGGAATGACCAATTCGGATGCCGTGTCTAACAAGGTCAATTCGCTCTTCGATAACTGATTTGGAATCGGTGTCTCTTGATACGATGTTGTTTCGATCGGCTCGGCCTGTGCTTCCGGCTCGGTAAATTCCACATCGTCACGCAAAGGCACGGTCTCGAATTGTGAAAACGGACGGTTTACCAAATCGCGCATAGATGTGTCGGGGGTGAACGAGATTCTGTCTCGTTCATTGATGAGGATTCGCTCGCCCGTATTTACATCAACGCTCTCACGCGAATTGATGGTTGTCACCTTAAAAGTGCCAAGACCTTTGATCTTCACTTGCTTGTCAGACTGCAAACCATCTGACAGCACATCGAAGATCTGGTTGATGAACTGCGTGGCATCATCTGCCGAAAGACCATGCTTCTCAGCGAGACTTGCTGCCAAATCGAGGATATTCCGCCTACTCATTCGTGTCTCCTCCATTCTTTAATCGAGCCTTAACCGAAGGAACCGGCTTGAAACACAGCACCAATTTAGGAGGGACCAACATGCGTTGTTGGGTTGCAGGATTGACAGCCACACGCTCTAAGCGTTTCTTCACTTCGAACGTGCCAAAGCCCGATACCAAAAGATTGTCTCCCTCGCCGAAGGTCTCGCCCATCTTGTCGATGAGCGTGCGCATTAATTTCTGCGTGTCGGCCTGTGTGTAACCGCAGCGCTGTGCCAGTTCTGTAATAAAGTCTTTGTTGTTCATACCACCTCCCCATATAAATCGAACTCTTCGCTTGCCGTGATCCTCACATCATAGAAGCATCCCCGACGCAGTGCGCGAGTTGCAGGAATCAAAACTTCGGGGTCTACTTCCGGTGAGCAGAACTCAGTTCGTCCGATATAATAGTCGCCCTCTTTGCGGTCGATGATCGTTTTCATCACTTGTCCCACTTTATCGGCCTCGATCTCTGCACTGATATCCTGCTGCAAGGCCATCAGGCGATCCAAGCGCTGTTGCTTCACGGCTTCGGGAATATCGTCTTCGAAATGTTGAGCACTGTATGTCCCCTCTTCTTCGGAATAGGTAAAAGCTCCCATCCGTTCGAACCGCGCCCAACGCACGAAGTCCATCAACTCTTCGAAGTCGGCTTCTGTCTCACCAGGAAATCCCACCAAGAGTGTTGTGCGCAGATGAATACCGGGCACAGCCTCACGGATCTTTTCAATAAGCGACACTGTCTCTGCCTTGCTCACATGCCGTTGCATCCGCTGTAAGACGTGATCCGAGATGTGTTGGAAAGCGATGTCTAAATACTTGCAGACATTCGGTCGCTCACGTATCACATTCAGCAGCTCTATGGGAAACTGATTGGGATAAGCATAATGCAACCGAATCCACTTCACGCCCTGAATGTCTGCGATACTATTGACAAGATCGGCAATATGGCGTTTGCCATCAATGTCGGCACCGTAGTAAGTCAATTCCTGCGCGATCACCTGAAACTCTTTCACGCCAATAGCCACCAACTCGCGCACTTCTTGCAGTATTTCTTCTTTGGGCCTGCTGTGATGTTTACCCACAATCAACGGGATTGCGCAATAAGCACAATGCCGATCGCAACCCTCGCTGATTTTCAGATAAGCATAATGCCGCGGTGTCGTGAGGCTTCGTCGACCGTCACACACAGCTACATCGGCCTTGCCCAGCTCTTGAAGCAATAATTTATAGTTGAATTTTCCATAGAATTTATCCACTTGCGGAATCTCTTGCTCTAACTCCTTTTGGTAGCGCTGCGACAAACAGCCCATTACATAGAGTCGATTCAGCCGGCCTTCTTCTTTGGCTTTCGCAAATTCCAAGATGGTGTTGATGCTTTCTTCTTTCGCACTCTCAATGAATCCGCATGTATTGATCACTGCGATCTCGCCCTGCGGCGACTTGCTGTCGTGTGTACACCGATAGCCATTGGCTTCGAACTGGCGCATCAGAAGTTCACTGTCGACAAGGTTTTTTGAACACCCCATCGTGATGATATCTACCTGATTCTTTCTCATCTAACGTTGAAAAGCGAGTCTACGAACTGCCGTTTGTTGAAGAGCTGAAGGTCTTCCATTCCCTCGCCCAATCCAATGTATTTCACTGGCACTTTTAGCTGGTCGCTGATCCCGATCACCACGCCGCCTTTGGCCGTACCATCGAGTTTCGTAATGGCCAGTGACGTGACCTGTGTCACAGCGGCAAATTGTTTGGCCTGCTCAAATGCGTTCTGACCTGTTGATCCGTCCAACACGAGCATAATCTCGTCGGGAGCTTCGGGCAACACCTTTTTCATCACGTCTTTGATCTTCTTCAACTCGTTCATCAGACCGATCTTATTGTGCAACCGTCCTGCTGTGTCGATCAACACCACATCAGCGCCGTTGGCCTTGGCTGAGCTTAGCGTATCGAAAGCCACTGAGGCCGGATCGCTACCCATCTGTTGCTTTACTACGGGTACTCCCACGCGCTCACCCCAGATGCTGATTTGCTCCACGGCTGCGGCCCTAAACGTGTCGGCCGCTCCTAAGAATACTTTCTTTCCGGCTTTCTTAAATTGATAGGCCAATTTGCCGATCGTGGTGGTCTTCCCCACGCCATTCACACCCACGACAAGAATCACATAGGGTTTGTGATCTGTGGGGAGATCCCAATTCTCGTTGTCTTCGCTATGGTTTTCGGCTAGCAGTGCTGCAATCTCGTCGCGCAGGATGCCGTTCAGCTCTCCTGTGGAGACATATTTGTCACGGGCCACGCGCTCCTCGATCCGACCGATGACTTTCAGCGTGGTCTCCACCCCCACATCGCTTGTGATCAGCACTTCCTCCAAATCGTCCAGCACGCTGTCATCCACTTTGGATTTACCGACAATCGCACGGCTCAGTTTATCGAAAACGCTTTGCTTGGTTTTCTCCAAGCCGCGGTCGAGTGTTTCTTTTTTGCTCTTATTAAAAAGTCCGAAAATACCCATAGTCCTTTTATTTCCCGCAAAGTTAGGGATAAAATACGAGAAAAGCAACTTTTTACTTCATCTCTTTATCGGAGCTTGGGACTGTCGATTATTGACAATTGATCGTTGATGGTTACTTTTATTTGATTCCTTTATCGGATAAAAGGCCTCAAAAGCATGGAGAGACGGCGAAACCACTTGTATTTTTGCGTATAGTTGCGATCGGGTAGCGGGAATAGCCCATGCTGATACAATCGATTGACGCAGGCTCTCACTTCTTTGGCCGAGCGAGTCTGTGTGATGACGTCATAGAGATAGTCCATTGTGAGCTGGGCTACGCGACGCTGCAAAGCCTCGCGATCGGCTTCCGGACCAGTCGAGGCTAATTCGCGGAGGCGCAGGATCACGCTCTCCTTGTCGTTGAGTCGCTGATCAGTGCGGTGCGTGTCACGATCCCGAATGATCGAACCTGCTCGCTTGCGATAGAAGTAAGCTTTGGCATCGGTAATGAACAAACGTTCTGTGCGTAGCAGAAGTTGTGGGGTGAATTCTTCGTCTTCGTGAACGATCCCCTCGCGAAACCTCAGTGTGGCCAATGTTTTTCGACGGATGATGTAGTGCCACACCGCCGACTTGATATTGTTGCGCCGCATATAGAGGTTACCTTCAATCGGCCCCTCAAAAGCGTAAGGTACTTCATTCGTATTGCAGTCGGTCGAATCAAATAGCACAACGTCTGGATCGTGATAACGCACGATGTCGAGACAATGTTCATAGGGGGCTTGAATCAGATAGTCGTCGGCATCGACAAATTGTAGATATTCGCCAGTGGATGCACGGATGCCGATGTTCCGGGCGGCACTCAAGCCGGCGTTGCTTTGACGTATATATATAATATGGTCATGATAGAGGGTCAGCTCATTCATCGGACAAACATCAGAACCATCGTCGACAATGATGATTTCCCGCTCTGCACTGCGCAAGGACAAGGCTAAGATACTGTCAATACATGTGCGGAGCATCTCGATCGGGATATTGTAGAAAGGAATGATAAAACTTATTTTCTTCGTGGATAGAGCTTGCATAATGCGGTTTCTCCTATGGTTTTGATGATGAATGCTTTGAGTTTGGTGGATAGCGAGACGCTTCTGTCCAGAAACACACCGATAGGGATGTGAACCCGCGGCAGCGAGATGTCGGTCTTGCCTCTGCGGTAGAGATCCAATCGGATATTGACTAAATGCAGGTAATGAATGGCTCGGTCCTTGGACGATATCGTTGTCGGAATGTAGCGCCGTATGGCATCAAGGTTGGCAGTGAGCAACTGTTCCAGTTCTCGGACGCCGGCACTGGCCGTGATGCTATTGGGCGTTGCAACATAATAATAGAGCCCCTGTCCTATTGTGGCTATACCTCGTGATAAGCTAAGCAGGCGGGCTGTTGTGATGAGATCTTCGAAGACCTGATCCACAGGGAAGCGGATACCCCTAAACAGTTCGGCCGGAAGACCTTGTTGCAGACATAGCTGTGGAGATAGCCTCGATGTGCAAACCAATAGCGAGCCATGTCGTGTACTTCCTCGTCTTGAAAGGTCAGCAAGTGCTGTCGGGTGCCACCGTAGTGCACAAGCATGGGATATTCAAAAATGTCGCACGAGGAATGCTGCTTGACAGCATCCATCACTGCTCGCAACGTATCGGAACCGATGTAATCGTCGGCATCAACAAACGTGACGAATCGGCCCTTGATACTATCCAATCCTGTATTCCGGGCCGAACTGAGCCCACCGTTTGCCTGGTGAATCACGCGGACACGATTGTCACTCCGTGACAACTCATCGCAAAGCACGGCACTGCCATCCGTCGACCCATCGTCGACAAGTATGATTTCATCATCTGTATACGACTGTTCGAGCACACTCTCCACGCACCTGCGCAGGGTTTGTTCGGCATTATAAACAGGTATGATAATACTGAGTTCCATCGTTCCGCAGACAAAGTTACGGCAAAAAGGCAATAAAGCAAGCAATTCGTCGTTTTTATTCCGTGAAACAGACAGAGAACGGCTATGTGCATATCTTGAAATACACCGGTGTCTTCGGTGGTGCACAAGGCGTGTGCATATTGTTGGGTGTCATCCGAAACAAACTCGTGGCACTGCTTCTCGGACCGCAAGGTATGGGGCTGATCTCACTTTTCAACGCCACGATCACCTTCCTTGCCAATGCCACGAATCTCGGTCTGTCAATGAGCGCCGTGAGAGAGGTGTCTGAGGCTTATGCATCCGGCGATGAGGAACGCCTCGACCATTCTATCCGCATGCTGCGCGTCTGGGGACTGCTCACGGCCATCTTGGGGATGCTGATCTGTCTCTTATTGAGTCCGTTGCTGGACAGATTCACATTCACTTGGGGCAACCATACAATTCATTTCATTTTCTTAGCACCCGCAGTCGGATTGATGACCCTTGCGACCTGCGAGTTAGCCGTGCTCAAAGGCGTGCGACAATTGCGCCGATTGGCTTTGCTATCGGTCTATAACGTGGTGGGCGCACTGCTGACCACAATCCCGCTGTATTACGTCTGGGGCGAGTCGGCTATCGTGCCGTCGTTGTGTGTCATGGCGTTGTTGCAACTGGCTTTGACCGTGAACTATTCTTATCGCCTCTATCCCTTGCGCTTGTCGGGAATGAGGCATCTCCTGACCGAAGGTGCGAACATGATCAGATTGGGAGGAGCCTTTGTGATCGCCGGGATGTTGGGCAGCGGAGCCGATTTCCTGATACGTTCTTATCTGAATCGATCCGGTTCGCTGGAAGCAGTCGGCCTTTATCATGCAGGTATGATGATGATGACGACTTATGCGGGTATCGTATTGACGACGATGGAGACAGATTATTTTCCACGCTTGTCGGCCGTGACGACTATCAGACAAGAACTCAACCGGACAGTGAACCGACAAATCGAAGTCTCACTGCTGGTGATTTCTCCGATGTTGCTGGGACTTCTCATCTCATTGCCCGTGATGCTACCTCTATTGTATAGCGGCCGATTTATGCCGGTCCTGGGAATGATGCAGGTGCTGACAGCTGCCTTTTGGATTAGGGCGGCAAAACTCCCAATCGCCTACCTGCCTTGGCCAAGGGCGAGGCAAAGGCTTATCTGCTTTTAGAAAGTATTTCTTATATCTTGCTCGTGCCCCTTGTGGCCGTCGGTTATGAACAAGGTGGACTCACGGGGGCGGGCATAGCGGTCATGCTGGCAGAATTGGCCGACTTCGGGATCGTTGCCTTTTACGCAAGGCATCGCTATCAATTCGGTTTGTCTCGCCATGTCCGGAAGAGTGTTTGGGTGCAGCTTCCTTGCCTGATCGGCACCTATGCTGTCGTCTTATGGACTGAGGGGTGGGCGTATTGGATTTGTGGTGCATTGTCGACCGTGATCAGTTCACTCCTCTCGGCGTATGTGTTGCGACACAGAGCCGGTTCGACGACTCCCTATGGGGGAAAATGAGAAGTCCTATACTTGTGCGCGACAAGTATAGGACCAGTGGGTATCCACTATCATACTTCTCATTCGGTCTGCATAGAAGCCGAACGAAGACGGTATGGAAAGCTCGGTTTGTCTCAGAATGGCCACCAGGATTTTCTCTTGGGTAGGTTCTCTGTCTGTTCTATTCTGTGAAAAGATTCTTGCAAGATGCTTTGGAATGTCTTATGCTCGTTGATCATCTGATACATCATACCCCAATCCATCAGCCCTCCGATGTTGCGATCATCGATAAAGATGTCGGCTTTGATCTTTCTAGAGAAGTGGTTGTTCTTCTCAGCTTCCTCTTCGGGGTAATCACGATTAATGGCATAAAACTCCACGCCACGCTCGCGACACCAATTTACGGCATCCTCTAATAGCTTCCCTTCGCGCACACTCCACAGGATCAGTTGGTGATGGTCGTGGATTAGCATCTTCAATGTTTCCGTTGCAAAGGGGATCTCATTCCCGATCTGCGGGTATCTGTGCTCGACAATAGTGCCGTCGAAATCTACTGCTATGATCATGTTTTGTCTGCTTGTGTTGCAATACCCCAATCAAGCACAATTAATGCTTGATGGAAGTATCGTTTTTGTCTCCGTAATAAGTGTTGTGCTTACTGCCGTAGGAACCGTAACCATAAGAGGCATAGCTTCCGTATTTGCCGTAATGACCGTATCGACCGTATTTGCCATAGTTCCCATAACCGTAATAATAGCGGTGCTTCTTCTTAGACATATCGATACCGTTAATAACAACGCACATCTTGGGCAACTTCTTTTCTTCGTTCAGCTCATTGATCAGATCGAAACTCTCCTTGGGAGTGTAATCAGCACGGCAGAGATATACCGTGACGTCGGCTACACGACCGATTTGCAGGGTATCGGTGACGAGTCCAACCGGTGCTGTGTCTATGATGATGTAGTCATAGTTTTCTTTGAGCAAGTCGATAATATGGTCCAAAGACTTGCGGGCCACCAATTCCGCAGGGTTAGGAGGAATGGTTCCTGCCATCAGCAAATCTAAGTTGTTGTTGATTCCCGAAGGAAGAATCTGTGCTCTCAAATCATCCATTGTCGGATTCTCACGTATGAGTAATGAGGTGATACCATGCTGACGGTCATTAATCTCAAACAGTTCGGCGAGCCTTGGCTTACGAATGTCTAAGCCGACAAGAACGACTTTCTTGCCTAAGAGCGCAAAACTGATAGACAGATTGGCTGCATTAAACGTCTTACCTTCTCCGGAAGTGGTCGAGGTGAACATAATGACCTTTTCGTCTCCTTTAAGAATGAACTGCAAGTTGGTTCGCATCGAACGGAAGATTTCTTCCATTTGGTTGTTCTGATTTTCATGCACAACGATGCTGGCCTTGGTCTTGGCTGTTTCGCTGGCCACTGCCACATCAGCCAGGATGGGTAGGCGGGTCAGGTTGGCCACATCGCTGTGACTCTCAATCTTGTAATGGAAGAACCTGATCACCAATAGGATCAGCATTGGAATGGCAAGGCCCAAGACGATAGCTATAAGCAGGATCAAAGTGTTCTGGGGACTTACTTTACCCGAAAATTGTGGGTCGTCGATCAATCGTCCCTTATCGGCTGTCGCTGCCAGCGATATGGAGTTTTCCTCTCTTTTTTGGAGAAGCATCAGATACAGGCCGGATTTCACATCCTGTTGGCGACCGATCTGTGTGAGAATACGTTCTTGTTCGGGGGTTTGCGAGACCTGTCCGGAATATTTGTTGTATTGTGATGCAACGTTGCTCCGTTGGATCTCCATATTGCGCCGAGCCTGATTCATGGCCCGTTTGATGCTTGCAGAAAGGTCATCAAGTTGCGAGGTGAGCGGTTGTACGGCCGGACTCGACTCGGAAGCACTTCTTAACAGATGCTTTCGTTCCAGCACAATTTCATTGTATCGATTGATCAATTGGGTTGCGGAGGCATCGGTCAGTCCGACATTGGATGGGAGTGTCTGATATTTATTGTCGGGCTGATTCATGTAGCTGCTGATACTGTTCAGCAAGGACACCTGCGTGTTGGCATCGGACAGCTGCTGATCGAGTTGGCTCTGATTGGCAATGGCCTGTCCGGCATTCTCTTTCAGCTCTGTGATGTGGTGTGCTCTTTTATAGCTTTCGAGTTGTCCTTCTGTGCTTCCTAATTCGGCATTGATCTTTTCAAGTCGCCCGTTGATAAACTCCTCTGTCCGTCTAGCTACCTCATTCTTATCCTCATTGGCTTGACTGTTGTAGCAGATGACCAGTTGCTTTAAATAATCAACGGCACGTTGGGGAATAGGATCCATCAAGGTCAGTAGGGTAATGGTCGATGTCTTCTGAGGTAGACTGACATTGAGTCCTCCGGTGTAGCGATAAGCGACGCTGCTGGGAGCTGTGATGGTTGCATCGAAAGAACTGCCTATCGGCATGGAGATGTTCGAGTTTTTCGTAAAGCTGAGTATGCCCGAGCGCAAACCTATTGTGGCTGGCAATTGCGAGAGAGTCTTATCTATCGCAATGGGGGTGCTATAGTCTCCTTCTTGATAATAAACGCCCGTAATATGATAGCCTTGTCTGGTGCGCGTGATGTTCAATTCGATCGGCCTATTGATTCGTTCAAGATGAGCTGGGTCGATATCCACGTTGATGGGATTGTTTTTGTACATCGGTATATCCTTGATTCTTCCCTGTCCTTTATAGCTGACATATAGTTTAAGATCTCTGACGCTCTGCGTGGCGATCGAATGGGACTTCAATATCTCCATCTCATTGTCGAGACCGGTGGAATTGGATATAATGCCTAAGTTTGCCATTCCCTGGATGCTATTGCGACTATAGCGAGAACTGCTGTTTCCATCGTCCTTAATGAGAAGTTTAGCCGTAACCTGAAATACCGGAATCGTGTATCGCAAATACGCGGCAGCCAATCCTAAACAGATGATCAGTGATAAGATAAACCACTTCCAGTTTAGAATCAATATCGTATAAATTGTTTGGAAATCAAAGAGGAATCTTCCCTCTTTTGTCCTCTCTAATTCCTGTTTCGTATTTTCTTCCATTGTTATCGTTTTTGTTTATTGATCATTATCATTATCGGGCATGGCGACTCACTTCTCCGTGATGGACATTAAATATTGTCCGTAGCTGTTTTTCAGCATCGGTTTTGCCAATTCCCTGACTTGTGTTTTCGTGATCCAACCGTTATCCAAGGCAATTTCTTCAAGACACGCAACTTTCAATCCCTGTCTTTTTTCGATGACCTCGATGAAAGTACTGGCTTCGCTCAGACTGTCATGCGTTCCTGTGTCCAACCAAGCAAAACCGCGTTGTAAGGTCTGCACCATTAATTGTCGACGATGCAGAAACTCCTGGTTCACAGTGGTGATTTCCAGTTCTCCTCTTGCACTGGGCTTAATCTGTTTGGCTATTTCCACAACATCATTCGGATAAAAATATAAGCCCACCACAGCATAATTGCTCTTAGGTAGTGTCGGCTTCTCTTCGATGCTAATGCAATTGCCGGCTTGATCAAACTCAGCCACACCATATCTCTCGGGGTCGTTCACATAATAGCCGAAAACAGTGGCTTTCTTACGTTGTTCTGCCTCTTCCACACTGCATTTCAACAGCTGCGTAAAGCCGGCACCATAAAAGATATTATCTCCCAAAATGAGGCAGACACTATCATTCCCTATAAATTGCTCGCCGATGATAAAGGCCTGGGCTAAACCGTCTGGCGAGGGTTGCTCGGCATATTCAAAGTGCACTCCCAAATCTTCACCGCTACCCAATAATTTACGGAATCCGGGAAGATCAAAAGGGGTCGAGATAATCAATATATCTCGAATACCTGCAAGCATAAGAACCGAGATGGGATAATATATCATCGGCTTATCAAAAATGGGTATCAATTGCTTGCTGATACCTTTCGTAATAGGATAGAGGCGAGTTCCGGAGCCTCCTGCTAAGACAATACCTTTCATAATTTATACGTATGAATATGAATTCAAAATTCTCTTATTCGCGTGCAAAATTAGTAAAAAATAGATAAAGTCAAAACGTTTTGTAAGAAATAATACCCAAAAGCAACGCTTTACTTGCAGCAGAGACATAACCACCAGCAACTTTTTGCTCAAAAAGTGAGTAGAGCGTGGCGCGCTGGCATGAAATTGCTCGAAAAGTTGCTGGAGCGTCACGCTCCGCACTATTTTTGCTCAAAAAGTGAGTAGAGCGTGACGCGCTGGCGTGAAATCATGCAAAAAGTTGCTGGAGCGTCACGCTCCGCACTGTTTTTGCTCAAAAAGTGAACAGAGCGTGACGCTCTGGCGTGAGATCGTACAAAAAGTTAGCAGAGCGCCACGTTCTACTAACCTAATTTTCATACTATTACAAGTTTATTTTAAGTAAATAAATTATTACATCCTGAGGTTTTCCTTATCGTTATATCCGATATAATTTCGCGTCTTCCGCATCTTTTGAAATTTATATACGGTTCCGCGTAAATTTTTATTTGATAAAAATATTTTTATATACGGTTCCCCGTAAATTTCTAACCGTATATAAATTTACGGCAAACCGTATATAAATTTTCTTTCACCCCCATTCCTCGATTTTCGCAAGTCTTTCTCATCACAGTCCAACCTGCTTCCGCCAGGCGCTCTCCCAAATAGAAGGAAGAGGAAGAGAGTGAAATTCACTTGAACGTCTGCGCTCTATACCGTATGTGCGGCTGGCGTAGTGGTCTACATAGACGTTGCCACCGAAGAAGGACAGTCCGAACGCGTTGCTTTGGCTAAACGGATAAGCACTTGACGACCAGAAGTATCCGTTGTCACCAACATTGTCCAGCTGCCCAAAGTAGTAGCGGCCCAAAGCAGGCAGGTAAAAGAACTGGTTTGCTTCGGATGCAGAGGGGAGGGTCTGCGATACACTCCAACCGCTACCATTTCCATTTACTCGCCAGTCGTATCCATCCGGCGCCAGGTTGGTATCGAAGCCGCTGATAGATGCTTTTTTCTTGAACCATATACCGCCTTTATGCAAATGCCCCATGGTCGTCCAAAGTTCGTCTCCGTCCTTACGGGGACTTCCTTTCTGTGCATACCATACCATCTCGTTGACGTTGGGAAGAGTCTTGAAGAGAGTTGTCTGTGCATCGTTCCTTACACCGAAACCAGAATAACTATTGTTATAATAACGTGGGTCGCTGTTACTCTGGGGGTAGTTGTTGCTACTGTTGGTATTGAGTGTAGGCTGGCCGTCCGGGAGGTTCTTGGTCCATTCCCAACCATCCCAGTATTGCTTCTTGGCGTCCCACATGTAGTAATGATCGCCATCGTAGTCCTTGACGTCAAGGTTGGCTGCCATATCATAGTAGGTGTTCTTGGCGTAGTTGAAAGAACTCAGGTTTTTGGTGATCGTTCCCTCAACATTGGTTGCAACATCTTTTACCCAGTAACGTATTTTGAGGATATGCGTGCCTGGCTTGATGAGCATATAGGCACCATTGGTAGTTACGTTGGCGGAAGTTGTATTCAGAGGGAAACCGTTGTAGTTTGCACTACCATAGGTTGAGCTTTTTGTGGTAAGCACAATCTGCTTGCCTGTGCCAGTTCCTGTCAGTCCGTTGGTCGGATCGAGGGTATAAGTAGCGGCAATATCATTATCAGAGCTTACCTCTACCTTGGTCAGATAACAGTTTTTCAGAATCGTGTTGCTTGTGTAAGGCTGGAAGACGAGGATGGCTGCCTGATGGTCGAGCGTGAAGTTGAATGGTCCACGTCCTTTGGTGCCTGTTGCATCTGCTATACCGCAATCGCCTGATACGCCGAAATGAGCGGTGGTGTTCGGGGCTGTCTGCGTCTGTGTGGCGGGAATCGTTACTTGATCCTTGTTGCCATTCTTGCCGGGGTAATAAACCTTGTAAGACGTGTGATTCTTGAACTTGCCGGGGACCATAAATTTAAAATAGGCGGTCTTGGCCGTTGGAGTATTACTGCTTATCCGCCAGCCGCCGTCGTCGTCTTGCACGTAGATATGGTCGCCTGCCTCCCAATAGAATTTGCCACCGGTGTAATCCATCGAAGTGCGCGAGGTAGGTTCTGTGCCGGTTACGAACGTGGTCAAGTTCTTTTCTGTGCCGTTATCCGTTTCTGTATCTTTCTGCGTTACGTCGTCGTTGGCGCAGCTGGCTGTCAGCAGCAATCCTGCCACCAACAGCGTCCATGTTTTGATTGTCTTCATGTAATCTTTCATTTCTGTTTTACTTAATTAATAACTCTCTCTAATCCCAAAGGCTTCCCTCGCCCGCGGGGGTTGCGAGGCTTTCGTCCTCGTCTTCCTCGTCAAACCATCCTTGCTTGGCACTGCTCGGGCCTGTGCCGTGTTGGCCAGGATTGTGTTGGCTGGGGAACGAGGTGTCCATTAATTCATTGTGAACCTCCAAACGGATGGTCTCAACTGCGGGCTTCGCGTAAGCCCATCTCTCTAATTGTTTTCTGTTCATAATCGCTATGTTTTGAGTGAATAATTCATGAAAATTTCCCCCTTGCCGGGTTGGCAAAAGGGCATGAAAAAAGGAACAAAGGGACCTCCGAGAAGCCCTTTGTTTATTGGGATTTAGCCCACGCCTTACGCGCGCGCGTAAGATAAAGCTGTGAAGGTGTCTACGCCAGGTGCGATGTGTGTGTTAAGACTTTTTCCGAGATATGCAAATATAAAGCGTTAAAAGATGCAAGAGAATTGGTGCTCTTTTGCATGCCCTTATTGCCGCTGGTTATATTTGCTTGCTTAATCATCTCTTTAATTGTTCAGACCCCCATCCCCCTAACTTAGGGGGCGAAAGAGGCGAAGGCGAAGAATCGGCGGCAAAGGCAAGGAAACTTCTTGAAACGAGCAAAGAAAAAGCAAAAAATGTGTGAGGACACTCTAAATGGAATCTTCAAATGGGATATTCTGTGCAATGGATTTATCGGTCGGTTTGCCCGTATTGATAATAATACCAATAGGTGTTTCCGTAAATATCGCGGAGCTTTGTTCGACGAATCACTTTGTCTCTATTGGCGCGCTCCATATCTTGATAATCCTGGAAGTCTGCATCCATCACATTGTTGTGATAGATGATAGATGGGGCTGAATGCAAATGCGTGTAGAGCGTCAGGGCCTCACGATAATGCTTGGGAAGCGATCCTTTCACGTCATAATAACGTGGAAGAGAATGAACGAAAGAGTCAAGATCGCGATCAAGCAGGTAACCGCATAGGAGATAGTCGACTGCGGGACGCTTCAATAAATGATGCCGCTCGAGGAATCGTAAGTAGTCCATCGGCTTCATCGGTTGTTGGATTCGCAGGCCAAGATAGGTGTAAATCTTGTGCTCGGGATACATCAGTAGTCGTGCGTGATTGCCATGAGGAAGAAGGGCCGACGAACCACCCGCGAGTGGGTATTCGAAGAGTCGCTCTGCCAATAAGCCTTTTCGGGACAGCGAATAGATACGAATCATCGTGAGACTTGTATCTGTTGACAAGGCGTTTGAGCCTATGTTGACTGCCGTCGTATAATCATTCTTCATCAATGCTCGTTCTGCTTTCGCCCGATAATGAAACACATCGTTGCCTGCTCCGATCTGCCCAACTAAGAAAGACATGATGATCATTTGGAGCAGATTCACCCACAGCGTGCGCGAAAAGAAACCTTTCGATGTGTATCCATCCTGAGATAACTTCATTTGGTGGAATATCCACAAGATTCCGCCATGAAGAATCAACAGCAGGGGAAGCAACCAAAACCAAATGCCGAATGCGAAACGGTTATTGTAGTCGGGTCTGAGTTCTGTCAGA
Source organism: Hoylesella enoeca JCM 12259 (assembly GCF_000613405.1). Taxonomy (GTDB): domain Bacteria; phylum Bacteroidota; class Bacteroidia; order Bacteroidales; family Bacteroidaceae; genus Prevotella; species Prevotella enoeca. Next base: position 26,399 of record NZ_BAIX01000010.1, on the reverse strand, counting down.
AACAGTAACAGAAGCAACGGAAAGAAATAGGTTTGTGCATACAGCAAACGCGGAAGACGGACCAAGGTAGCCATACCCCAATGTAATAAAAAGAGTACGAATGTAATCAAGACAGCGCCGATCGTTTGATTATAACAGGTTCGTCCGCCCGACAGTATGTGTTGTGCAACGGCCAAAACATCCGCCTGATAATAATAAAGGTAGGCAAATGAGAATGCCAAGAAAAAAATAGCACACATCACCCGAATGATAATGGCGCTATTTTTGATTGTAGGATCTGTCATGATCAATTCTTTTTTAAGACAACAGCCGAACGTGCCGGAATGTAGAGTTTGAGCCACTCCTTGCGCACATCTGAGTAAAGCGGATCATAATTGGTGAGATGCGTAACCGCATCATCAGCCAATCCGTTGCCTCCGAAAACTTTTGCATCGGTGTTCAAGACCACGTCGTATGCCCCGATCGGTACCAAGAATCCATAATCGGCATATGAATGTGTGGGACTGAAATTAAACACAAAGATCAGATCGCCGCGCATGAAAGCGAGGATTTGGTCGCCGTCATTGTGCCAAACTTCTTGTACGGGTGTTTTGTTAAAATCTTTTTCACTCTTGATTACGCCGAGCATTGCACGATCGAATTCACCGAGATAATGATAGTCTAATTCGAGATTATCTACCAAATTCCATTGTCTTCGGGCATATTTATAACTCCATCCGTTGCCCTCGCGTGGGAAATCGATCCATTCGGGATGTCCAAACTCATTACCCATAAAGTTGAGATAGCCACCGTTAATGGCTGCTGCCGTGACAAGTCGGATCATTTTGTGAAGGGCAATGCCTCGATGAACGAGATCGTTTTCGTCGCCTGTTTTAAAGTGCCAATACATATCGGCATCGATCAGACGGAAAATGATGGTTTTATCACCCACGAGTGCCTGATCGTGACTCTCACAATAAGAAATCGTTCGTTCGTCGGCACGCCGATTCTTTACCTCCCAGAATATGGAACTCGGCTTCCACGCTTCGTCCGGAAGTTCTTTAATCGTCTTGATCCAGAAATCAGGAATGTTCATCGCCATCCGATAATCGAATCCCATTCCACCATCGACGAATTTGGCTGCAAGCCCCGGCATGCCGCTCACTTCTTCGGCAATTGTGATCGAATGTTTGTTGACTTCATGTATTAAGAGGTTGGCCAACGTGAGATAACAGATGGCGTTATCATCCTGATGACCATTAAAATAGTCTCCGTAGTTACAGAATGCCTCGCCGAGTCCATGACTATAATAAAGCATTGAGGTGACGCCGTCGAAGCGAAATCCGTCGAAATGAAACTCTGTGAGCCAGTATTTACAGTTGGATAACAGGAAATGAATGACGTCGTCTTTACCATAATCAAAGCAAAGACTATCCCAAGCAGGATGTTCGTGGCGATCGCGGGATAGAAATATTGATTGGGATCACCGGCAAGATTTCCTAAACCTTCGACCTCATTCTTAACAGCATGCGAGTGAACGATATCCATGATAACCGCAACACCTTGCTGATGGGCAGCGTCAATGAGCGCTTTCAGCTCCTCGGGCGTACCAAAACGAGACGAGGCAGCAAAAAAGGAGCTGACGTGATAGCCGAAACTGCCATAATAAGGATGTTCCTGAATGGCCATAATCTGAATGCAATTATAGCCGTCTTTCACAATACGCGGAAGTATGTTGTCCTTAAACTCTGTGTAGGAACCGACTTTCTCGGCATCTTGTCCCATACCGATATGGCATTCATAGATGAGCAATGGAGAAACGTCGGGCTTAAAACGCGACTTCCTCCATTTGTAAGGTTCGGGATTCCAAACCTGTGCCGAGAAAATCTTTGTAGCCTCGTCTTGTACCACACGACGACACCAGGCCGGGATTCGCTCACCTTCTCCTCCGTTCCAATGCACTCGCATCTTATACAGATCGCCGTGCTTCATCGCTTTCTCAGATAGTTTCAACTCCCAGTTTCCAGTTCCTTCAATGCGCTTTGCACGATATTTCACCGTCTCACTCCAATCATTGAAGTCACCGACAAGATATAGCTCTGTGGCATTTGGTGCCCATTCACGAAACACCCAACCACGAGCTGTCTTATGAAGTCCGTAATATTCATGCCCATTAGCAAAATCACTGAGCGTTTTCTTACCATTTCTCGTGAGTTGATTCAACTTCCACAGCGCATGATCATGACGCCCACGAATGGCATCTTCAAACGGTTCGAGATAACCGTCATTCATTACCAGTCCAATATGTTTCTGCTTTGTTGCCATGGTTATGCTTTAATTTTAAAGATTGCTTTATGAAGATCGCTTTCTTGCGAAATGCAAGGTGCGTGTCCTTCATTCGGGAAAAAGATCGTGAACATGCCGGGGCGTGCTGACAAATAAGTTTGAGCGGGAATACCGGGATAGATAGAGAAATCGTCCTCGGAATGATATTCTGCCTCGGGAAGAGCAATCGCGGGCGTGTAACCAAACGTCTCATCCGCATTAAAACAGATGGCAATATCGATCATTCGTCGGTGAGATTCAAGCACGGCTTCTGCCTTTGCTTTCCCTTTAAACTTCGCGATATTGACAAAGAGGTCGTCGCCCTTGATAAGATGTTTGCCAAGCGGCATCCGTTCTACATCATTCGAATGAATAAAATCAATGACATCTCTGAACAAAGGATTTAGAGAGAAATACTTTTCGAGATGGTCTAATGTGTCAATAATCATAGTCGTATTGTTTTTTAATCTATAAATCGTCTGCCGGAATCATAATGTCCGCGTGCTGTAATCTTTCCGTTTCGGTCTTTTTCCACAAACTTTCCGTCACGTCGATCATTGAGATAAGAGCCTTCAAAGCGATTTCCGTTTTTGTCTTCTTCGATTGCCGGCCCATTGCGCTTACCTTTTTTATATTGTCCTTTGAATTTAGAGCCGTCGGCATAACGAATAATCGTTTCACCGTCTATAGCTCCCCGAACAAAGTTTCCTTCGATAACATCACCCTTTTTCAATGTCCAAAGACCAAGACCTGATTGTAAATCGTTTTTCCATTGACCTTTGTAGACGTCGCCATTTTTCAAGACCAAGGTTCCTTGTCCGTCTTTATCACCATCTTTAAACTGGCCGATATAGCGATCTCCATTGGCAAATTTGAAGATTCCTTCGCCCGTTCGTTCGCCCTGAACATAGTCGCCTTCATAGACATCGCCGTTTTGAAACTTATAGATTCCTTTTCCATTCTGAATATCCGACTGCCATTCGCCTACATAAACATCGCCATCGGCATAGCGATTTGTTCCTTTTCCCGAGCGTTGGTTGTTGGCCCACATTCCGTCGTACGTCGTTCCGTCGCCCCAATCAAAGAAACCGCGTCCCGATTTCTGATCATCTTTCCAATCGCCTCGATAATAGGCACCGTTTGAATAAGTGTATTTTCCTTTTCCTTGACGCTTATCCTGATGCCAGTTTCCTTCGTATCGATCGCCATTATAATAATACATAATGCCGTGTCCTTGCTGATAGTCACGAAACCAGAGGCCTACATACTTATTGTTATTCGAAAAATAAAACGTGCCGCGACCATGTTGCTGATCCTGAAACCACTGTCCTTCATATTTTTCGCCATCTGAGAATGTGTAGATCCCATATCCTTGACGACGTCCCTTGACGTATTCGCCCTCATAGACATCGCCATTTTTATAGAGCGTTTTCCCTTTTCCCTCCGGCTTCCCGCTCATCATCTCGCCCTTATATTGTCCTCCATCTTTCGTCGTACATGATCCCAAGGTGATCTTTTGGGCATGGACAACAGTCGGAAACAACAACATTAATAAAAGAAATATCTTATTTTTCACTGTTCTGCGCTGTTTTTAATTCAGCCCAAAAGTAATAAAAAATCTGCGACAGGCCAAGAGGTATTAGTAAAATTTAGTATCTTTGCTTGCATAAATGCATAAAATATGAAATTTATAGGCATCATTCCGGCTCGTTACGCATCATCGCGCTTTCCGGGAAAACCATTGGCCTCACTCGGTGGAAAAATCGTTATTCAAAGGGTTTACGAACAAGTGGCCGCAATTTTGGAACATGTTTGTGTAGCTACAGACGACGAACGAATCCTAAACTCAGTTACGGCTTTTGGTGGACAAGCCGTGATGACGTCGCCCCATCACAAGAGCGGGACCGATAGAATTGCAGAAGCCGTTGAGAAGATTGGCGGAGATTATGATGTCATCATCAATATTCAGGGTGACGAACCGTTTATCCAATCCTCGCAAATCAAGACGCTCTGCCGCTGTTTTGACGATCCCGATACGCAGATTGCCACGCTTGGTAAACCATTTTCAACCATTGATGCCGTGCAGAACGTCAATTCACCGAAGATTGTTCTCGACAACAAAGCTACGCCATGTATTTTTCTCGCGCTGTCATTCCCTTTATCCGCGGTGTGGATCAAACCGGATGGCTTACTCAGTATCCATTCTTGAAACACATTGGCATTTATGCTTACCGTGCTTCCGTGCTCACCGAGATTACCCAACTGCCGCAATCATCTTTGGAGTTGGCCGAAAGTCTCGAACAATTACGGTGGCTTCAGAACGGATATAAGATTAAAGTAGGGTTGACCGAGGTAGAAACCATCGGTATTGACACGCCTGCCGATCTGCAACGTGCAGAAGATTTCTTGCGCATTCATCAATAATAAATTAGTGCATGCACTGTTTTGAATTAGTGCATGCACTCTTTTCGATTAGTGCATGCACTGTTTTGAATTAGTGCATGCACTCTTTTCGATTAGTGCGTGCACTCTTTTCGATTAGTGCGTGCACTCTTTTAAATTAGTGCATGCTCTGTTTTCGATTAGTACATGTTCTGTTTAAAATAACATCAGGATGTTAGTTATCCTCCGTATCCAACAAACTTGGAGTTTTATGTTCGTGTGAACCGATGGTGAGCTTGCGTAAATCGTAATACGAACCGTTGTAAATATTAAAATCAACATAGCCTTTGATGCCCGGAAGACGACCCGCATCGGTATGTTGCCAAAACTTCCACTTCCCCTTATATTCCACTTTATCGACGTAATAATGGGCTATCCAATAAGGGTAATCATCAAAAACGGGAGCACTGAGATAACTCTCCTTAAACTTGTAATAGGTATAGATAATAGGCTTTGCGTGATATTTGTCTTCCACAATGTGCAGCCACGTGAGCACATCTCGCTGAAAATCTTCAACAGATCTGCCTTTGGCTTGTGTTCAATATCCAATACCGGTGGCAAATCCCCATCTTCCAAGTGCACCTGTTTGAGGAAATAATAAGCCTGTGAACGTGCCGATGACTTGTTACTCCAAAAATGATAGGCTCCTCGAATGAAACCATACTCGCGTGCTTGATAGAAGTTATCGTTGAAGTTTTCATCCAATTGACCGGCCCCTTCGGTTGATTTCACGATAATAAAACGTAGCGGATTACCCTCGATTTGTGCGTGTTGAAGAGCATCCCAATCAATGGTACCTTGATAATGAGAGATATCTATACCGTGAATTTCATAGCCTTCTGGATAGCGAGCATCGCCATATAGCGCGCGCCAACGAAACCCTGTGGGTCCGACAAAGAACGAATAAAAAGCCCATATATAAATGACGACAATGCCGATACCGCCTACCCACCAAGCCCAACGGGGATAACGGTGCAGAAAAGCAGGCAGAAACGAGGAGCGATGACGCGCTGATCGCTTGTGTCGGCGATAGGTTCGCCGGGGCGTTCGACGTGCAGAAGACATCCTAATAAATGCGTTTTGCCAAAGGTTCAACACTCAGAACCTTTGGCAAAACAATGCAATCATTATTGTTGTTCGAGTTCGAGCGTGCGCGTTGTACGGTCGCACACTGCCGCAGGACCCCAATACTGTATCGGACCGGGATAAATAAAACAGGTTTCTTTAGCCCATTCGTCGCGCAGACGAGCAAACTCACGGAAAGGTGCACCATCTAATTCGACAAGCGCCTTACGTATAACGGGTTTCATCTCGCCACTTCGGCGTTCCATATTCATCATCATCGTAATAGGTACACCGCCTGCTTTCCACTCATCAGTAGGCGCCGTCGTATTCTTAACAATGGCCATATAGCCGGTCTTTCCATTGGCAATGAGTTGCGCGGCACTTACACCTAAGGCATAACAATAGTCTGCATCGAAGTTAGATGGTGCTGCGCAGCGTCCCTCATAACCGAAGAAATGGTGCAACGGAGCAAACTTTCCGTCGAACTTTCCATCCTTTTTCCAGGCTACAAGTTTTGCTTCCACCATATCAGAGAGCAGTCGTTCGGTTTCAATCAACGACACCTGAACATTGCCGTGTGGATCGCGATCGAGCGAAAGCTGACGAGCTACACCTTCGGGAAGTGTTGCAAAAGTCTCGGCATTCTCTTTACTCAGATGTGCAAGAATGTAAGCGCGCTGTGCTTCTTTGTCAAGGTCTTTGTAATCGGCCCCGTGAGCGGCCAGCAAATCATTGAGTTCGCCAATCAGTCTACCAATAGAGGGGATAAACTCTATCAATCCTTCGGGAATCAAAACCACGCCGAAGTTCATTCCCCGACTTGCTCTGTCGGCCACGGCCGCAGCAATTTGCTCAACGATTTGGTTGAGTGTCATATCTTTCTGTTGCACTTCCTCAGAGACGATGCAGACATTCGGCTGGCATTGCAGCGCACACTCCAAAGCGATGTGAGATGCAGATCGTCCCATCAACTTGATGAAATGCCAATACTTGCGAGCCGAATTACAGTCGCGTTCGATATTACCGATCAACTCTGCGTAAGTCTTCGTAGCTGTATCAAACCCGAAAGAGGTTTCGATCTGATCGTTTTTCAGATCGCCATCAATGGTTTTCGGGCAGCCGATTACTTGCACACCACACTTCTTGGCAGCATAATATTCGGCCAAAACACAGGCGTTGGTATTCGAGTCATCACCACCGATAATAACGATGGCCTGTATATCGAGCTTACGAATAATCTCTAATCCCTTCTCAAACTGATCTTCTTCCTCCAATTTGGTACGTCCGCTACCGATCATATCAAATCCGCCGGTGTTGCGATAATCGTCGATGATTTCGGAAGTCAATTCTATATAGTTATGCTCTACCAGTCCACCAGGCCCCATCAAAAAGCCATACAGGCGATTGTTCGGATTAAGTTTCTTCACCTCATCGAATATTCCGCAAATCACATTGTGTCCACCGGGAGCCTGACCTCCACTCAAAATAACACCCACATTCATCGCCTCGTGGTTTGCCTCATTACCGGGAACAAACTCAACCAACGGCATTCCGTATGTGTTCGGGAATAATTTCTGAATCTCTTCGCGGTCGGAGACACTCTGTGTCGGCGCTCCTTCTTTCACCTTTACTGCACCCTGAAGTCCCTTAGGAAGCTTAGGCTGATAAGAGGAACGTTCTTTTTGCAAAAGACTTTTTTTCATTTTACCTTTTTGTTTATTATAGAGAATTATTTTGTTGTTATCAAATCGGCTCTCCTGTAAAGCCTTGCAAATATACGATAAATCTGCGAGACGAGGAAGTCTTTCCGTAAGAAAACGGACATTTAAGCGTATTTTTTCATGCGAAAAGATGTTACTTATCATTTTTTTTCCTATCTTTGGACGGGATTTAACAACTAAAACAATACGATTATGACGAATAAACGAGATTTAAAACGCACGATCAATTATATTTGCAGCGACTTATTTGCAGAGTGCGTTGGGGCTTCTCTATATAATGGGACACCCGAAAAGGATAACGTCGAAAGCCTACTCACCTCTATCATTAGCACACATACGGATTTTATCCGCCGTATTTCACATCCTGAACCAGGGATGCCGCAACGGCAATATTACAAAAATCTGATCGCAGAATTCAACGGACAGGTGTCTGAAATCATTGATCAGATCGGTAATTTGAATTGATAACGCATGTGGAAAAAGATTTGTAGCTGGCTATTATATAAATGTATGGGCTGGTCAAAAACCGTCAACCAGCCTCATCCCGACAAATATATCATCTGTCTTGCGCCTCATACGAGCAACTGGGACTTTGTAATCGGACTGCTATATGCGCAGGCTGAAGGATTGGAAAGCAACTTTCTGATGAAAAGAGAGTGGTTTTTTTGGCCGCTCGGCCCCATTTTCCGCCATTTGGGAGGCATCCCCGTGTGGCGCAGCAAACACACAAGTATGACCGACAACCTGGCCGATGAGGCTGCGAAGAACACTCGTTTTCATCTTTGTGTCACGCCCGAGGGAACCCGTTCATTGAATCCCGATTGGAAAAAAGGCTTCTATTACATTGCACTAAAAGCTCGAATCCCCATTTTGCTATATGGTGTCGATTACAGCAAAAAGCACATTCAGTGCACCCGAACACTGATTCCGACAGGTGATATCGATAACGAAATGCGAGAGATTAAACTTTATTTCAAGGATTTTCAAGGCAAACGTCCAGAGCGTTTCACCACTGGCGAAATCGGCAAGGAGGGCGAATGATGCGGACAAAAGGACTGGTCTTCATCTTGCTTTGTAACAGCCTTATTCTCAATATGTATGCAAGGGCGTTGCAACCAACGGTTAAACGCTCTGCAACGAATGCTTTTTCACAAGGCAACCAACCGTTAGTTGCCGTGCAAAAAGATGCTTCTGATAATCAGGGTATATATAGGATGTGGGGAGACATAGAATACAAGGGCGATCCGTGGGTGCGAAATGTCTCCCGTCCTAACACCATTACGCACGGTCTCTACAATCGACACATTGCTTTATGGGCCAGTCACGGCCGATTTTACAACGCCAAAACCGGAGCGTGGGAATGGCAACGCCCTAACTTGTTCGGCACTAATGAAGATCTGTTTACACAAACCATCGTCGTTCCTTATCTGATTCCAATGCTGCAAAATGCCGGTGCCGTGGTTTTCACACCACGTGAACGAGACTGGCAGAAAAATGAAATCATCGTCGATAATGATGGAAATACAGACGCTTCTGTCTATACCGAGACAACTGCAAAAGATATTTGGCGATCTACAAACACACGAGGTTTTGCCCAACACGCGGTGCTTACGCCAACGGAGAGAATCCTTTCGAGGCGGGAACTGCACGAATGACGAAAACGACAACCAAGGAACGCAACACCAGTGAAATCGTTTACCGCCCACAGATACCCGAAGCTGGCCGCTATGCCGTGTATGTGAGCTACCAAACGGTTGCCGGAAGCATTTCGGACGCACAATACACAATATTCCACAAAGGCCAAAAGACGGTCTTCAAAGTCAATCAACAGATGGGCGGAGGCACATGGGTGTATCTCGGAACATTTGATTTCGACCGTGGCTGCAATCCTTATAACCAAGTGGTTTTGAGCAACAAATCGTCTCAACATGGCGTAGTAACAGCTGATGCCGTGAGATTTGGCGGCGGAATGGGTAACATTCAGCGAGGCGGCGACATCAGCTGTCTGCCTCGTTCGTTAGAAGGCGCCCGCTATTACGCCCAATGGGCCGGCGCACCTTACAGCGTCTATAATACCAAAGGCGGTGAAGACGACTATGGAGACGACATCAACGCGCGATCGAATATGGTGAACTGGTTGGCCGGCGGATCTGTTTTCGTGCCATCATTAGAGGGGAAAGGCGTACCGTTAGAGCTATCTCTGGCCGTACATAGCGATGCCGGCTTTGCCGAAAACGGCACTTCACTCGTTGGCTCGTTAGCAATCTGCACGACCGATTATAACGACGGACGCCTGAATACTGGTATTTCGCGTATGATTTCACGTGATTTCGCTGACGCGCTTTTATCTAATGTTACCCGCGATATTCGTCAAACTTATCATGATTGGGCCCGAAGAGATTTGCTCGACCGCAACTATTCGGAGACACGCAACCCTGAAATACCTTCCGCCATATTAGAAACAATGTCGCACCAGAACTTTCCCGATATGCTGCGCGGGCAAGATCCGAACTTCCGTTTCACATTAGCCCGCTCCATATATAAAACCATTCTGCGGTTTATCACAACCCAACACGGTCAATCTTACACCGTTGAACCGCTGGCACCGACCGACTTCGCCATCGCGTTTGTCGGCAAAAACAAAATCAAATTGAGCTGGACAGCCGTACAAGACTCGTTGGAACCGACAGCCAGCCCCACTTCCTATAATGTTTATATGGCCACTGGAACAGGTGGTTTTAACAACGGTCGGCGAACGAAAAGGCCGTCGCTAACACTCGAATTGGAGCCCGGTGTACACTATCGATTTAAAGTTACGGCCGTCAATCGCGGCGGCGAGAGTTTCCCGACAGAGGTTTTGTCTGCCGTTTATCGGTCGAATACGGCAAAAACAATCCTTGTCGTCAATGGATTTCATCGTCTTTCAGGTCCCACCGTTATCAATACGGAGTTCGAACAAGGTTTCGATCTTAACCGAGATGCAGGCGTTTCAGAGGGTCTTACAGCCGGTTGGGCCGGTGCACAGCAATGCTTTGACAAGTCGTGTATGGGTATTGAGGGGCCCGGCGGATTAGGATTCGGTGGCGACGAAATGGCCGGCCGATTCGTGATGGGCAATACTTTCGATTACGTTGCTACACATACGGAGGCCATTGCGAGTGTTGCCCGCTACAATGTCGTAAGTTGTTCGAGCCGAGCCATCGAATCAGGTAAAGTGCAGATTGGCACCTATCCCTGTGTAGATCTGATCTTGGGATTAGAGAAATTCACACCAAGCGCATTGCGGTTCTATAAAACTTTCACACCCAAAATGCAAAAAATACTGCGTGCCTACACGCAGAAGCACGGCCGACTGCTGGTGAGTGGAGCTTATCTGGGCTCTGATCAGACAAATACGAACGGTGAACGCTTTCTTGCAGAAGTGTTGAAAGTAAAGTTTTCGGGTACGAATCGGCTCGACACATTACCTTATATAAAAGGTATGGAACAAGAGTTTGAAATCTATCAGGCACTCAATGACAAGCATTATGCTGCCATTGCACCCGACATTTTAGAGCCATTGACACCCGCCTATTGCGCTTTGCGCTACCAGAACGAGCAGAGTGCAGGTGTCGCTTACGATGGTTCAGACTATAAATGCTTTACAATGGCCTTCCCGTTCGAGTGTATCCGATCGCCGAAAGTGCGAAACAACATAATGAAAGGTATCTTGACTTATTTACTAAAATAATATTTCATACGATTATGATTTATAAAATTCAAGCCAACACATCCGGAACAAGGAATATAGAAGTGACTGATGAACATTTGGAAAGTATCGAGAAATATGCCTTATTGCGTAATCTCATCGACAGTAACGGTATTATCGACGAAGCGTTTTAGACAAATTGAAGTTTAATCTGCGATCGCTGTTAGAGTCGGATGAGGGTAGAGACAAGGCACTTCTTGACCTTTGTCTTGACGTGATATACAACAGCAATATGAAAGCATTCGGTCTTCACCAACTCGTTTTACTCTATATTGATTGGAAATCTAAGCAAAAGACTGTTGGAGAATAAACAAGACACGGTCAAACTCACCGATTTTTTGCCTACAACCAAGAAGGAATGTGAGCTGAGAGGATGGGATCAGTTAGACATTATCTTGTTCTCGGGCGACGCCTACGTAGATCATCCCTCATTCGGAGCAGCAGTTATTGGGCGCTGTTTAGAAGCTGCGGGCTATCGCGTGGCCATTGTTCCGCAACCCGATTGGCACGGCGACTTTCGAGATTTCAAGAAGCTGGGACGCCCACGACTGTTTTTCGGCATCTCGCCCGGCTGTATGGACTCGATGGTCAACAAATATACGGCCAACAAAAGATTACGGAGTGAGGATGCATACAGCCCTAACGGACGACACGATTGCAGACCGGAATATCCCACAATCGTGTATAGCCGTATTCTGAAACAACTGTTTCCCGACGTTCCCGTAGTGCTCGGTGGCATCGAAGCTTCGATGCGACGTCTCACACATTACGATTATTGGCAAGACAAATTGCGCCGATGCATCCTTTGCGATGCCGGTGCCGATCTTATCCTTTACGGTATGGGCGCCAAGTCGATACTACAACTCTGCGAAGATATTGCTGCTGGTCGATCAATCAACGAGATTCACGACATCCCGCAAACCGTGTATTTGGCTCGTGAAAAAGACATTCCCAACGGAATTACCGAAGCCGACATTGTGCTCCATAGTCACGAAGATTGTTTGCAGAATAAGCGTTTCGAGGCAGAGAACTTCAAGCATATTGAAGAAGAATCGAACAAGATTCACGCTCAGAGACTCTTGCAAAAGGTAGGCGATGTTTATGCTGTTGTCAATCCACCCTACCCCACTCTCACGTCAAACGAGCTCGATGCATATTTTGATTTGCCTTATACAAGACTCCCCCATCCCAAATATCGAGGTAAGACAATACCTGCTTACGAGATGATTAAGTTTTCCGTGAATATCCATCAAGGATGTTTCGGTGGTTGTGCATTCTGTACCATCAGTGCACATCAAGGCAAATTCGTGGTTTGCAGAAGCAAAGAGAGCATTGTAAACGAAGTGAGAAAGGTGACGATGATGCCTGGTTTCAAAGGTTATTTGTCTGACCTTGGCGGTCCATCCGCTAATATGTATGGAATGAAAGGTCGCAATCACAAGGCTTGCGAGCACTGTAAACGTCCCTCGTGCATTCATCCCGAGATTTGTCCTAACCTCGACACCGATCACACCAAGCTGTTAGACATCTACAAAACCGTAGATGCATTGCCTGGTATTAAGAAGAGTTTTATCGGCAGCGGCGTACGTTATGATCTGCTGTTGCACAAAAGTAAAGACGAAAAAGCTAACGAATCGGCCCGCCGATATACGCGTGAATTGATCAGAAATCACGTGAGTGGTCGGCTCAAAGTAGCCCCCGAACATACCAGTGACACTGTACTCCGCTTGATGCGAAAACCTTCTTTCAAACAGTTTTACGCTTTCAAGCAACTCTTTGACAAGATTAACGCCGAAGAAAACCTACGTCAACAACTCATCCCTTACTTCATTAGCAGTCATCCCGCGTGCAAAGAAGAAGACATGGCAGAGCTTGCTATCATCACTAAAAAACTTGACTTTCATCTCGAACAGGTACAAGACTTTACACCAACACCGATGACAGTCAGTACCGAAGCGTGGTACACAGGTTATGATCCTTACACTCTCGAACCTATTTTCAGTGCCAAGACACCACGTGAAAAGCTGGCTCAGCGCCAATTTTTCTTTTGGTATAAGGCAGAAGAACGCCGAAATATCGAACGAGAACTCCGCCGTATCGGTCGTGCAGACTTGATCCCCAAACTTTATTCGAGCAAAAATGTTGGAAAAAAGACAAATAATCGCACATTCGACCATTCCAACCTTCAGAAATCGAGACACAATAACGGGCGACAAACAGGCCACAGTAGTCGCCGCGTTGAATAGTTCTGCGCCCCGCAGAAAATGATGGGACGCATTTCGGAGACAGGGAGATAGACACCATAGTGGATTCATATAATCATGCCATACAGACATTTACAGAATGCTCCATGAACTTCATACGCATGGAAAAACTCTATCTCAATACACCCATAATTTGTCTCTTCACTGCTTTTGATTAATTCTATTCTTTCGGTTAAAACTCTACTTCGAAAGGGAAATGCAACCCGTAAATGCAAAAAGTGAGAAGTTTTTACACGACATTTCATTTTTTATAACTACCTTTACACCATCCAACACAAAAGCCGATGAAAATTCGTCAAATTATATCTATCAAAGATGCCCTCACTTACAAGCAAAAAATAGCGCTATTAGTGATGGCCGGTGTTGTTGTAGGTTTGGGCGGTCTCGCCGCTTACTTGCTTCGCATGCACACATATCTTGCCGACGATCCCTCGGCATGTGTCAATTGTCATATCATGACACCTTATTATAATACATGGGCACATTCTTCCCATGCTCGCAACGCCACATGTAATGACTGTCATGTTCCCCACCAAAACATCTTCATGAAGTATTTCTTCAAAGGAAAAGACGGTATGAACCACGTGGCAAAGTTCGTTACTCACGCTGAAAGACAAACGATCCGCGCAGAAGAGGCAAGTGCCGAAGTCATCATGGATAACTGTATAAGATGTCATCAGCAACTGAACACCGAGTTTGTAAGAACAGGTCGCATCGATTACATGATGGCGCAACGCGGAGAAGGCAAGGCCTGCTGGGACTGCCACAGAGATGTTCCCCATAAAAAGATGAACTCTCTATCGTCCACACCCGATGCCGCTTCGCAGACTCCCCTACCCGAATCACCCACGCCCCAGTGGCTTCAAAACATGATGAATCATAAATAAAGAACAAGAAAATACCGGAAATAAAGATGGAAAAGCATTTAAAACGTTGGCAAGGATGGCTGTTGTTCGGAGGTTCGATGGTCGTCGTATTCCTGTTAGGTCTCGTAGCGTCCTCCCTTTTGGAACGTCGCGCAGAGGTAGTAAGCATCTTCAACAACAGGAAAAACATGTTTAAAGAAGACATTGTTGCACAGAACGAGAAGTTTGCAGGCGACTTTCCACGCGAATACGAGACATGGAAAGCAACTGAAGACACCACTTTCGAGAGTGAGTTCAACGGCTCGCAGCATAAAGACGTTCTGGCACAACGCCCTGAAATGGTCATTCTCTGGGGTGGATATTCCTTCGCTTTGGATTACAAGTCTCCGCGCGGACACCACCATGCCATAGAAGATATGCGCGAAATCCTGCGTACCGGAGCACCGGGCGTAACCCCTGGCGACGAGCCACAGCCCGGAACATGCTGGACTTGCAAAGGTCCCGATGTGCCGAGACTGATGAAAGAGAAAGGTGTAGCCAACTTCTACAAAGCAAAATGGAGCCAATGGGGACCTGAAGTCATGAATACCATCGGCTGCTCCGACTGCCACGATGCCCGCACAATGGAGCTGCGACCGTCACGTCCTGCACTGTATGAAGCCTGGAAACGCAGGGGCTTAGACGTAAGCAAAGCCTCTCATCAGGAAATGCGCTCATTGGTCTGTGCACAATGCCACACGGAATATTACTTCAAAGGCGATGGAAAATATCTCACTTTCCCACAAGACAGTGGATTAACGGTTGAGAATATCGAGGCATATTACGACAAGACAGGCTATTATGACTATATTCATCAGCTGAGCAAGGCACCCATTCTGAAAGCACAACACCCGGGTTATGAACTTTCAAAGATGGGTATTCATGGTCAGAGGGGCGTTTCCTGTGCCGATTGTCACATGCCTTATATCTCTGAAGGAGGAGTGAAATACTCCGACCATCATATCATGAGCCCGCTTGCCCATATCGACCGCACATGTCAGACCTGCCACCGAGAAGATGCCGAGACACTCCGACAGAACGTCTACGAACGTCAACGGAAGTGCAACGAGATACGTAATCGGGTAGAGAAAGAACTGTCCACCGCCCATATAGAAGCTAAATTCGCATGGGATAA
This sequence comes from Hoylesella enoeca JCM 12259, assembly GCF_000613405.1. Classification (GTDB taxonomy): domain Bacteria; phylum Bacteroidota; class Bacteroidia; order Bacteroidales; family Bacteroidaceae; genus Prevotella; species Prevotella enoeca. The sequence continues at coordinate 10,815 of NZ_BAIX01000010.1, read as the reverse complement.
GGGAGCCTCGGAAACAGAGATGAAACCCATCCTTTCGCTATTGCGCAAGAGTCAGTGGCGTTGGGACTTTGCTGTAGCCAGCCACGGTGCCTCTTTCCATGCTCCGCAAGAGGTGATGCGCATTCTTGGCCACAGCCTCGACTATGCGCATCAAGCACGCCTTCGCCTCTCTAAAGTGCTGGCACATCACGGATTCTATGGAGATGTACCGATGCCCGACATCTCCACCAAGGAGAAAGCATGGGCTTACTTAGGCATTGATGGCAAGCAGAAGATGGCCGACAAAAAGAAATTCCTTCAAACGATAGTTCCCAAGTGGATACAGGAAGCCAAAAAGAAAGGCCGTTTTATCACGTTATAATTCAGTAAGAAATACCGGCATGTGGGGACAGCATACACACTGTTCCCGCATCTGTTTGTAAGAAAGCCAATCAATATGATGTGGATGCAACCATGGAAGCTCAAAGAGGGCTTCGCTATCGGCTTAGGACTTGTACTCACAGGCCTTATGCTGCAATGGAGCGTAGGACCTGTTCAATGGAAATTATTTGCTTTTCCGCTCAACCTCCTTGCACTCGTTTTTCTCCTTCTCATAATAGGTGTCGTCTATGCGCTACGCAGCAAAGTCTACGCCTTCCGTTTCCTTTCCACTTATGCTGCGGCCGTTCCCGCCCTCTGCTGGGCTGTCTTTCTGACTGCCATCATGGGCATTACGCGTCAAGTTCCCACAGGTCATGCCCCCGTCGATGTACTTGGCTTTACCGATATGCTCAGCTCATGGCCGTTTGTTTTGGTCTATTTCTGGTTGGTCATCCAGCTGGGTGAACTCATCGTAGACCGTCTTTTTCGGTTTACGTGGCGTGATATTCCTTTTTATCTGAACCACCTCGGCCTATTCATCGTCATGGTTTCTGCCACTTTAGGCAGTGCCGACATGCAGCGTCTCAAGCTCAACATCAACATGGAAACACCCGAATGGCGTGCCGTTGATGACCAAGGAAAAGTCCATGAGTTGGCGTTGGCTATACAACTCAAACGCTTCCGCATCGACGAATACCCCCCGAAACTCATGCTCATCAACACGAAGACCGGTCGCGAAATACCCGAACGAAAGCCCTACACTTTGCTTGTAGACAGCACTTTCAAAGGGGGCGACATCTTAAAGTGGCATTTCCGCATATTGAAACGCATCAAATGGGCTGCGCCGGTCATGACCCGCGACACGACTAACTACGTTTCTTGGCCTTCGTCCGGTGCCTCTTGCGCCCTTCTTGTAAGAGCCACCAAACGCCAGACAGACAGCAAGGGGCATGCTCAAACCCTCCTCCGGCAAGGATGGGTCACATGTGGCAGCTATCTGTTTCCCTATCAAGAGCTGAAACTCGACGACAAAGTAACGCTCGTTATGCCGGAGCGAGAACCCGAACGCTTTATCTCCCGCGTGGAAATACTCACCAAAAGCGGCAAACGCATCATGACCGACATCCTTGTGAACCAACCTTTTGAACTTGAGGGATGGAAGATTTATCAGCTCGATTACAACCGCCAGATGGGGTGCTGGAGCGATACCAGCGTGCTCGAATTGGTCTCTGACCCGTGGCTGCCTTTGGTATATACGGGCATTTATATGATGTTGGCGGGTGCGTTGTGCATGTTTATCATTGCTCAAAAGAAGAGAGGAACAGAGAAATGACATGGAATGACTTCATCTTTTTTGCCCTTCCGGCAGTTCTGTGCTGGGCTATCGGGGCATTAGCGGCATGGAAAGGCCGCACAACAGCTGCCTATGGAGGTACCATAGCCGGTCTTTTGGTCTTTTTCGCTTTCATCATCGGCATGTGGATAGCACTCGAACGTCCTCCGCTTCGCACCATGGGCGAGACCCGTTTGTGGTACTCTTTCTTCCTTCCTCTTGCCGGATTGATTGTCTACAGCCGCTGGCGTTACAAATGGATTCTCACGTTCAGCACCGTATTAGCACTTGTTTTCATTTGTATCAACCTTCTCAAGCCCGAGATACACAGCAAGACTCTCATGCCCGCCCTTCAAAGTCCGTGGTTTGCCCCTCATGTCATCATCTATATGTTTGCCTACGCCATGTTGGGCGCAGCTGCTGTCATGTCGGGTTATCTCTTGTTTTTTGCCAAACGTTCCATGGGCGAACACGAGATGGAAATATGCGATAATTTAGTGTATGTCGGTCTTTCATTCATGACTATAGGCATGCTTTTCGGGGCACTTTGGGCTAAAGAAGCATGGGGACACTATTGGGCGTGGGACCCGAAAGAGACATGGGCAGCCGTTACTTGGTTCGCCTATCTGGCTTATATCCACTATCGGTTAGGACAGCGGCACAGCTATCGTCCCGCCCTCTGGATGCTTCTCGTCTCCTTTATCTTACTGCAAATGTGCTGGTGGGGCATCAATTACCTGCCGTCTGCACAGGGAACGAGCATCCACACCTATAATTTAAGCTGATTCAGTTAGCCGAATTCGTCTTACCCAGCGATTCTTCTCTATCGTCAAGCAAGATGGAGTCACGTTCTTCATTATTGCGTATTCATCTTGACGAAAATATGGAACAGGAGCTCTCAGATGATTTTCATCTGGCCATAACGAGACGGCTCTCTCCAACAGCTGCTGAAAGCTTCAAAACGGGAAAAACAATGTTTCAGCAGGTGATGACGAGCAAAAAAAGACGATTTCTGCGTTTCAGCGGGTGCTGAAAGTCTCAAAACTGCAAAAACGACGTTTCAGCAGGTGATGACGAGCAAAAAAAGACAATTCCTGCATTTCAGCAGATGATGAAAGCTAAAAAATGAAAAAAACAACATTTCCCAACTTTGGGATACTCAGAAAATGAAGAAAATGGCGTTTCCCAATTTTGGGAAGCCGCAAAAACCATAAAAACAACGTTTCCCAACTTTGGGAACACAAAAAACGGGTGAAAGGAGCGTTTCCCAAACTTGGGACGCAAAAAATCGTAAACTAGGGAGCGCTCCCACATCCAGTTTAACTATATGACTGATGCGTTACCAAATCGCACTTCTTATATCGGCTACGATTATGATTACCAAATCACTTCGCCCCATGCAGGATCGGCAGAAAAGTTCGTCTTCGGCTTTTGGATCGTAGGAGGTCTCTTTTTGACAGTTGAGGACTGGGGGTGTTGGTTTTCTGAAAAAACTTCTGTATAGATTGTATAAGAAAAAGTGGGCCGTGCTTCAAAATTCTTTCGCCTATTGAAACACAGCCCACGCTGTTGGCATTCGCCGAAGCGGCTTGATGATTTTTAATCGGCTGTTATATTGGGTGCTTCAAGCCCATAACCTTTCTTCTTGTCCAAAGCTTTAAGCGCGAAGCCAAGGAGCAAAGCCATGACGCCTAAGGAGGCAAAGACGCACATCGGAACAGTGTAGTTATATTGTAACGGATCGGTTATGCCAGGATTGGATGCACTTAACACCGAACCGATAATCATCGGGAAAGCATATAGCCCGATGTTTTGAATCCAGAAAATCAAGGCATAAGCCGAACCGATGAGCTTTTCATCGATAAGCTTAGGAACCGAAGGCCAAAGGGCTGCGGGCACAAGCGAGAATGAGATTCCGAGCACAATAACAGCTGTCAGGGTGATCATGACGCTCTGTGTTGCTGGTACAACGAAAGCAAATACGAGGTGACATATAATCATCAGGATTGCTCCCAGAATAAGCATGGAAGCTCCTTTACCTTTATGATCGAGATAGTTGCCGAGGAACGGCGTTACAGCGGCAGCACCAAGCGGGAAGACAAAGAACACTAGTCCAGCATCAGCCGCAGAGAAATGCAGGTTGCATTGCAACATATTGATGGCGTATTTCTGGAAAGGGAATATCGCCGAATAATACAAAACACATAGCAGGGCCACGAGCCAAAACACTTTTAATGAAAGGATTTTACCGATATCGCTTACTTTGAACGGATCATCTTTTTCTTCTTCAACACCTTGTGCATCGAGTTTCTTATCCATAAAACCGTAAACGATGAAGCAAATCAGACCGATACAGAGCAACACCAGCTCGAAAGCAACGGGGCGCGACACGCTGATCGGTTTGATAGCAGCAAGCGCCGGAGATGCAACGACGACAACAGCAACACCGACACGGGCAATGGCCATCTCGATTCCCATAGCCAAAGCCATCTCTTTGCCTTTGAACCATTTCACAATACCGCGCGAAACAGTGATGCCCGCCATCTCTGCTCCACATCCGAAGATCATAAATCCGATGGCAGACAACTTGGCTGATGCCGGCATTCCGGCATAGAATGGAGTAACATTCCACCACGCTTGAGGCAAATTCAATGTGTTGGTAAAGAATGTTTCGAGGCTGCTTCCTACAAAGAAGTCGCTCACGGCATAGTAGTTAATTCCCGCACCGAGAACCATCACCGCTCCTGAAAGAACTGCCGTGAAGCGCACGCCCATCTTATCGAGAATGATTCCGGCGAAAATCAGGAAGAAGACAAACACATTGAGGAAAGGTTCGGAACCTGCATAATGACCGTAAGCAACAGGATCCCACCCACGTTGTGTCTGCAAGAATTCCTGTAACGGAGAAAGAATGTCTACGAAAATGTAGGCAAAGAACATCGCCGAAGCGAGTAAGATTAACGCAGTCCAGCGCCATAACTTTGAGTCGCTGAGTTTTGTTTGAAATGTTTCTACCATTTGAGTTTATTCGTTTTTAAGTTTATAAGTTTCTGAATCGGTTAGTTTTAATTCTTGAGCCACTGATCGAGCCAACCAAAGAATGTGCGTTGCCACAAGATTCCATTCTGCGGCTTCAAGACCCAGTGGTTTTCATCCGGGAAGAGAAGCAGTTCTGCCGGAATTCCTCGCATCCGTGCAGCATTGAAAGCACCCATACCTTGGTTGGCATTGATACGATAATCTTTCTCACCGTGAATGCAAAGAATGGGTGTATCCCACTTATCCACAAACTTATGAGGGCTATTTTCGTATGTCTTCTTAGCATTGACACTCATATCTTTATTCCAAAACGCATCATCGTATTCCCAATTGGAGAACCACACCTCTTCTGTATCGGTGTACATCGATTCGAGATTGAAAGCACCATCGTGGGCAATAAACGCCTTGAAACGTTTGTCGTGATGACCTGCCAAATAATAAACAGAGAAGCCACCAAAAGATGCTCCGACACAACCTAACCGTTCTTTATCCACAAATGGCAAATTATTGGTAGCATCATCGATAGCAGAAAGATAATCCTTCATACACTGACCGGACCAATCTCCCGATATTTCTTCAAGCCATTCTGCGCCGAACCCCGGTAAACCGCGCCGATTCGGTGCAACGATAACATATCCATTGGCTGCCATTATCTGGAAATTCCAGCGATAACTCCAAAACTGACTGACGGGACTTTGCGGTCCGCCCTCACAAAAAAGCAAGGTAGGATATTTTTTATTGGCATCGAAATGAGGCGGCAAAATGATCCACACCAGTTCTTGTTTACCATCAGTAGTTTTGACCCAACGCTGTTCTACTTTGCCGATAGCCAACTGATCAAAAATATGTTTATTTTCATCTGTGATCTGCATAACGGTCGATTGCTTCTCCTTTTTAGTCGGTGTTACCAGGAAAAGATCATCGGGATGCGAAATACTGTGCCGAGTCGTGAGCAAACGATTCGTATTTCCTAACATTTGAACACTTCCATAATCGTTCCATCCATCAGTCAACTGCTTTACCTGACCGTTCAAATTGGTTTGATAAACATTGATACAAGCGTGCCAAACACCGATAAAATAAAGCGTTTTAGCATCCGGAGCCCAGCAATAATCATCTACATTCGAGTCAAAACTTTCTGTTACATACTTCTTATTACCGTTGGCCAATGTGTAAATACACAGTCGATTGCGATCAGACTCATACCCATTGCGTGCCATACTTTGCCAAGCCACATACTTACCATCAGCAGAAAACTTGGGATTAACATCATAACCCACATTCATATCACTGCTCTGATGATTCACAGCCTGTGCTTTCATTGTTTTCGTTGCATTGATAGCAGGCTCCTTATAACCATCAGGCTTACAGAGATTCTTCGTTTTGCGCGTATCTATATTATATAGATAGATATCTGCATCGGTTGAGATAGCATATTGCAACCCCTCTTTTTTACGACTGGTATAGGCGATCATCTTCGAGTCCGGACTCCAAGCCAATTGCTCAACACCGCCAAACGGGGCCATCGGACATTCATAAGGCTCACCGCCTAAGATATCAATTCCCTCACCGATACCATCGGTCGTAACATCGGCCAAGTAAGGATGAGCAATAGACTGAACGTAATGGTCCCAGTGACGATAGTTCATATCCGTGATCAACATCCCCGTAGCTAATGGCAAATCATCAGGATTGGCTTTGATTGTTCCGGTATAAGGGATAGACTTTATCAGAATAACGTACTTCCCGTCGGGTGAAAACTTATAACCTTCGATCTCTGTTGCCGACTTAGTCAATTGTCTGCGATCGGTTCCATCGGGATTCATCGACCACAGTTGACCACCTGTCAGGAATGCGATACGCTTCCCGTTCTCCATCCAGGAGGCATCAGTCTCGCTTTTATCAGAAGTTGTCAGCAACTTCTGATTCTTACCGTTGGCATCGATTATATACAAAACCTGATGTCCTTTGTTCTGTTTTACGCTGTAATAACCCACCTGATAAACAATGCGTTTACCGTCGGGCGATGCTGCCGGATTGCTTACACGTCCCATTGCCCATAAGGCTTCAGGCGTCATCAGATCGCTTTTCAGCGTAATGTTGTTCTTACCGATCATTGTCTGTGCCTTCATTTGTGATATGCCCATCATCAATGCAGCTACCACCAGTACGATTGCTCTGTTCATAAGATTTATTTAGTTTTTCCGTTTTCGTTCCAAATCTTGGCGCTTCTTCTGCAATTCCATCTGCTGTTCCTGCATTGCTTGAAGCCGTGCAGCCAATCCGCCGAGCTTTTTCGGATTATTTTTATTCTCCTGATAACGTGCTTCGAGAATGCCGAGCAATTTCCGGTCGTCCGTCGTCTTACGTAAAGCCCACATAATGGCTGCCGAGAAGAACAACGAGACAAAATAATAGAAGTTGAGTCCTGAACTGTAATCATTGAACATAAAGAAGAACATCACGGGCATTAAATACATCATCCACTGCATCATCTTCATTTGTTCGGCCTGCTGTCCCACCATCTGATCCCGCTGTTGCCGCATCGTCATCATCGAATAAAGCACGTTAGCCGCACAGAACAAGATACACGTAAGTGACAAGTGATCACCTATCAGCCAGATATTTTTATTCCATTCAATAATGGGATCATAAGTAGAGAGATCACTGATCCACAAGAAACTCTCTCCTCGGAGTTGAATGGCATTGGGTACGAAGTTGAACATTGCGATCCAAATCGGCATCTGGATAAGCATCGGCAGACAACCCGATAACGGACTTACACCGTATTTCGAGTACTCAGCCATCATCGCCTGCTGTTTCTGCATTTGGTCTTCAGGCTTGTTATATTGAGCTGTTGCCGCATCCAATTTAGGTTTCAGCACACGCATCTTGGCCGAACTCATATAGCTTTTTTTCACAAGCGGATAGGTGATTGCTTTGAGAAGCAGAGTAATCAAAATCAAAACAATCCCCATATTGATGTTCAAACCGGTGAGCCAGTCAAAGACATAGAGGGTAAACCAGCGATTAATGATACGGAAAAGCGGCCAACCTAAATAAACGAGTCGCTGCATCTCTAAATCCTTACCGAAGTGAGACTCTTTCTCAACTCGCTGTAACAGCCGGAAGTCATTAGGTCCGTAATAGAAATCAAATTCAGAAGGCCTCTTGCCGGAAGGGTCGAAAAGCGTCTTCATCTTAGCCCTGTATTGTTTCAAGTAACCCGAACCTTTTTCCAGGGGAATACTTGTCATCAGTGCATTCTGGCTGAAATCAGTTCTCGAAATCATTACAGCTGAGAAGAACTGATTTTTAAATGCCACCCAATCGATCTTTTCTTTGACTTCCTCATCTATCTTTTCAGAACTTTCGTTCAGATAATCCGTCCCACCTTCTGTCTCGTGATAAGTGAGCGAAGCATACCGATTCTCAAACGTAAACCCCTTTTCCTGCTGGCGACATTTATCTTGCCAATCCACATTTAACGTCGTATTGTCAGGCGAAAAGAGACCGGCCATACCTTGAACGGACATCTTTAAATGCAGCATATAGTCCTTGCCCAAGGTGTAAGCCAATATGATGCCCTTCCTGTCAGCAGTCTGTGCCGTGAAAACCACGGTCGAATCTGTAACGGACGAGGGCTGAAAATACAAGTCTTGGGTCGAGATATTAGCCTCTTTGGCCACGAATGTATAATTCAAACTTTGATCTTTGCTGTCAAAAAGTGTAACGTCTGGATTCCCGTTCTTGTCTTTGAATCCTTTAATAACAGCTTTTTCTACGGTCGCTCCCTTGGTATTCAGCGTCAGTTCTACCTTACTATTTTTCAGAACGACATTCGCTGCCTTGCCTTGCAGCGATGTATAAAACAGGGATGAAGTGTCTTTCGGCAACTGCTGTTCTGTTTTCGCCCGCTTCTCTACGGCTGCCTTCTGTTGTTGTTTTACTGCCTGTGCAATGGAATCCTGCTTGAAAGCTGCCGCTTGCTGTTCTGCCGAAGGTTTAGTCCACCAACTGAAACCGATCAATACCACAGCTATCAATACAAATCCAATGATATTATTCTTATCCATTTTACTTTTTCTTGTTTTCTATTGCTGTTTTAACGAAATCCACAAACAATGGATGGGGCTTCAAAACAGTACTCTGGTATTCCGGGTGAAACTGTGTCCCGACATACCATTTCAATCCGGGAATCTCTACAATCTCCACAAGATTGCTCTCGGGGTTACGACCCACACACTTCATTCCGGCTCTTTCATACTCTTGTTGAAATTCGTTATTGAACTCATAACGGTGACGATGGCGCTCCTGAATAATACTTTCCTTATACATATCGAATACGCGTGAACCTTGCTTCAAAATACACTCATAAGCACCCAAACGCATCGTACCGCCCATATTCGTTATGTTTTTCTGTTCTTCCATAATATCGATGACATTATGTTCGGTCGTCTCATCTATTTCACGACTGTTGGCATCATCATAGCCCAAGACGTTACGTGCAAACTCGACTACCATCATCTGCATACCCAAACAAATGCCGAATGTGGGAATATTGTGCGTACGAGTATAGTGGGCAGCAATGACTTTCCCTTCGATACCGCGCTGCCCGAACCCCGGACAGATCACAACACCGTCTAAACCCTCTAACTTTTCGGCCACATTTTCGCGCGTAATCTTCTCTGAATTGACAAAAACCAACACCGTTTTATGGTCGTTATAAGTGCCCGCCTGTGAAAGACTCTCTCGGATACTCTTATAGGCATCCTGCAAGTCATATTTACCCACGAGCCCGATACGCACTTCCTCGGTGGCTTTAGCTCTTCGTTCCAAGAAGTTTTTCCACGGACCAAGACCTGGTTTTGCGTCGATGGGCTCACCAATCTTCTTCAATATAGCCACATCAAGCCCTTGATTCTGCATATTGACGGGCACTTCATAGATACTGGGTAGGTCTTCGCTCTGAATAACACAATCGAAATCAACATTACAGAACGCTGCAACTTTCTTCAATATACCATCATTGAGATGCTTCTCCGTGCGCAACACCAAGATGTCCGGCTGTATTCCGATGCTTTGCAGCTCTTTCACACTGTGCTGGGTAGGCTTAGTTTTCAGCTCCTGAGCCGCTTTCAGATAAGGCACATACGTGAGATGCACACAGATAGCATCCTTACCCAGTTCCCATTTCAGCTGTCTGATGGCTTCTAAAAACGGTGTTGACTCAATGTCTCCTACCGTTCCGCCTATCTCGGTGATAACAAAATCATAATGATTCTTCTTTCCTAAGAGCTTAACATTACGTTTAATCTCATCCGTGATATGCGGAACCACCTGAATGGTTTTTCCTAAATAGTCGCCGCGTCGTTCTTTATCGATAACGGCTTTATAGATACGGCCCGTCGTAAGCGAGTTAGCTTTGGTGGTCTGGATGTCGGTAAAGCGCTCGTAATGCCCCAAGTCAAGGTCTGTTTCCATACCGTCAACGGTGACATAACATTCTCCGTGCTCATAAGGATTGAGTGTTCCCGGATCAATATTGATGTAAGGATCGAATTTCTGAATCGTAATGTTGTAGCCTCTTGCCTGCAAGAGTTTACCGATAGACGACGAAATGATTCCCTTTCCGAGTGAGGAGACCACGCCGCCAGTCACGAAAATGTACTTTGTTTCTGCCACGATGTCTATTATGTTATTTTGAGTTTCAATTCGAGCAGCATGCTATATTCCGTTGCATTGCCGCTGATGGATTACAAGATGCAAAGATAATGAAATCTGAATGAACGACAAAGAAAACCATTTATTTTCCTTTCCCATCATGCAGAATACTCCTTGTGTGTAGAGTCAGATTAATCGCTCATTAAAGAATTATTTTCATCCATCTCTTGCACATTTAGAAATTATTACTTACCTTTGCCCCCAGTTTTGACAGTTCCTGTCGCCTCCTTCGCCTCCTTCCGCCCCCTAAGTTAGGGGGATGGGGGTCTGAACAAGAGAGACTGATCAAAAGGATCAAACGAGAATATGATTAAACAAGCAAATATAAACAGCAGCAGCACGATGCAAAAGAACACCAA
>NZ_BAIX01000011.1 GCF_000613405.1 Hoylesella enoeca JCM 12259 | reverse complement strand
AGCCCTCGACAACACGGTTAAGTCAAGTCGTATGAAAAAAATAGAAGCAGCAAGAGAACTCCACGCAATTTATAACAGTTACGAGATCAGGAAAGTAAAGTTGGCAACAATCCTTCGCAAGATGTACAAATGGGGGAATAATTGGAGATTGTGTGGATATGCACATGACTATACTGTTTAGCCTGAACTTTCTATTATACATCAAAAGTGAGGAGATTATGAAAATAAAGACAAACAGATACTTCTTCAAGAAAGCCGAAAAAGGTTGGACTATCATGAAGCGTAGAATGGACGGTTATATCATCGCCATACGTTGGGTGGCCAGCTGGCAGGAAGCACGGCAGCAAGTCTATAAGCTCAACGGATGGAGTTGAAATTATTCCATGCGACTCTATACGAAGAACTCTAATATAAACGATTCATATACAAACAAGATGAAAACATTATCAATCCACAAAAGCAAGACCTCATCGGCATCTGAAGCTGTCGGAAAATGGTGGAACTCAAAGAATGTATTCTTCTCTCTGCTCGCAGAAGAAAACTTCACTAATAAAGAGGTGGTACTCGTACACCTGATTCTTATGGCATTTCTAATCGGTACCGCTTTGGTAGAGACATACCCTGTCATATCAATCCTTGCAATCATTGCAAGTGCCGTTTGTGTCAGGATTTTGAATGGTGTGGGTAACAATATTAACAATGTTAGTAATTAGCTTATTTTTTTATACCTCAAAATATTAACATTTAAGCAAAACATATAAGAGAGTATCTGAAAATATCAAAAGTTCCAAATAATAAATATTTGGAACTTTTTTAATGTATCTTAACAAAATAAGCAGGCAGGAAGTTTTTCCAAAAGATTTTGAAAATGTTAATATAAGACTTTTATTTTTTTGACACCTCATTTTCATAGTGAGGTTTGTATCTTCGCAGTCGTTAAAATATTTTTTTTATGAGAAGAAATCACTTATCATTAACTCTCGCGTTGACGGCACTTGCTTTCTCTTCCTGTACAAAGCATCCGTCATTTCAGAACTCTACCGAAGCGATAGAGGCCTGTAAAGCAAAGCTGTCGGAAATCCAATCTTACAAGGATGCCGACATCGAAAAAGTAACTGACCTTACGGCACAGTGGCAGGAACTTAAAGACTCGTCGTACAGTGTCTTTTCAAAAGACTCTACCATTAACCTGAAGAGTCCGGTGGCACTTGCCTATTTTGTCATTTCCGATTCTGTGAGAACAGAGCTGACACGACTTGCTTTTTCAAAGCAGCGTTCGCTTCAGGACGTGATGTTCTTTAAACTCAATACGGCTTCCGAACGGGCAAAGATGGAAAGTTCGGACACCTATAAAAAAGCGTCTGACTTTTATGGGGGACTTGACAAAGAACAGACGATAAAGGGACTTCCACAAATACTGGCCATCTACAACAAGTTGCTAAACAGTACGCATGACTTTAAGCAGGAGTCTCAATTGCTTACCTTTATCAGGCAGGAGGACAGATGTTTTCGTTCGCTCATGGAACACCTTAGCAATGTACCCATGGATGAGATGCAGCGGTTGACCCAAAAGACAACAAGGCTTTTTGACCGGCTTTACTCTTCTGTCGGTCAGAAAAACGATGAAGTGAATGACAGGACGATGCTGTATCTGACCATGCGTTTTAACCGCCGGATCATGCAAAATGCCATTGCGTGCAGGGAAGACATACTGAACAACAAGCAGCTTAGCCAGGAACAACGGGTCAGTTACCGCTGGATGCTGATTCAGCCCTATGTGTCCTTGGATGGGTATTCAACGGCTGCATTGACCAAGAAACAGCGTGAAGAGCTGATGGTAATTTCCAAGGAACTGCCAATACTTTTGAATCGCCTGGACAACAAAAAGAAAACGAAGGAGGAGGAAAATAAGCTGATAGCCACTTTGGCAGAATATTTTCTGAAATCGTATATTTCAGCAACTTTATAAATAGAAAATCGTATGGAAAAAGCATTAGACTACAACACACTTGAAGACGGAACCTACAAGCGTTCCATCCTCCTGCTTTATCAGAAGTTGATAAAGTTGCTCCCCGGCTATTTTACAGAACAGCAGATATGCGTTATCCAACACGCTTATTTTACGGAAGTCGTTCTTAACATGGAAGAGCAACACGTGTTGGAAAATTTCGTATCGGATTTGGTGGAGAAACTGCATATACACGTTCTCTATGCTTCCAAGGAAGAGAAAGGAAAAGTATATAAGGTGGTGGCATACTCAACTCCGGTAGAAGATGAAATGTTTGTTGTCTATCTGTCATCGACCAATTACGGAATCGTTGACTCAATGACGGTATTCTTCTTTGATAGTTTGGAAACGATGTACTATCAGCTGCTTTCCGAAAGGAACCGGATGCCCAAACTTCAGAAAAACATTCTGGAACAAGAATCATACGCAGAAACATTGTCGAACTTCAATTGAAAGAAATATGGTGATGTTAATATTAAAATTAATCCTTTTCGTAGTGCTGACGAGCATTCCTTTCCTGTATCATTTTCTAATCAAGCCAAGGAGGAAAAGCGTGAAAAAATACCGCAATGTTTTTACGGCAGCACAGCCCCAGATGGCGAAGCTGAAGAAGTCTGTTTGGAGAATAGGCACTCATCTTATCAACTTCTATGACAAGATGAAGCATCGGGAAAAGCCAAGAAAGTTTTTTACATTATTACTTTTACTGTTTCTTCTCGGTATTCAAGGTGTAGACAACTTTGCATCAGGAGAAGTGGCTGCCACATATAAGACCATGGCGAAAGAAAAGAGGTTGGACCAGCTTAGCATCAGCGGAAAGAAAACGGCGGCTCCGTTCATGCAACGAAAGATGAACAACTACCTCTATCCCTTTCTGACCCGCCCCCTCGTTTACCTTATTACTTTCGGGATGACACTACTGTTCTTCTCTTACAAGTTGGCTAACAGAATACTCACGAAAATACATAATAGCAAAAGGATTCTGATAGGTGTTTCCTGTGTAATTATTTTGTTTTCTTTCTTCGATGAAGGAAGGTATATTTTGCTTTCTGAAGTACTTTTCGTTATTGCAATGGCTGCCTTGTTCTATCCCAATTTTCATGATCCTGCTGCTCCCAAAGGGAGGAAACCGATACCACAAAGATACACGGTAGAAAGGAAGGCTGCATGACCTTTATCGGTTACAACATTTATATAAAAATGTGGATTGGAAAAAGGTAGATTTTTACATATAATATTGATAATATAAAATAATAATGACTAACGATAAAATGATAGATAAAGAAGTCGTTCAAAATGGTTATAAGAACTATCATGTAAGAATGTCTTCCGACCTGCTTAAGTTTCTCTGCGGAGACTACACTTACAAGAACGCAAAGCGTTTTTCTCGCCTGCAGGCCTTTCAGGATCTTGTGACACGTCATTGTACCTCCGAGAGGAAACAAGAGGATATGGTCGCAAATATAGAGTGTCTGTCGAAGTCTTGGGGCTGGAGTCGACCATCGGTCATGAAGTTCATCCAAAATTTAGAGACAATGAATGTTCTGGAAGTCTTCAATGTTGTTACAAGCAAAATGGTCAGACTCCGAAAAGATATCGTCGTTTTTGCCCCGGCAAAAGATGTTGAGAAATGACGGAGAGGGATTTTATCCATCCCGAAAATCCGGCTTGACATTTCATTTTTAATGAACTTGGAGATGGAAAAGACAAAGTCTTGGTACATGCGCTTGCGCATGAGCGATCGTTTTGCAAACGAAATGAATTGTTTTACATTGGGAGGTAGCCTAATACCCCCCAAATCAAAATTTGGGGGTATTGCCACCCCGGCGAGGGGGGACTTCGTGCGGCAAGCCGTGTCAATATTAGGCTCTCCGAGGGGTAAAGCGGAAATGGTTTTGAAACGTGTTGGGTCTTCACTCGTACGGAAGCTAAGGTAGAAAACATTCACAGAGACCCCCCACAGAGACCCCCTACAGAGATCTATCATAATCTTCATTAAATCAGAGTAATAGAAATACAGAGACCCCCCATAAAGACCCCCATTAATTGGTAATAACAAAATGTTAGAGGCGGGCACTTCGAAATATTTATATTCAGAGCCCCCCCACAGAGACCCTCCGGCTAAAATAAAAAAAAATGGCAAAACAAGTAATGGATCTTATGCCTACAAAAGGCATTACTGTTGCTCAAAGCAATGAGCATCTACGAAACTTCTCGGCGGAAGCATACCGGAGAAAACTATCGTATGCTTTTGACCCGACACGTGAGCATCTTAATTTTGAAGTTCGCAAAGGGGGTGTGATAGCTCCCATCGACAAGCAGCTCTCAATCCCCAAACGAATCAAAGACAATTTGAAGGCAAGGAATATAATAGACCCTAACCTCGGACTTCCGGAACCGAAGTACCGGACTGTTGCAAATTTCATCTTGGGTGGTTCGAGGGATCAGATGCACCGTTTGGCCTTCGGTGAACAACAAGTGAACTTGGACAAGGGAGCCGATAATTCGAAAATTACCCGCAGCCCTGAAATAGAAAAATGGGCTGTTGACATGTACAAGTTTATGAGTAAAAAATATGGTGAAAAGAATATCGCAGCTTTTATAGTACATCTTGATGAAACAAACCCTCATATTCATTGCACAATTTTACCAATAACGGAGAGGAATAAATTCTCTTGGAAAATGGTTATGGCAGGGCAGAGTAAGTTTGAATATAGTCAGCGCCTGACTGCCTTCACAATGAACTCTCGGAGGTCAACAAGAAGTATTCTCTTGACCGGGGAGACAGCATTGCAGAGACGGGGCACAAGCATAAAACGATGGGAGAATATTATGCACAAAAAAGAGAGGATTTAAAGAAAGAAGTTGATCATCTGAAAGGCGATGTCGCTGATCAAAAGCGACAGATTTCGAGAAACAAGGTTACACTGTCAGAACAAGAAAAAGCAATTAAGCATGGTGAAGCAAGATTGAAGGGACTGGGTACCATGATAGCCAATCTTGAAAAACATAAAAATGACTTGCTCCGTGAGATTGAGAAGTTAGAAAATGATGTCAAGGCAGGAAAGATAACCAAGGAGCAGGCAGATATTGAACGTGTGAGAATCCTCGCCGATATTGAAAAAACAAAAGAGAAAATTATTGACAAAAAAGGAAAGCTCGCAGAGGCGGAGAGAAAGCTTGAATTAGTGAGGGGGCAGACCGAAGCCACCGAAGAGCGATATAAGGAAATCAAGGGTGACATACATTCCATTGCGCCGAACCTGAACACGCAAGCCCTACATGACATGCAAGCTGTTGGATGGAATATGGCCTCGATAGAAGCGCAAAAGTCTTATAGCAAATTTAATGCTTACCGTGAGTCTCTTCCGCCAGAGCAGAGAGTGGCTTTTGACGAAGCGACTAAAGGATTTTCTGAAGGTTCTGTGTTCGAACAGATGGCAGAAAATTCAAGTCAGGTTGCCTTGGTCGCCACGGCTCTTTTTCTTGGCTATCTTGATAAGGCAACAGAGATTTCGCAGAGTGCCGGCGGCGGTTCCGCGCCTAATGGAGGCTGGGGTAAGAAACCTGACGAGGACGATATAGCGTTCCGACAACGCTGTTTCCTAATGGGTATGCACATGCTGAAATCAGGTAAGAAAAGGAATATCAAGCGATAATAATGTTGATGTTTTTTCATGGGGAATATTGTAGATGTTTGTGAATCCGAATAAGATGTGGATTGTATATATGTCTATTTTCTTATACTTCAATACAAGTATAGCGCAACACGTATATACATCTATACGGATATACGTATATATGGGCATACGGCTATACACGCTACACCTGCGGTGTTTTTTTACATTTACTTTTATCTATCCTTCCATTTCCGTTTCTGGTTTTGACCTCACTTTTCATCCGCTTGTAGTCATCTTCGACTTTTATTCTGCAAAGGTATCGCAGGCAGGGAACACGGCAAACACCGGAATGCTCCCTATTGGCGGAAAACTTTTCATGACCCTCCGAAATCAAAGATTGCGGTTTCCTGAAAACTTTTGCCGACCAATTGTTTGCCTTATGTCCCCTTAACGCCTGCGATGTTACCTTGCACATAAAAGGTTCGAGATGACGGTTACACCGGAATGATAAAAAAAAAAGTTCGGGTCGAAGAAACGAAAAACCTATAAAAAGGTTGAGAATCGGGATGCCCAGAATAAATAACAAACTTCATAAATAATAAAAAGGTGAGACACACCGTAAAAACTGCCAAAAATCATGATGAATTCAAATGTACTTTCAGCAATTAAAGAAAACTACTATCTCAACAACAACATGAAAGAGATTTCTTTCAAAGAGTACCTTGAAAATGAGGCTGAGAACGACCCAAACTTCTTTTACGAACTCTTCGAGAATGAAGATTACGAGCAGAAGTGGGACTATGTTTTATCTGAAGAAGATAGAGAAGAGTGGGATGATCTGCTCAACAAGGCTAACGATATTTGGCACAAAATGCTTGGAGACGAAGAGGAGGAGCAGCGTGCACGTATTAAATTTCAATTTGAAGATTTATTCGGCGGTAAAGATATAGAGGATTTCCGCGAGCTTGTTCAAAATCTGTATAACTACGATGATTTTAGCAAACAAAAATCTGATGTAATTGATATGAACTATATCGACGAAGAGGAATATAAAGAAATCGTAAAAGAGGCTATCACTGAATACATCGAAAAGAACGATATAAAAGCAGAGATAAAGGGATTAAGTGCCGATGATGTTGTCATGGACGGTGATAACAGCTTTACTTATAAAGGTGAAGAGTATCAAGGCTTTGATAGTTCGGACGGTGGCGACTTCGATTGCACAAGTTGTGAGAACTTTGATTTAATCTATGAGGCGGTACAGGAGGCTAACTGCGAGGATAAGGAAGAATTAACAATGTACCTATGTGGTATGAATTTCGTCTACAAGAATCTGGTAGATGATGTAATGTACAAATTCTATTTCAAATAATATTAAACCTAATGCTGCTCTATCGGCAAGACGGGAAACAACATGAAAAGATATAAGTTCATTATTAAATTGTCCGATGGTAATGAAATACAGGCTACATCTGTCGGCAATAGCGTGATGAAGCCGTAGAGCGTCTGTTAGCTTTGCCACAGACAACGGAGTTTATCGGTTCAGCGCAAGTCATTGATGCCATTCTTGTTGGCGAGGAAGCAGTACGACCTGTTCCGGCTGACCGTTTCGTATTACAGAGAGCAACTAATCCCGGTTGGTGGGTAGTCGGAGATCCGGAGGGTATGTTTGTCATAAAGTTTAAAGAACATGACTTCAATGGTACACGGAAAATCACCTATCTCAAAGACACTCCTTCCGGTGCGTCGGCTGAAGCCCGTGTCCTTCGGGAGATACCGGAGTGGTTGCAGCTATATCATTCCGAAGTGCTTTAAATGGGTGTACAGGCTTTTTCTCCTTAAAAAATTGTTTAATCAACCGTAAATTAGTATATTTGCTGTCTAAAGATAAGGCAATTATGAATAAACAAGAATTTTTAGATATATTGGAAGAGCACAAGGAATTGGGCTTCCAAGAACAGATAGACTATGAAAAGTTCTATCTCTACTCAATCGTGACACATTCAACTGCTATCGAAGGCTCGACGATGACCGAGGTGGAGAACCAGCTACTCTTTGACGAGGGGCTTTCTGCCAAGGGTAAAAGCATCATTGAGCAGAACATGAACCTCGACCTGAAAGCTGCCTACGAAAGAAGCATGGAAATGGCAAGGGAACACACACCTTTCTCCATCGATATGCTGAAGGAACTGTCTTCAATCGTAATGAGAAGAACCGGGGGGATATTCAATGCACCTGGCGGTGTATTTGACTCGTCAAAGGGAGATTTACGTCGGGTAAACGTTACGGCAGGAACTATGGGAAAGTCTTATATGAATTACCTGAAAGTCCCACAGAAGTTAGAAGATTTCTGCAAGGAAATGAACGAAAGACGGGAACAGCTGTTAAAGAACCCCGATGTATATGAGCAATACCGTTTGAGCTTTGACGCACATCTGAAACTCGTCACGATCCATCCATGGGTAGACGGCAACGGCAGGATGTCGAGGTTGATCATGAATCATCTTCAGAATGAGTTTGACCTGGTACCCAATAAGGTATTGAAGGAGGACAAGGCTGAATATATCAACGCCTTGGTGAAGTCAAGAGAGGAAGAATCAAATACCCCGTTCCAAAACTTCATGTTCCGGGAACACGCCAACAACCTCCAACAGGAAATCGAGAACTATAAGTTATCCATGGAAGATGAAGAAGAGGAGGAAGAAGAACAGAAACCTCGCCGGCATTTCCGCAGATAAAGAATAAAATGAAGGGTCATCTGAACTTTACAGTTCAAGTGACCCTTTCTCATGTAATAAAAACAAAGGAAGAATTTATTTGGAAGACTTCCTGTTGCTCTTCCTATGGGCTGTTTGAGTGCCTTCTTCCTTTTTGAACTCTGTCTGGACAATCTTTATCATATTCTTTACCTCTTGGTCTATCCGCTCAAAGTTGGCATATAGAATACGCTCCTTGGAGTCTTCAGAATCGAAGTGGTAGAATTTCGGGATAGGATAATTGCTGTAGTCTGTTTCCTCTGCCTTGATCTGTTCCATGTCAAAAGAGGTCTTGCAAAAGAACTTGGTGGTTCTGAACTCTTCAGCAGTCTGAATATCCATCGAGTCCCGTCTGCCTGTCTTCGTAACCACGAAATCCCGGGCAGTCTGGCCACACAGCCATCCGGAAGCCATATCACTGATTTTGGAGGCAGGAACAAGGCTGTCCATATTCTCATTGAGATTGATGGATGTTCTGTCCCTGTCAATGGTAATGCCTTTTTTGAGTTGTACGACCTTTCCGAAGATGTCGCCCGACAGCCAATCAAGCGTTTCTTTTGAGCGTGCAGAGCCGGAAACGACATTACCTACGGTGGTAATAATCTTATCCTTGCCCACCTTTCCATAATCTGCTTCCAACTGCGGCAGTTCCTGAAAACCTAATGTCACAGCAACCTTATTGCTTCGGGCGGTTCCTATCAAGCGGTCTATCTTATGGAAGTAGAGTGTCGGCAGCTCATCGACAATGATGCTTACCGGGACATTCTTTCCCATACCGCTGTTGACACGGGTGACAAGACGGTTCAGAATCAGGGCATTGAGTGCTCCAATGATGCTCTCCATTTCCGGGTCATTGGCAATAAGCAGATAACTTGGATGTCGGGGATCTGACACCTTCAAATCAAAATCGTCCCCACTAAACACCCAATAGGATTCCTTGGTGGCCAAGCGTGAAGTCTGCACACGCAACGTACCTATCATACCTTCCAACTGCTCCATGGCACCATTGTCAAAGGCAGTCATGAAAGGCCCCAAAAGCGGGTAGACCTCCGGATCGGTCTTCAAGACTTCAAAGATCTCATCATAGGAGTGGTTCAGGAACGAGAGCACGTGAGGCATGTCAGAATACTGACCTTTCCAATAGGCCGGTTGCACCTGGTATTCCTTGTTGCCAATCTGTTTCGCATCATTGAAGACTCTTCCTGTCAACCGCTTATGGTGAGTCTCCTTATCCTCACCATATTCGGGGAAGAGTTCATTGCCGTTCTCGTCAAAAGGCTTCTTGTTATAGTTGACGAAAAAGAAGATACAGGCTGCAAGGAAGTTGGTGGCGGATGTCTGGAAGAACTGGTCGGAACCGCCACCGGAAGTCTTCTGTCCCTTTTGAAGGGACTCAATAAGTGTCTCCGCTGTTTCCTGTGCTGCAGCCAAATTTGCAATGTACTTCTGCTGGATAGGATTGACGCGTGCGCTGTACTCAATATTGACAAAGTTAATGATATTGAAGTTACAGCCTTTTGGCAGGTTACCTTGCACCTGATTTTTCCTATAATGATAATAGAGCTTGGTTGCAAGCGTCGGGAACTTGTAGTCATAGACAACCATTGCAAAACCCTTGGCCGAATGCTGACGGATATAAGGCTCTATGACAGAGAATGTCTTTCCGGAACCGGGCGTGCCCACAACCCATGTGCCTCGGAAGGGATTGACAATATTGATCCAACCCCTCCTGAACTTGCCCTTGTAGTAGTAGCGCATAGGGATATTGACGGAATACTTGTTCTCGACAAGCTCTGTTGTCTGCTCGAAACTTTCGTTTTCAAAGTTGAACCGGTCTTTGAGCATGCCATCCTTGAAATATTTCGATACATTGTCAAGAGCAGTATGGACAAGTATTGTCCCTATGACAGACACGGCCATATAAACCCACACATTGGCTTTCAGGATCCATAACCTGACATGCCAATCACTGTTATAGACAAGCACAGAAGCCACTACTAAGCCAAAGCCGATGGCGAGTGGGTAGAATACCATCTTGCGCGCATCGAACTCTATCTGTTTCTTGTTCTTTGTGCCTATACAGGTGATGATTACCAGCATGAGCGTAACCATCTTCGAGTAGGGCAGGAACTGATACATGGACAGCACCCCGAGCCGGTGATGAAAACTGTTCACGATACCTCCTAATCCGCTCAACGCGGCCGGATCCAAGGCATACATGAAGAACTCCAAGAGGAGTGATACATATATGGTCGTCCTGAAAATACTGTACGTTCCCTGTATTTCTTTACTTTCTTCCATTGCTTTTAGTATTTAACGCCTTTGGCATGTTTCATCCAAGTCTTCAGGCAATCTTTTGTTATAGATCCCATCTTGCGAGGCTGGTATTCCTTTCCGGTTCCTTTCAGGTCATACCATGAATCCATGATTGTTGTGTAATGTATCAAACGGCTTAGATTACGGAGCTTCCTGTTGAGCGTACGCAAGTTCAGGCGGATGTTGTCCATAACTTTGAGCCGTTCATATTGGGTCATCTTGGCATTCTTGTCCTGATCTTTTTTCAGCGGCAGAATCTGCTCGATGTCTGCTGCGAGTTTCAGACCGTTCTCGATAATGTCAGTATAGATGTTGTTCTTTGACTGTGAGAGAGCAACCGCCAGGACATTAGCCGGTTGCCGCACGACAATACCCTTGACAACTTTCACGTTTTTCATTGCTTCATCCACTTCCATGTAAATGCCGTATATGTCGGCTGCCACGGTCAGTATGTCATCAAAGCTGTTAAGGTAATCGTTGAACTGACGTTGGAAGTTCGTTGTCGCTGCCACTTCCTCTTTCAAATATTTGTGTCCTGTAAGG
Organism: Hoylesella enoeca JCM 12259; assembly: GCF_000613405.1. Taxonomy (GTDB): domain Bacteria; phylum Bacteroidota; class Bacteroidia; order Bacteroidales; family Bacteroidaceae; genus Prevotella; species Prevotella enoeca. Next base: position 55,043 of record NZ_BAIX01000011.1, on the reverse strand, counting down.
TTTCCTGCCAACAAAACATCTTGCGCCTTTAAGGCTTTCTTTGCCTGTTTGGCATAAGTGGCAAACATCCCGGCCCTGACACCATCCGGCCCATTCTGTGCAAACAGGCTTATGGAAAGGGAAAATCCTAAAATGACGCTGATGGCTGCCCGCCTGATGCTGTTCATTGTCCCCATGGTTTATGTGTCTGTCTGTATTTATAAAACTTGGCAACATTGCTGATTGCCCTGCACATCCGCTTGGACGATTCCTTGGCCAGCACCTTGTTGCTCTTGTTAATCTTACCCGTGATGGCCCTGTTCCACACATCATCTAAGGAGTGCATTGTGACACTCACTGACAACAGCCGGAGTTTTCTGTTCAACCGTTCTAAATTGTTTGTCAGATTCCACAGCATCTGCGTCCTCTCCGCACCGTTGAGCATATTGCCTTCCCCTCCCTTGGCAATTACATTCTTCAATGCCCTGTAAGTACGGATAAACTCTGTCACCGTCTCCAAATAGAGATTGTTCATCGACAGGGAAGCAGCAATTCCTTGGGGATTGATTCTACATGCCGTATGGACTTCCCATAGTGCCGTGAGCGTCTGCATCCCGTCGGCATAAAGGGAGGTGGCAGCTTTTATGGCGGAAGCATATCCGGAAGCTGTCTTCAAATAGGAATTGTATTTTTGTTCCCACTGTTTCATCTTGGTATTGGCCACCGTCATGGCTCCCTGCTCCACAGCAAGGGCCGTCATGGCTTTTGACTGCTTCTTTATCTGATTGTCAATAAGTGTTTCTCCAGAAGCAATAGCCGCATATTCAAGCGGGTTGGATTGAGATGCACCTTGTGCTGACACAGTCATGACTCCAGTAACGAGAACAGTCAATAAGAAAATGCACCTAAGGCCTGTTTGTAATCTCATAAATACCTTTCCTTTTCTTGTTAAACTCCACACGTTTGCGTATCTCGCTGACAATATCCACCTTGCCTTGATGCCTATCATATCCAGCTGGGGATTGTTCCTGTCTCCGGAATAGATGGTTATGGTCTTCAGACCGAAGAGCTGCTGGGGCAACGACTGGTGCTGCCGGTAGTCGACGACACGGTAAAGCTCGATATAGTCCGTTGAGTGGGAGAGCACACCGTGAAGGGTGATTAGCTGCTCCCCTGTCAGGACATATTCGATCCTTGCCATATAGACCACTTGAAAAAACAGGTAGAAAGTAAGAAACAATGCCGGCCATATCAAAAGCTCATGGAAACGAAACTCCATAAAGCTGCTTATCCAATAACTTGCCAGGCACAGCAAGATTACCGGCAGTTCATTGATGCAGAACTGCCCCCAATGGGGACGGATGGTCACCGTTTGGAAGGGCATAAATTCATGATTGAACATGTTGCGGACGTTATTGATGATTAAATGCCCATTCCCCTGCCTTCCGATGGCCCTCTTCTTAGATGTTCACTCTCTGACTCGTAAAGGGCAGCAGAGACCGCTTCGGGAGAGGCTACACCGGGCTTGGAGAAGACATTTCGGCTTGCATAGAGTTCAGGGCGGGGACGTGGCTCTGCCATGACAGAACCGACAACATCCATTCCCACGGAGACGGCAGCAAGGATAGCAGCTCCCAAGTTGAAGCCGTGGCCCGCTTTTGTCTTCATCTCCACTTCGGGGAATATCTTATCGAAGAGCTTCATGCGCTGGGTGTCGTTGATGGCGCGGAACTTGTCGAAATCTTTTTGGGTGATCTCATGGGAAAAGACATTACCGTCTATGACGGCGGTCATCTTGTACTTTCCTTCTATGACCTTGCCTTCTGCGTCACGCAAGCGTTCCACGGCAATATCTCCGACTTCGGTTGCCCTGCCATGGCCGCCGCTTCTGACCCATTCTTTGTTGGGCTTCAAGTTCTCCAATGATTGTCCGTTTACGCCGGCTTCTCCTTTAAGGGCAATCTTTACGTTTTCTCGTAATTCAGCCAAAGTGGGTTGAGCTTTTCCATCTGCCACCAATTTCGCTTCGCCTTGGGTGACGGCTTTTATATCTGTCCCTGACAGGGCTGTGGCCTTGATATGTTCCGTATCCTTAAAGATCGTCTTGTTCAACGCATCTGCCATACGCTCATTGTATGGTCTTCCGGCACCGCTTTGCAATGCGTCCTTCATATCTATATTCTCCGAATAAGAAGACACGCGTCTCTCTGCGGTGGAGAGGGGCAGCCGGATTTCTTTGACAACAGACAAAGGCTGCTTGTTTTCATCGGTTATGGGAATGATGGTGGAAAGCAGCTTTGCCTTGCCGTCATCATCTGCATTCTTGAAAGCAAGATACTGCTTTTCGGTAATCTTATATGACCACATACCAATATCCTTGCTCTCCCGCATATTCAATATATAATTGCCGGAGATCTGATCCTTGTAGGCCATCGCTCCTGTAATTGCAGCGGAAACGTTGTCATTAACAAGGTTGTAATGACCGTTCAATACGGCAACACCGTCTGCATCCTCAATCCTGCCAGAACGCACGGGATCTTCCAAGACACCGTTGGACGCGTCCTTTATCTTGACTTCATCAAAAACCTTGTCGAACAGCTTCAGGCGGTACTCGTCATTATAGTTGATGAACTTGATATAGTCCTCCTTGGAGATGTCATGTGACATCAACTGATTGTTGATTACGGCAGTCATGCGAAACGTAGTCGCCCCCTTGCCGTCATTGACAGGTGACACCTGGATCTCACCGACAGAGACTGCACGTCCGTCTTTTACCGGAAGATAGAAACCTTTGTTTGGATTAAGGCCACGTCCGTCAACGACACCGATAGAGTTCCAGCGATCTAAGAAACCGCTCCGATAGTCCTCGCGCATGTCTTTCATGTCTATAATGTCAAGTTTGGATGCCATATATTGATTGGCTGCTTCCTGATGAAGTCCCAGCTCTTTTTCCACTTCAGGTTTTAGCTTAATGTCTACATAGTCCTTGCTGTTAAGCATCTCTACGGTTATCTTATCGGTAAAGTCTTTCCCTATGACGGCATTCAGGATGGCAAGCCGTTCATTGACAGATACGCCATCCTTGTTGTGTACACCCCTTTTGTCGCTGTACTTGAATTTTTCGTTCATGAGTTTCTTCGTCTCGTCAGGGTTCAGCTTGTATTCAAGGTTGGTAGGAACGGACGCAGACTTGATGGTCAGCAGATTTTTCTTTTCATCTATGACAATACCGTGCGAAGACAGTACCTGCTGAAATTTCTCTGCCGACATATAAACCGGTGAACTGATGGAATTAAGGGGAACGGACTGTCCTTTCGGACGTTCCACCTTGGGAAGCTGCTGTTCGCTGATACTCATGGACTGAAGAACGTCCTGTTTCTGCTTCATACCCTTATCATAGAACCCATAGGCACCTGTCTTCATCTCTCCGGGACGCAAACGCCCGTCAGGACGGTCTATAACGACAGGTGCGCTGCTGGCATAGAATGGTCTTCCGTCTATGCGCCTGATGCGCCCACCATGGGCAAGTCCCATCAATCCGTCTATGATGCTGTCAAAGCGCCCGTATCTCGGCCCTTCAAAAGGGTAAAAGAAACGCGGTTCTCTGTATCCATATTCTCCCGGGGCAAGCCTGTGCCCGTCAAGTCCCATGTTGACAGGACTGTTGGCATTGCGGGCTGCGACAAATGAGCCAGGGATATAATAATCTTCCTTAACGATGCCGACAAAGGTGTTGTAGGCCTTCTTGTCCCATGCGGATGTACCTCCGTTCATCAGGTTCTCAACCTGTTGTTGGTCGAGAGAATAACGTCTGGGTTCGGATGAATTATGGGACAAGGTGACAAGTTCATAATCACCGGTCTGTGTCATGGTGATATGAGCCTGCATGCCGTTGGCATTGAGGGTGTCCTGCAGGCGCGGTGAGATGTCCGTTACACCATAGTTGGTATTCTTTCTTAAAATGGCCATATCATTCTGTTTTAAATTCTTCTTACTTCTGCTTATACAGGATCACGCAGGTGTGGCGGTTGGCCGTATAAGGTTTATAGAGATTGATACCGCCTCTGGTCGCTCCGGTCATCTTCGATTTCGGTACACCGGCATTTATCAGCAGCTTGGCAATATAGCGGCAGCGTTTGATGGAAAGTTTCCTGTTATGCTTGGGTGTTCCTGTCTTGCTGTCTGCGGAACCTACGATACGTACTTCCAAGTTATACTCCTTGACGGCAGCTGCAATCTCCTGAATGTTGACCAACTGCTGTTTGTCGACAAGCTCCGTGGTATTACGCTTGAAGAAGAACAGGATTGGAGCGTCAAACTGCGCAATGTTCTCATCGTCATTCCCGGAAACACTCTCCGTATTCTTGTTGGCAAGTCTTTCCTGAAGCGATTTAAGGCCACTGTAATTATTGCGCGGATAGGTGGTCAGATCGGTTATTGTCGGATTCTGCAATACATCTTCATTCGCCGACACCAACTTGTGTTTTTTGACTTTCCAGCCTAAATGTCCAATCCCGATGGACAAACCGATACTTCCCGAAAGGAGGTTGTCTCCTAAACGGCCTTTCTCTCCATATCCGTCAAAATCCCGACGGGTTGTCGTTCCACCAAAAGAGGCAGAGATGCTGATACGCTCACTTAGGCTGCAAGTTCCCAAGATGCCGTAGGAAAAGGCAAAGGAATTTTTCTTCAACTGATTATGCCGGATAATTCCAGCTCCCATATAGGGCTTATGTTCCATTTCGCCGGCTTCTCAAAAGAAGGTCGGAAGAAGGAAGACACGTTAAGAAGTAGGTCTGTATGATAGCTGCCGAAGGACTGGGGGGCACGTTGGGAATCGACAAACTTAAAGCCTTGATAGGCCAGTCGTGTCCCAAAATACGGCGAGTGCCATTTCCCTATGGAAAGTTCCACCCCCACCTTGGTTCTACCGTTAAAGTCCGTGTGTGAGACGGGATCTCCCAAGAAAGAGATAAAACCGCCCTGCGCGGAGACAAACCAGTTATCGCCCAATCCTGACAGCTTATACTTCGCCTGACCGTCTATCGGACTTGGCAGGCCTGTCGGATGACTTGCAGAGCTTGCCGAAATCTCGTGCAGGGAGTTCACATAGAATTGTTCATCATTACCGTACACGACCTGTGCGTGGATACCATGCCCTATGAATGTAAGGGCTGACAATAAAAAGAAGATTTTTTTCATTATGCTTTTTCTTTGTTTATACACATTTATATAGTATTATAGCCGTTCGGCGGCTACATCGTAGAGATAGAGCTTGTGCTTCATGATGATGCGCTCGCATTTCTGTACATAGTCCCTTGCCGTGGCATATCCGGCAGACTTGATGGAAACGAGCCAATTGTGAAAATCCGTGGAACTGTATTTCCAACACTGCTTATAGCGATCGCTCATCAACAGTCTTGAATGATATTCCATGCTGGCTTCCGGAGAGGAAAAATTGCAGAATTTTTCATTAGGGCGATCATCGTCATGGACACTGTATGGAAGTCCGCTGTCCAGCCAGTTCCTGTTGGCCTTGATGCCGAAGTAATTGAATCCTGCCTGGGCCAAACTGCTGTTTCCCCAACGGCTTTCAAGTGCCATTTGAGCAAGGATGACGGAAGCGGGGATGCCGTATTTCTGCTGTTGTCTCATGGCGGCATGGGCATATTTCTTGAAAAATGCGTCAGGAGAAAGAAGAGTCTCCTCGCTGACATGGAGAGCAGTAATACATTGCAACTTTACGTCTCTTATGTAAGTAAGAAGATTATAGGGGTCTTCGAGCCGTCCCCTTAACCGACTGGTGACATGAAGGTGTGGCCCCGTCGAGCGACCGGAAGAACCGCTGACGCCAACGGGGTCTCCCGCATAGATTCTCTCTCCTTTCTTTACCCAAATTTGAGAAAGATGACAATAGCTGATGGTGTAATCACCATGACGCATGATGATGTAATTGCCGGATCCGGAGTCATAGCCTATATTTGCGATGTAACCGTCAAACATGGCAAGGACTTTCTCATAATGAGCTTTCAAATCCAAGCCACAGTGTTCTTTTTCCTTGCCGGTGAATGGATCTTTACGAATACCGAACGCAGAATTGATCTCGACACGTTGTAAGGGGAAACTGACACTAAGGTATTTGTCTATCCAGTAATCCTGATGACTGGCATCGGGGGTATTCTTTTGTGCATGACAAAAGAGACTGAACAGACTCAAAACAGCCATGAAGATATGTCTAAAATGTATAACCATCTACTCGTATTTTATGATTACAAAAATAAAATAAACCGTTTTAATAGTGGGCTCGAAAAAAAAGGAAGTCTTATATTAACATTTCAAAAACGAAAAACACCGTAAAACCGCCCAAAAACGTTTTGAAAAATGTTAATATAAAAGGTTTATTTTTTTGGAGAACGGACTTTTCAAGTAAGAAACTATCTTTGCAAAAACAATAAACAGGAAAATTATGAGAACAACTTTTGATGAGAATGAGATACCATACGAGAAATTTGCAAGTATCGGGCTGTCTCAAGAAATGGTGGATGACCTGCCTGAAATGGTGATGAAAAAACTATTGGAGGGACATTGGACTCCTATTTTACCCGTCAGCGTGGATTTGGGTGACGGCATACAGAGAACAATTCAGGCCCGTCTTAAACTTGAAAGAAGAAGTGGTACTGTTGACATCCTGATTGCCCCGAGAAGCGAAATGGCTGATTTGGAGGACTTCACGCCAGAGGAACAGAACACGCTGCGAAGCGGGAAAATCATCATAACCAAAATGCCGGGTAAGGAACAGTGTTTCGTACAGCTTGACGACAAGACAAACAGGGTTTTCTATATTCCCGTTTCTCTAATGGAGGATAATCTGGCTTCACTTCAAAACGAGATGGAACTTTCCAATGAACAAGTGGCACAGATGTGTACCGGCAATGTAATTTCAATAGACAAGCAGGAAGGACGGTTCACTTTCGGGCTGGATTTCCTCGCTGACGGTGGCATCAAGGTGGTAAGTGGTGACAGGGAGGAATATGACAGTATTGCTTCCCGTGAGTTGCCTACATATAATTTCGGCATCTACGGATGTTGGGTCAAGGAATCGGACAACTCTTTCAAGAACTATGTTCCTGAAGAGGACTATACAGAAGAAATGCAAAAGGAGTTCTACCACTTAGGAGATGAGAACTCGCAGAAAGCGGAGCAGAGAAGCAGAGGTATACACAGATAATCTTAAAGTTTTACAATATGGCAAAAGTAGTAAAAGATTTGATTGGTAAACTCGACCGAGAGGAAATAACAAATCTGCAGTGTATCACAATGCACGGCCAGGAAATGGTAGACGACTATAAGGAGTGGTGCCAGGTACTGGGCTTCGATGAAGGTGATGAAGACGGAGCGGAACAGTTCATCAATGAGCTTCGCTATGGTGATGAGCCTGATGATAACGACTGGCCACAAGAAGTGTGGGATAAAATCAACGAGGTTTCCAACGAGGCGTTGGAAAATGCTGATATGACCAATGGTAGTAACCAAAACAAGGAAAGCAATCTCTCTTCAGTGGAACTGTTCCAAGAGTGGAGAAAGGATAAAGGTAAACTTGATTCTTTAAAAACATCCGAGAACGCAGTAAAAATAACATTATGGCGGTATCAAAATCCTCTCGAATCTAAAAAGGCTTGTGCTCGGGCTCTTAAGATTACTAAAAATAATGTCAAGAAATGGTGGAATATCCGTTATTTCATTGATGGTGCCATTGCTGATGGTGGTCATGTACATCCCATAAGACTCGAACATGATGTCATCAAACGGACAATCCTTCAAGCTGTTGAAATAGCGGAGAAAGAATGAATAAAACAAGACGATAAACTTTAATTAAATAATGTCAGAAGGCGGTTTGCAGGGATGCAGGCCGCCTTTTTCATTTAATCATCCCAATTTTAATTATGGCGAATTTGCCATAATTAAACATGAACCGGGACTGATTATTGATAGTCCTATGTCAATGCCGATTGAAGGACTTGGCCTGAAGCTGCGTCTGATTGTTCCAAGATTCTCTTGGTGTATTCAGGATTGTTCTCTAACCTCTCTCTCCATATCCGGGAATATTCGGGATTGGTGGCATTAAAACGGCAACTCTGGCTGATAATACCACTACCCAGATGAGAGACGAGATTCTCAAAGAGATAGGTGTCCAGACGGAGCGTATCGAAATCAACTTCACGGGTGCTTTCCACCATGGCCACGGCCAAGTCACGGTAATAGTCGTCCTCGGTTTCAAAATTGCTCTTCGGGGCTATATGGATGACCTTCTCGGCATAATCATAGATAGAAAGGCCGGGGACACCATCAAACTTCAACGCTGTTTTACAAAAGCCGTCAGCGTCGAGGAACTGATACCCTGAAGTCTTCTTGCGCTCTGTTGCTATCATATTCAGTTTGAGAGACTCATAGGAACGCCTTTGGGTAACGGGAAAGGTGGTCTGTGCAATGTTGTACACCCTTGACGTTCCGTTCTTATGGAGGATAAAGAGGCTCTTGGCATCTTGAAGAATACCGAGTTCGTTCGCTCTTAGCTCCTCTTCAGTAATGAAGAAAGGAAGCTCAAACCCCTGCTGTTCTGTCCATAACGCAAGCATGATGGCATTCGGCCCGGTATAAACAGTGCCTTTGATATCTCTTGGTGTCAACATCTGTTTTGAAACCCAAGGGTTGTTGTCATTATCAAGCTGCTTTTTAAGTTTTGCACTTAACAGCTTTCCATAAACACGATAGGCTTCCCTACGGAGCATTTCTGCTGTGTGCCACCTGCCTTTGGAAGATGGTTCAATCCGGATATAGCCTTCCGGCATCTGACTTTTCTTAGGTTCAATTGACGGGGCTTCGTCAACTTGCTTGGGCATTTTGATGCCGTCATCACTTTTAGCAATAGGTTCTTGAACGCTTTGAACTTCATTTTGATTGTGGACTAAGGGCTCTTTATCCCTTACTTCGGTGGATTGCGGAGCTCTATAACTTTGACTGCTGATGCAGGGACGACCGTTGCCGTCTCCGTGCTTTGCTTCACCCTGAAAATTGAGGTGATATGCTGCCATAACTCATCCAAAGTATGGTAATTGTCGCAAGTATTATAAGCTGACAGCCCTTGATGGATGTTATTTAGCCTGTCCTGCAATATTTCCTGGACTTTTTCGTCCGTTGTTCTCTGAAGGTCGGACTTCAATCCTGTCAGTAGTTCATCCGAACGGCGTATGACTGCTTTTAACAGGGTTATCCTGTCTTCTGAAGAAAGCGTCACGGTTTCCAAAGTATCATTGTTGAAGGCGACTATTGTGTCCGAAGCCTTTGCCGTTACACGGTCTATCTCTATGCCGTTTATCCGGCAAAGAGGATACTTTCCGGAAGAGAGCACTTTGTCTCCACAAAAGTCTTTGCCGAATATCCTGACAAAGGTCAGCAGTTCCTGACTGGCATCCTGCTCACTTATCGTTTTATCTATATAGTCCAACACGTCGACAAACCGGTAGGAATCATTGGAGGTAATCAAAAGTGAACTTTTACTAATGGATACTTGGGGATCGAAGTCTATCTTTATCCCATCCCCTGATAGCCCATGCCATGGGGACATAGTCTTTTCCATCCTCTTGGCGTATAGAGATGGAACTGTGGGCAGGGAACATCCCCTGACAGATATTGCTCCGTCTCATCAGACAGACTAACTCTGTAAACTTTTCCTCCGCCATGTCTCTTGCGGTGGCTTCATCGTTCCATTTGCGCTGCCCCTCACCGCCAAGGGCTGTCATCTCCTTGTTTTCAAGAAGCGGCTTGAACTGTTTGTATGAAACTGTTTCTTCTGATTCATGATGGTGGCTGATCTTGTTGTAATGATATATGGACAAAGCCAAGTCCTCACCAGACTTGTCAACAACGGCTTTAATCCATATAAAGTGCTTACCGCCTTTTCGTGCAGCGGTCTCATTCTGTCTCTCATCCACAAAGAGGTTGCCCACTAAACTTCTACAAGCTCTTGCCTCTACCATTCTTACAAAAGCGGCATCCATTTTATAGCCATCCAGCTGTAATTGGTAAAGACGGTCAGCCTGTTGGTCTATGCTGTCAGGCGTTGCCTCCGAGTCTATCCATGTGCTCATCAAACCGTCCTGCCATTGAACGGCCGGGAAAAACTGCGGGTTGTTCCTGTCCTGCTCGTTGGACTTGGATCGTGCCCATAAGCTCATTTGCAAAGCCCAACTCTGAAGACGGCTACACTGCTCTTGATTCTTTGCAAGGAAACACAGCTCTTCCTGGGAGAAGAAATGGTTGGGCGGGAATGGCTTTAATTTTAATTTATCATGGTCATGTCCTTGTTTTTCACCTTTATCGTTATCGTGCTTTTTGCCAAATATCTTACTCCAGCCGCCTAACAGACGGTTGCCGAAGATTCCTGCTGGATTGTCATTTTCACTCATATACTTGTTAGGTTTTTGTACGGAATAAAATCACCGGCCTATAAAGACTTGAATAATCAACGCTCTATAATGCCGGTGTTCATGTAAACTTCAATATTATGGCAACTATTCTTTCTGTGTGGCAGTCAACTCCCAGGGCTCGATACTGCTGGTACGGCACTCGATGTTGACATTGCCTTGATAGATATGGAACTGCAACTCTCCTTTTATTTCAACATAGGCCTCGGGCTTGAAGAATTCCTGCTGAATCGAAGTCGGAGAAAGGAAGCGAACCCAAACCCAGCCTTTCTTTTCTCCATCCTTGTCTTGCGACACGCCGGAAAAGGTCTGGAACTTGTGCCCATTTTTGTTGGTACGTTCCGTAATCTCCCCTTTTATCTTACCTTTGAAATCGATAGACCCTGTGAGCGAATCTGCTTCGGTGGACTTGACGATCTCTATTCCTTCATCGGTGCGGAGATTGTAATACGTACGGTCGTCTATCCGTCTGATATAGAGCGTACCGTTCATTCTCACCCTACGCCCGGTGGAATACCGCTCGGCAGTTTCCTTATTGCCGGGAGCGGAAACGAAGACTTGGAGCTCCGCGCCGGAACCATCGCTGCCGGCAATGGGGATGGTGATACTGAAAGAAATGAAGGACTTTCCGTCCTTACTCTGTTTCTCTACTGCAGAATTGCTGATGATTCCGCATGCTGTGACATTGCATTTAATCATATTACTCGTTATTTTGGTGAATTGTTTGTCTAAGTTCGCCGGATGGCGTTTGTCTGCTGTTCTTCGGGAAGTTCGGAATCGAAATTCAAAGAGGCTGTCTGGGCAAGCCGTTTGACATTGATACTTTCCCTGTCCCTTCTAAGGGTGGCAGCTTCTTTTGTCTCTTTGTTTTCTTTTGCCTCTTTGGAGGTTTGGGACTCGCCCATGTCTTCGTCTCCCTGTTTCAAATCTTGGGCAAGCGTCAGAATGCTCATGAAAAGGGTTGAGATAAGATTGGAGACAGGATTTCCACCGGACAGCCCTGCACTATCGCCATTCTTGTTCATCAGATATTCCAACCATCTGTTAGGATCGTCTGATTTAGTGATATTGGCAAGCAACATTTGTGTTTGGGTATCCATAGGCTGCCCTTCGATACCGGTGGCCGGAGCATTGTTGTATGCCATTTGAGAGGAATAGCGTGCCGCTAAGTTCTGTCCGCCTTTATTCAACACTGCCGGGAGATTTCCACGGAACGAGAGCTCGGCAATGTATTCTGCCGGATCATAACTCTGGAGTGTTCCCTGGGCATTATAGAACTTGGTCTCAAAATGGAGGTGTGGCCCGGTCGAGCGTCCTGTATTACCGGAATAGCCCAGTTGCATCCCTGCATTGACGGCATCACCGACCTTAACCCCAATCTCACTAAGGTGCATATAGGTACACTGAAGACGGCTGCCGTCAGAACGGCTGTATTCCACGGTAATCATGTTACCGGCAGCACCATTGTTGGGCTTGGCGGCGATGACCCTGCCGTTATCTTCTGTTCCATAAACGGGAAGATACTTGCCGCCAGTGCTAAGGTCTATGCCGCTATGATGATGTCCGGGGCGGTTCTCTCCATACACTCCCGTTACCTTCAAACCCTCCAGGTTGATGGGCATGCACCAACGCCCTTGGAGAGGCGTGAGGAGAATACCGGCAGGGATGGCTTGCGGGGTGTCGGGCTGACGGCCTCTCATGTAACCTATCTGCAAACCTTGCTGCTGTGCATTCTGTACGGCGAGACGGTCGAATTTGTCTAATTCGTATTTACGGATAAGACTTTCTACGCTGTCTACATAATTGCTTGCCGTGGCGTAACCACCGGCCTTGATCCCTTTTATCCAACCCAAGTGATCTGTACTGTCCGTAGGACAACGATGCAGATAGCGGGGTTGGAGTAAGGTGGCAGAGTGATCGCTAAGACTTTGCCCCACGTTGTCGTAGGAACGAAAGGCTTCATGCGCTTGGTCATCGTCATAGTAACTCACCCGGCCTGTCCACGATGAACCCTTTTTGATACCGAAGAAATTGTTATCGTTCCGGGCGAGGGCAGAAGTGCCCCATGAACTCTCGATAGCCATCTGGGCGAGAATGACAGAAGCGGGAATGCCGTACTTAATCTGCTGCTCCATGGCATGAGGAGCATATCTGTTGATGAAATCAGAGGTGGATATGGCCATGTTTCTGGTAATGTGTCATGTCTGATGATTACTGCATTATTCCTTATCTGCGAAAGGTACTTTCTCTCCGGGTGGTCTCCGCCTCCTTTTCGGTAGCCGTTTCAGAAATCGAATCTGAAGTTCCTTCTGCAGTTTTCTCTTCTGCACCCTGTTCCTTTTTAACGGTTTCTGTCGAAGTTGACCGTGCTGCCATACTTGTGGATTGCTCCTTCTGCACGTCTTCTTTGAGTAAAGGAGCAAAGACAACAGCGGCAACAGCTTTCTTGTAGGCAGACATGTCATCTGCCAACCACATCTTGTCCCACTGCGACTTGGTGATTTCTTTCTTCATGAACTTACCGTCAATGGTGGCCATGACATATTTCTTGCTGGGGTCTTCCCTGTCTTTCGTAATGGTCGGACGCTCTATCTTGCTCATGTCTACATTAGAAACTTTGGGCATGATAAGATCTACCTTGATTTCAGGATGCTGCTTGGCAACGGAGTAGTATTTCTGTGCAAGGGCATTGTGTATCTCCTTCTGCTTGTCCGTTCCCCTGACATCGAAGTACAGCTTCTTGTGGGTGTCATTGGGATAGACGGAGAACGATGGCTCGTTCTCTGCCTTGAAGAAAAAGGCATACTGTCCCTTCTCGTCACGGATAGGCGTGAAAATCTCAATCTTGGGCAAGGCTGCTGCCGCGATCTGCGGTTTCACATCTATATCTCTATGCTGACTGAACTCATATTGTCTCAACCGGTCTACGGAAACGGTCTTATCCTTATAGTAGTCGTCAGGCTCTTTTAGTCCTAAAGCACCACCGGCATTATAGAACTTGACATCGGTGATGCCCTCGTGTCCTAATGCTATCTTGATACGATCTTTGCGAATGCCCGAGATCTCTACGTTGTCTTCAAGAGAAGCCCCTTCAGGAAGAATGACATCGGCTGAACCTTTTGCCGTATCTCTGACAATGACGATTTCTTTTGAATCTATATCCGGGAGCTTAGCCAAATCGGTGGAAATCTGATATTGTCTCTCACTGACGGCCAAGTCTTTCAGGGGCAAGTCCTTACGAATATCTTCGTACTTGACAATCTGCTTCTGCATGTGCTTATCGATGGACTCGACGGCATTGTTGACATCTTTCTCCAACAGTCCAAGCAATTTGGGATTTTCCTTGATCTCGCGTTGCCAATAGTCGATATGTTGCATGCTTTCTTTCGAAAGGCTTGCAGGAAGCCCCTGACGTGCCATCAGGATTCCGGCAGATAGGTCTTGAACAAATCTCTCGTATTTCGCATCGTCGCAGGGGAGGAGATTGTTGCGCCCCAGGCGGTCTAAACGCTGCTCGCTGCCTGTGGCTGCTACAATGGCACGGTAAATGTCATTGGCTTTCGCAATGGCGGCCTGCCGGCTGTTGCCGCTATCTATATCCGTCATGCCGCTGACAATGATCTTGTCGGCTTGCTTGTCGTATTCTGCATCTTGCAGCACCATGACGCGTTCATAACCTATTCCTGCGGACTTGGCTACGGTCTGGGCGGTTGAATAAGCCTTGTTCAACACGTCCTTTTCGTTGGCTACTCTTCTTATGAGTTCTGCACTGTCGAGGTTATCGGCAACGACAACCCACTGCTTGGCTTGAACGAGCTTTGGCAGGAAGTCGTCGATTCTGTCAAGAGGAAAACCCGTGGACTTGATTTTTTGGCCATCGACCTCTGTTTGCCCTACCGGTAAGCCTAATATCTTAGCTGCTCTGGTGGCATCATTACCGTAAATATGATACTGGTTATCGTCACGCGCAACGACAATGGCCGTTGGATGGTTTGATTTCAGCTTTTCGGAGAACTTTATCATACTTGTCACGCCCCGTTCGGAGAGTTCCTCATACTTGGCACCGGTCTCTTTCAGCAAATCACCGTACATCTGTTTGCCGGTCATAGAAGTCTGGTCAATATTGAAAATCTGCTGGGTCTGACGGCTATGGTGCTTGACATAGAGCGACTTCTCTTCCTCGGGAAGTTTCTGATATTCACCCTTGGTGATAACCTCTTTAGTAGCAATATTCTGGTAATCCCAACGCGTCCAATTGAAAGGGAGTGCCTTCTCATTACTTCTGACAGAATCGCCCGCATCCTTCAGCTCGTCGAAATAGGCATAAACATTGGAACGGTAGCCCTTCTGATCGGACAGAAGGTTCATCATCAGATTGTTATACGGAGTAATTGGTGTCTTTGCCCAAAGAAACTCTGCGTTGCTCTTGCCAGCCTTATTCATCCACACGCCTTTGTTGCCCTTTGCCAGTTCCAAGGCTCCAAGCAGCAAGGCGGCATGCAGGAATATCTTGGACGCTTGACCACCATCCTTGTCGTTTTTTCTATTCTCTTCCTCACGCCGTCTCTGTTCCTCGACTTCACGGCGACGCTCATCCTCTGCCTTACGGGCTTCATCGGCTTTCTTGACAGCCTCTTGCTTGGCTTGTGCTGCCTTCTGCCTCTTTTCATTTACGGCGGTTTGTTGTTCTTCGACGATCGGGGCGGCCATCTTTTCGGCTACACCCTTGGATACATGGTTCGTTTCCATAATATGTTCAGCTACACCGGCTAAATCGGTTTGTGGGTTACTGTCTTCGGACAGAGAGACGTTTTCCGTTTCATCTTCCTCCCCTCGGACTTCTTCTGTCATAGAAATAGAGGATTGTTTTTCAATCGAAATGTCTTTCTTCTCTGCTTGCAAGGCTACTTTTTGCGGAATCAGGTCAGAATAGGTATAAGCTGCGGCTATATTCACGGGTTCGCCACTGTGTATAACCTTGACATAACCATTGTACCTTGTCTTCTGCTGCTCGGTTGGAGTGTTTATCAGCCAATTTACAAGTTCCTCTGGCAATGCTCTTGGTGCTATTTGGAGTTCCTTACCATCTATTTTGGCCGTAAGGCCGGAAAAGCCGTTTTCATCCTCTACAAAACGAGCTTCTGTAACCCTGTCTAAAACCTCTCCCAGTCCGTCTTTTAGAAGTTTGCCATATTCATTGGCGGTATCAGGGTAAGTAAAGTCCCCGTCTTTGATTTTCTCTTTTTCATAGGCTTCCCATACGGGGATCTTACGATGTTCTGCTACGGTTGCCGTGATAAGTTCCCCTTGGACTTCCCTTGCCAGAAGTTCGCGGCCTGAATACACGGCATGCGGAATGATGGTAGTCTTCGCTTTCTCGGAGAACAGAAACTCATCGCCATATGCGGCGGCTACGTTGGCATTATAAGCCGTAATGACCTGCTCCGCCTGCCTTATACGCTTTGCTATCTGTCTTGTTCTTTCATCATCAACAGAAAACGGATATTGTGCATTGATACTACTCCACTGCTCCGTAAGGTCATATAGGGTCTTACCCCTTGTCTTTGTTTCCGAAAGTTCTTCATCAAGCCCCTCCAAATTGCCGGCTTTGAGGGGAGTCTGGTTCAAGGCGATCCGCTGTTCGTCAACTTTTTCTATAATCATATCCGAGGCTTTGCCTACGTCAGTCATGATGGTTGTAATGGTCTCGGGCTTGTCCCTAAGTCTGCTTAACCATCCACTTAGATAATTGGCGTTGTTCTCCAATATTTTTCTGTCAAAGCCCATGGTGCTGCCGACAAGGGCGGAAGTCATTTCTGCGATCAGTTCCTCATGGGCGTAGTTGTCTGTCCCTTGGGCACCGAATTTCCTGTCAAGCCGGCTCTCGTGTCCTGTCGAGTGGGCCATCTCGTGCAAGGCCGTGGAATAATACTCCATGCCGTCGTGATAGATCTCTTCGGGAGTCTGTCCAAGTTTGAACTGTTCTTTCATTGGAAGAACAATGGTATCCGTCGATGGGCGGTAAAAGGCCTGGTCGGCAGGTTTGTCATATTGTATATTGGCATGCCACGCCTTTTGCTCGAACATACGGTCAAGGGCTTCGTTGACATACATCCCCTCGGTGTCTTTGACCTCTTGTTCGGGTGTTTGGAAACGTGCTACAATGGCATCATACCTCTTTTTATTGACCTCTTCAAGGTTGGTCTGGTCGATGTTGAAGACATGAAACATTTTAGGGAAAGGACGAACGTCCATCGTGGCACGCTCTTCCTGGGACATGGCGTTATAGTCTTCCTCTGACACCCTCTTGCCGTTTTCATCTTTGATGGATAAGCCCCACTTGAAGACGGGAACGGATTTCTCACCTGACTTGACATGGAGATTCTGCTCCTTGGCTTGCTTAAAGGTCATATAGACGGGTGTCTTGTATCCTTTCTCTGCCGTATTGAACATAAGAAAAAAAGAATTGCCACCGGAATACGTCCGACCGCTGATATTCTGCGGTAGTCCCTGAATGGAACCGTTGACACCCATCCAACCTTTCTTCCAGTTGTTGGCATTGGCTTTCTTGATGATCTTAACCATCATGTCTGCGAACTTCTTCAGAATTTCATCTGACTTATTCTTTCTTCCAGCGGAAGAGTTGCGATGCTTGTATTCAGTCTCGGCCATAATTTTTATGATTATTGATTGTTACAAAATAAGCGACTTAATGTCAAAAAAGCATCCTCAAAAAAAAGAAACTCTTATATTAACGTTTTCAGAACCTTTTTTCGGCATCGTGGCGGTTTTTGTGTTAAAAATGGCTCTTGTTTTTTTGTGTAAACCAAGAAATCTGCCCTACCTGACTCTCTTTTGTTGGTCCTTCTATAACTAATCATATAGTAGCAAGGCGAGAATAAAAGGCTGTTCTTTGAGTCAGCCATGCGGCAATACGTATATATGTATAGCCGTATATATGTATTGGCAGTTATAAAGCAATATGGCTATACGTATTGAAGACACATCTTCTGATTTACCTGCGGTGCTTATTTTACATTTAATTTTATCTATCTTCCCATTTCCGTTTCTGATTTCGACCTCACTTTTCGTCCGCTTGCGGTCATCCATCGACTTTTATTTTGCAAAGGTATCGCAGGCAGGGAACACGGCAAACACCGGAACAAGTCCTATTGGCGGAAAACTTTTCATGACCCTCCGAAATCAAAGATTGCGGTTTCCTGAAAACTTTTACCGGCCAATTCTTTGCCTTAGGTTCCCTTAATACCTGCGAGCTTACCTTGCACATAAAAGGTTCGAGATGACGGTTACACCGGAATGATAAAAAAAAAGTTCGGGTCGAAGAAACGAAAAAACTATAAAAAGGTTGAGAATCGGGATGCCCAGAATAAAATTTTAACTTCATAAAACAATTAGAAAATGGAAAAGAAGCTTATTTATTTGGTTTATCAGACAGATGCCTGGCACTCTGTCGAGACAAGAAAACTTGTTTACATTGGTGAGAATTTGGAAGAAACTATCCGTAAGATGGTAGATTTCCTTTCATTAACCGAAGAAGATGCGAAACAGCTTAGCCAGTGGAGACAGACTTCATGCAACAATAGGGACTTTGAAGTCATGATTGAACGCCAGTTCGTGAATGATTTTACCGTTTAATTCAAAATAATAAAAAGTATGAAAAAGATATTTGAACTTTATAAGGAGATAAAAGCAAAACATCCTGAACATTTACTGCTGATTGGGGATGGAGATTGTTACTTCCTGTTTGAAAAGGATGCCGTTGCCGGAAACAAGTGCCTTGGAACGGACATGCACTCCCGGTCGGACATTGCAGAAACCCCTGTTAATATTGTGGAATTTCCACATCATTGTCTTGACGCCTATTTGCCAAGATTGGTTCGTGATGGTTATAAGGTTGCTGTATATGACACCAAAGATCTTGTGAGGTACAAAACAAAAGCAAGGGTGAAAGTTCTTACCGAAGCCGGCAAGTGGTATCTGGCAGAAATCAAGGGTCTTAAAGAGGGAACTATTGTCGAGGGTATATACAACCCTCTGAACAGGGCGTTCGACTTCTACTGGAACGGTGAGGGGGCAATGCTTTGGATTGGCGAGAATGGAGAATTGATAAACGAATAATTTAAAATAAGACAAGATGAACATTTTTACAAATAACGCAGACTTCTACCCGACTCCCGACGAGGTTATAAACACGATGATGATGAGTGAGGATTTTGTCGGCAAGACGATCCTTGAACCATCAGCAGGGAAAGGCAACATTGTTGACTGGCTCAAAAAGAACGGAGCCGGAAAGGTGATTGCTTGCGAAAAGGACACTAACATCAAAAAACTTTTAAATGGCAAGTGCGATATTATAGCGGATGACTTCCTGACCGTTTCTTCAGAACAAATTAGTCATGTGGACTATATCGTAATGAACCCTCCCTTTTCAGAAGGAGCAAAACATATCCTTCATGCGTTTGAGATTGCTCCGGCAGGATGCACCATCATTGCCTTGTGTAACAGCGAAAGCGTAAATCAAGGCTGGGAACGGAACGCCACCAAAGAGAAATTGATAGAGACGATTGAGCTTTATGGGTGCAAGGAGTTCTTGGGCAGAGTGTTTGACGACGCGGAGCGCAGGACGGATGTACATGTCAGCTTGATAAAGCTGTATAAAGAGGGTGAGGGGCAAGACGAGTTTAACGGTTATATGTTTTCCAACGAAAAGGACTCGCTCGATGCTAACGAGACGGAAGGGCTGGTACAATATAATGTGGTGCGTGACATGGTAAACCGCTATATTTCAGCTGTAAGGCTTTTCGACGAGACGATGGCTGCAGCGGAGAAAATCAACTCCGTGGCATGTTTCGGTGGAAAGAGTGACGGGTATCTCCCAGTAAGGTTTGCCGTGGTAGATGCTTCCAATAGCGTTGTCCGTATCAGCCGGCAGCAATACAAAAAAGAGTTGCAGAAGTATTATTGGAGGCGGATATTCGGAAAGCTGAATATGGAAAAGTATGCCACGCAGAAATTACGGGAACAGATAAACAAGTTCGTGGAGCAGCAGACATACGTCCCCTTTACCATGCACAACATTTATCAGGTGCTGAACATGGTAATCCAGACGACGGGGCAGCGGATGAACACAGCGTTACTCGAAGCATTCGACCTGATTTGCTCTTTCTCTGACGAGAATTCACTGCCGGGGAGAAATGGAAGACAAACGCAAACTATATGGTCAACCGTAAGTTTATCGTTCCATACATGACTTCCTATGACCCCAAATGGCCGAGAGACTATCTCGATCTTGGATATGGAGGAATGGCAAACAGAATGGAGGACGTTTGTAAGGCTCTCTGCTTCATTACGGGTAGGAACTACGACTGCATCGGAAGCCTTGACCGTTTTGTACGAGATAACAACTTGGAATGGGGAAAGACTTTCGAGTGGGGGTTCTTCAAGTGTAAAGGCTTTAAGAAAGGAACAATGCACTTTGAGTTTAAAGATGAAGAGGTGTGGATGAAGTTCAACCGTGAAGTGGCCAAACAGCGGGGATGGGTGCTTCCAAAGAAGAAATCTGCATAAACATGAGTATTAGGGAGGTTGCAAGGGCAACCTGCAATCTCCCTGAATATAAAAAATTCTGTCTTGCGGTATTTTATTGTTCTTTTATTTTGTAGTTTAGGAACATCTTCATATCTTTGTAACAGATAAAGACAGGTCATTAATGAGAATTATCTCACAAAAGAAGATTAAGGACTTCTATGGACTACCACAATATGAACAAGCAAAGATACCTTTGCAACAGTGGTACTACACCATAAGGAACAGGGATTACAGGAGTTTTGCCCAAATACTGGTAGACTTCGGTGATACTGTAAGAGAGAAAGGCTTATATGTCTTCAGCATTGGCGAAGGAAAATACAAGGTAGCCGCCTCGATATATTTCGATACAGGGTGTGTGTATGTGCGGTTTGTGGAATCCGCTTCTGACCGGGAGACACTTCTTGATGAGAGGGATGTAAAAAGAACTATATGAAAATATCAGAGGCTCAATATAAGTATGCCCAAAGACGGGTGGAGGAACTGTTGGAGGTTGTCACTGACACGACGCTGCCGACATCACCGGAGAGTATGGAGCTGTCTATCATGAGTACTTTTGTGGAAGAATATGAGAAAAAGCATCACCCAATAGAGAAACTCACGCTTGCAGAAGTCATAAAGCAAGGGCTGAAAGCTAAGGGAATGACACAAAAAGAACTGTCCCAGGCCGTAGGACTAAGCACCAGCAGGATAAGCGACTTCACCCAGGGAAAGAGCGAACCGACTTTGGCCACGGCAGGAGAGATTTGCAGGGTGCTCGACATCATGCCTGAAGCAATGCTAAGTTTATAACCAATAAAACGGAAGAACGATTATGGCATTTGAAATTGAAGTTGACAGAGAACATATTGAGAACACATTGTCCGTCACATATACGATGGGACAGATAAACTCATACATGGAGATTATCCGTGAACTCAAAGAAATACCTGAAGACAATGTGGTTGATATCCGAAAAACCATCGGGAGACTGCAAGACAGAATACAAATGCTGTTGGCGTTAAACCCGGAGGCGAAATTGGAATTGGAGACGGAACGGTCAGAAGGACTTAAAGTATAGACAAAAATAAGTGAAACTCAAATAAAAAGAAAGGAAACATACTATGTTAGAATTAGTAGCATCGGCTCTGATATTGGGAGCAGGATTGAAAGCTATTGTGGGTGGTGACACCCGTCGAAAAGGCGGAAAGAAGAATAGCAACTACAAGGATGCTATGGGATGGTCACACGACAATCACAAGAAATTGTTTTAACGAGAATCATTAACCAGTGGGTACGCTTTAATCGGCGTACTCATAACTTTTTATATACAACACGATGAAGAAGCTGAAATTATTTCTTATAATGATGATGATGTGCTGGACAATGTCAAGTGGGGCACAGACAAACTCTAAGGTTTTACAAAATTACTATATTTATGCTTCGATTGAGGTGAGATGGGCAAATAAAGCTACGGGAGAACCATGCTTCGTTATTTTAATATCACCAGGAGAAAACGGTCAGCAACGCCCAAGTATCTTAAAAAATAGCGAAGGTAAATATGTTGTTGTCAGAAATATGATGGAAGGGCTGGCATATTTAGAGGTACAAGGATGGGAATTGCTTGAGCCAAGAACCGCTGCGGGTATAGGAAATTGGATTGTTAGGCGAAAAACCTCTTTCGAAGAATTGGAGAAACTTGTAAAAGCAAACACAACCTATGAAGAAGTAGCTCCAAAAGTTCAACTAAATCTAAGTGAACAGACTTTAAAAGTAGATTATAAATAAGCTACTCCACTTGTAAGCTGCTATTATATGGTTGTGAAGTAGAACTCCGACCCAATCTTTTTTGTGCATAAATAAAGCCCCCACCGACGCAACTAACTACGCCAGCAGGGGCCGCTAACAAGTAATATTGTAAACAAAATCTATTTCAATCCATAACTACGCTGTTGTTCCTGACTCTCTAATGCTGCCAAACTCTTGTCATAAGTGTTTGAAGCCACGGATCTGTTCTCGTCATACTTCCTTAATACGGCATTTGCTAACGTGTTTAAAGGTATGGCTTTTTTCTCATATGCGTCGACAGCCGTGTCAGAAATGTTAATGACAACAGGTCGATTGTCTATATCTGCAATCAAAGAACGGCCTTTCATAAAAACATTATTTAATCTTGGATTGAGAGGTTCGTCGGCATATTGCTTGTAGTTTCTTGGAGTGGCTTTAGGAGTGGATAGGCCTAAGGCTTCGTGGCCGGCATTGTTCAAGAGATTGACACCTCCAAAACCCATCAGCATGAGCTTTAACAGTGGATTATGGCTGAACATTCCAGCGGCAACTGCTGCTAAAGGTAGTATGTTGTTCCCTATGGTGAACGAGGAAGATTTTCCTGTAAACATACTGATAAGCATATCAGGAAGCATTGCAAAGACATAGCCAAGGTTCTTTGTCACATCACTAAATCCATTCAACCCTGCATTATCCAAATATTTACCCCATCCTGATGTCTGGAGCATATTGGAATAAGGAGAAGTCTCTGACATTGGATTTTTTATTTGTTGCGTCCCCATGGCCATGTCTTGATAATGTTGGGTGTTTAATGGTTCTGAAGAGGACACTGCACTTGAAACAACAGGCTGCGAGGCAGATTGACTGACAGCGTTATATGCCCCAGTGTCATAATGATCTCTTTTCTCTTGTCTCGAATCCTGGTGATTCCGGCTATATACCGCAGCTCTTGCCACTTGTTTCTCGGCATTTATCTTGTCTATCTGAACAGCAGCCCTTGCATAATCGCCGGCACGCTGTGAGACTTGTGCAAGTGTCATATTTCTGCCATTCAGATTCCAAACCGGCAAACCTTGTGTCGACATCTGCTTGGCAATGGAAAAAAACGAGGTGGCAAAAGCACGGCATTGTTTGGCTGTCTTGTTTAGCATCCAAGCGGGGATGGGTGCGCGGCTATCGTAAGGCAGAGCCTGATGGCTTAACGCTGTGGTAATGGTTTTCAAGAGCTTTCTTGAATTGCCATTTGTCGCTGTCAATAACTGACCAGAATCTTTATGAGTGACGGAATCACTCACATGAGGCGTATCGGGGCAACCTTGATTTTTTTACCCAAGCCATCATTTACATTGGAAATGTATTCGGTACCGCTCTTCCTATATCCCAATGCACCCTTTTGGTATTTCCCCAATGTATCCTCATTGCCGAAAACCGCTTTGCTGTACTGCTTCTTGGCTGCATCAAGGCTGATTTTGGAAGAAGCCCAATAGTTGAATCCGGCATCGACAGCTGCACCTGAAATCAATCCTTTTACATAGGAAGCTTTAGTAGCTACTTTATAAGCGGCCTTTTCTTCCAGCCAACCTCCGAATTTTACCGCACCTCCCTTCAGGGCATATCCGGCTGCTCCCTTGGCAGCAGCTTTCAATGGTACGGCAGCTACAGAACCGACAACATCCAATGCCGGTGCGTCTATAACAGCTCCAAAGGCAAAAGCCCCGGCTTTCTCCACTTTTGACGGCTTATAGAGTTTATTGCCCAGCTCACGATTCTCTTCTTCTGCAGGTGAGAGGTCGCGACCACGCATGAACCTACCGGCCAATGTCATCATAATAGAACTGTTGGCACCCTCTTTCAGGATATATTCCAAAGAGGACTTGGGCATATCGGTTCTGGCCAAATGCTCTTTGAGCAGCTCCATAAAACGAATCTGTCCATAGTGGACTGCGGGATCGACGAATTTCCGTTTTTCCACCTTTTCCAACTCCTCCTCAACTCTTATGTAGCCTTTTGTTCCTAACTTGGCGATAAGAGATTCCCGATACCTGTCTATCAAATGCCCCCAGTCCTTTTGGAAGTTCTTGCCGGCAACAATCTTGTTTACGACCCCACCAATAAAATCGTCGAGATTTTTTTTGTTCCATTTCCCTGAAGACGATGCGTTCACATTTGCAGTCTGTACACGTATCATTCCTTGCATGACGGATCCGGCACCGATATTAGCCGGCATTTCATTGTAGGCCTTATAGAACTCTTCTGTCTGCTTACGGTGATAATATCTGTAATCCTTGGCGATGACAGGAGCACAATACTTGCTGAAGTATTGGTTAAAACAATACTCCAACTCTCCGAAATGTTGATTATTACGTGCCATGTGATGGTTTTTATATACCTAATAACTGTTTGCGTGCCTGCTCGATAGCCTTGTGGCAGACGTTCATCTGTTTGGGATAGAAACGTGCGAGCCAATCATCCAACAAGATTTCGTCATTGATGAACTTTACTGCCAGCTGGCGAGTGATCTCTATTGATTTCTCTCCTTTCTCCCTGCCATTGAACCATGCCTTCGTCCAACAGCGAGTCCCCGTCGTGTCGAAGTAGATGGATGCCTCACGGCTGATGTCGTAACTATGAATGTCTATTTCAAGATTTTGCAAAGGATCCTCCATCAATCCGTTGGCGGCAGCTTCTTCAGAAAGTTTTTTTTTTGAGACTCGTCCCACGACTGGGGATAGATACCTTGACGGACGGCCAAGAATCCAAGAAAGTCCTCTATCAGGATTTCCTGAATCTTCTCTACCAAAGGGGCACTACGCCCGGATAATCCTAAAGGATTGCCCAAGTCGGGAATCGTCTCGTAAAAGTAGTTCTTGTCGGCAGCTTTCGAGAGGATATTCTTCAGCGATGCTTCCATCTTTTTAGGAGGCGTATAGGCCTTTGTACGAAGTTCGTTCATGTAAGTGGGCAGCCAACGGAGCATCAATGCCATGATCTCATCCTGACAATCGTCATACTTGGTGACAATCTTCTTGTTCCCCAGGACTTCGGCTGTAGCTGATGGGTAATACCCATGGCGGCCAACTGCTGTATGTTTGCCCAAATCATGGCAATAAAATTGTCAGGGTCAAGCTCTTTGCCGTTAAATCGGACTCCCATGTGCAGGAACTCACCGGCATGGGCAATCTCTTGCCCGGCCTTTACATTCGTACCATAGGGAGTGTAGGCCTCGGAAATGTGCCCATAGGTAACCTCGTATTTACCGTATCTGGTGATGATATAGTTCTCATGAACCGCATCATGCCCGGCACCAATGACCATGCCGCTTGCGATGGCATACAAGGGTTTGTCCTTGACGGCATAATCAACACCTTGGTGCTGAAACTTCTCTCCTGTCTTGGGATGGGTCTGTTCACCGAAAGGGAGGATGACATTCAGCTCTTCTTTTTCGTCTAAAGCAAAAGGCATCATGAAGCCGCTTGCGGACTCCATGAGCATGTCCTTATAATCTGTTGCGTTCATATATTATACTTGTTAGCTTGTTAATTTTTAACTTCATATTCCACGGGAGCGTCGCACCACCGGTTCTTCCGATACTGGGAAATCTACCTGTGATACAGACTGTCCTGCTGATACAGCTGGTGCGGCAGCATAACGTTGCATCTGCTGCATAGGCTGGCTCTCCGATTGTCGATGGTTGATGTTGCGCATGGTCATACCGCCCAACATCAGACTGGCCATCTTGCCAAGCCAACCAAAAGGCCCGAACATCATGTAAGATGAAAGTGCCAGGGATGCTAAATTCATCTTTGAGACATTGCCTCCCGTAAGTTCATTGGCAATGGAATGTACACCGTTCACCATCGTACCTGTAAGTCCTCCTTGTTGTGGAACACCTTGTGTCATTCCCAAGCCCATTATTTGGGATGTTGACGGATATTGGGGAGTCGTGGGATCATAGTAACCTCCGTTGCCGTTCGATACCATACCATTACCCGAAAAATACTGACCAATCTGCTCTTTACCTGTCTCGTAGAGATGAGCCCCTTCACCCAAGACAGAGGAAACGCCGCCTTTAACGCCTTGATATACCCCGGCAGCTTCACCTGCAACGGAACCTACCCCGGAACTGACCTTCCCATAAGTGCCATCACCGAAAAGGACATCCGTCAGATTTGCGACCATGCCGACCTCGTTTCCTTGACCGTCCACTTTCTTGCCCAATGTCGTTTCTCCAAGAACACCGACAAGACCTTTTTTGGCAGCATCCTCACCGCCTAAGGACTTCATCATGTCCGGTAGCAGGGTGCGCCTGTCAGCTGGCGGTAGGCAACGGAAGAAAGAATAAGGCTTGCCACAGGGTGGTTTGCCGAATATTTTGCATATTGACCTGCCCATCCGGCTGTCTTATTGATTACCTTTCCACCTTCGCGCCAACCAACCTTTGCCGCATTCTTAAGTGTCTCCTTATTGATAAGGGCTGCTTTTTTCGCTGTCTCTTCAGCAACCTTTTCAGCTGCTTTTGTAGAATGGACAACACCCTGTCCGGTTGCCTTGGTGCCATCGACCATGATTCGTTCTGTCTTTTGAGCGGTTTTAGATCCGATATGCTCGGCAGACTTGAAACCGGTCTTGAATTGGGGCAGGCTTTTTTCCCAACTCTTAAAACCTGACTCCACCTTGGTCGCCTTGCCTCCCATGGACTCTATCCACTTGGTATAGTTGGCCTTGCTGGCATAACGCCCTTCCTTCATAGCTGCATTGGCCAAAGCCCTACCGACAGATTTTTCGGCACTTTCCGCTGATTTCTCTGCAAACTTAACTCCTACCTTGGCAAGCGGCTTTTCTGCAACTTTGGCGGCTGCTTTACCAAGTTCTTTCATCCAGCCCATAATCTTCTGTATTTTTAGTTAGAATATTTTATTTGAACGATCGCACGTGCCTTATGGCTTTCCGTCTTCGGGGTCTCTATGATACCACCGTTGGCAGAGGAGCAAAGCCATGCTTGTAAACCGCTATTTTCGCTTACTTCAGTGGAAGTCCAATACCAACAGTCTCCATCTAAAGCTATCGGCGTACCACCTAATCTTTCTATGACGGGATTGATGCTTCTGGCAGAGACATTCAGTAGACGCTGTTCCGCAACGCTGGGTAAGAAGTCACTCTGACCACCAGCATGGAAAGTAAAGAGCTTCATGGCCAGCGGGCTGCCTTTCTTTGTCCCGGCATTATAACTCTTCTGCATGGCTCGTGTATTGGCAGAGCCGTCAAAAGCGGTAAGGCTGCCGCTCGTTCCGTTGGAAAGGCCAACAGAATCACAGAAGACTTCATTAAGCTCTTTCAACATGACTGCCATGAGCGGATGGTCTTCCGTCTGTTCTGCAAAAACAACCCCCACGGCCTTATGGGTAGTTTGAGAAAAGTAGGTCTCCGGATCCATACAACTATGGTTCTCACACAAGATATATCCTACATGGATTGCATTGTCGGCAGGCTGATAATCGTCACATGAACTAAAAGCCATGAGAACAACCAATACGGCAAGTCCCCATACTGCTCTGTTTTTGTGGCGAAATCTCTTATGTGAAGACTGGTGGCGTACTCTATAAGAGACACGCATGATCCTGCGAGAAAGTCTTATCACACGCATAATCGCCATAAGCATTTTGTATATGTTCATATCTATCTTTGTTTATAATGGAATCTTAACGCCGACGGCTCCACCGGTACGGAATAAATCCTTGCCTCGCATCGTTACATCTTCCTTTACCTGAAAGAAAACACTCCAGCCATTATAGAGATTGAAGGTATGTTCGTAGCCAAGAGACCCAACACCGACAAACTTGTGCAAGTCACTGCCGCCACTCACACCGATTCTGATGTTGCCATGATGGTTACGGCCACGTGTCACGCAGGGCTTATAGGCAAAACCGACATTCCAAATATTGTAATTGTGCCAAAAAGATTTCTTGGTGACATAACCTGCTTCAGGGTCAGTCTCATACTGAATGTAGTAGTTCGCAAAATACTCCATTGCGTTGTGATAGTTCATTTCATGCTCATATGCCAGTGTAGCTTCAAATCCTTTCGGGTAGGATGCCCCTATGCCAACCATTAAATGGTTACCATGTCCCTGCCCCATAGCAGAGACGCCAAACAGACTGAAAAGAAAAAAAACTATTGCCCTTGAAGACAGAAAATGGAAAAACTCTTTATGGATTTTCATAACGCTCCCTTTCTTATTGTTCTTTCAAAAGTAACGTGTCGAAAGAATCGGCACTTAATACATCCTCATAATCCAAATTCAGTGAAATGGCCCGACCGCTAATCTGTTTCTCTGACAACTCCAATGTAAGCACCTTATCATTGGGGAATGTCATCTTCTTCAGGACGATCACATTACGATAACCTTTTCTGAACTTTACAGAGCGGTCAAGAATAAATGCAGGTTTCAATTCAATAATCTGTACATTGGTGGACTTTTCCTGCTTCTTATCCTGGAGCTTTACACGCAATTCGTCTATATCAAATGGCAGATTCGTTTTGTTCTCCACGGAGAAATCAATGAAGAAGTACTCGCCGACAACATAGATATTATTTAAACGCATAATCATCTTATCCTTTTTGGTGAATGTACTTCGGTATTTGGCCGGAGTGTTCCAGACTTTCATGCAATAAGAAGCCATGTCGATAGTAGACATACTTATTTCAGGATTATGAAAAGCATTGCGTTCCACAAGCTCCACTTCTTTATCTGAAACGGCTTCTTCAAGACGGTGTGTATAGATGAGCGCATATTGAACCCTGTAACGCTCGGTGATAATTGTAACAATACCCAATACATCACCATCTTCATGATTGCCAGACACGGGCTTTATACGTATCACATTATCCAAAGGCTTATCACCTATCACAGAATCGGTAGATATATCGACCAGCCGTATTGGTTCGGAAGCCGTGACAATGGTAGAAACTTTTTCGTTTACCGTCAACACTTCCATGTCAGAATAAGTCTTTTGTGCATGTGCACTTAGAACAGAGGTACACATTACCAAGACTGCAATGATTTTCTTCTTAAAAATTTTCATGTCTTTTATTTTTCTTGTTAGCGTTTTACTTTCTTTGTCTCTTCTCTTGCTGCTTCCGTCTATCAGATAAACGAGCGTGCCATACTTCAGCTTCACCCTGTTCCTGCGAATGACTTTGCCTACGGCATTCATCACCTGCTGCGAGGCATTCTGTACAGCTTGGCTGGCCCAACCCTTGACACCTGTTGAAGAGGTGGTGTTGTCTACGATGTTCGTTCCGCCCTGCGTAGCTGAACCAAGAATTTCCTTGCCGGTCTCTTTAAAGGAGGACAATGGAACATAAAGCCCTTCCTGACCGTCCGTGTCATAGATGGAAAGGCTGACGCGGATAATCTCTTCTTTGCTGAAAATGCTTTGCACGGTTCCTTTCACTCGCTGATGCCCGAAACCTGACATCTGGCATAGAGATAAGTCCCTTTCTTGACGGTCATATCGCCAATTTCCACATCATCCAACAAGCGAAGGCGCACACGGCTGCCCTCCTGTGCTTTCACATCCTCGTCGATGATGGCTTTAATGAGCTTGGACTCTTCTGTGGAAGAAGAGGAAATGGTATTGAAATAGTCAGAAGAAATCTTTCTTTTCTTGACTACCTTTTCAGGTACTCCCTCCGGCTGTTCTCCTGCCCCACGAACATTATCGTCCGTTCTGGAAGAAGCCAAAGAGCCGTTATTTCCATAAGATAGGTTGTTAGCACCGTTCTGCGAACCGGCTACGGGCAGACCATATTCCCCATCACCCCCATAACTGTCTTCATTGCCATATCTGCCACGACGTGAAGGGGAACCGAAAGCGACGCCATTAAGATCGTCATTCATATTCTCCATTTCACGCTGTCTTCTCCTACGGTCAAGACGTGCAATCTCGGAGTCGTTGACAGGAGCGACAAAATTATCGGTTGACGAAGAACTGCGAGAGTGGGCATTACCTCGACGGACACGATCTTGCATCTCTCGTATCCTACGCTGTTCTTCCTGCTGCGCACGTTGCCGTTCCTGCTGCCGTTGAACCATTTCCGCTTCCCGGGCACTGTATTGCGAGTTGTAATCCTCTTTTTTATTGATAGAATCCCTATCGTTTTCAATATTCTCAACACCCGAAAGGTCATTGATTTGTCCATACTCACGCTCGGCATTGTCCAACTTGCCACCCAATACACTGTCTGTATTGGCTGCGGGAAGGTCGGAATTCAAATAATCCGTTGTTTTCAAACGAGGGTCATTATCGGATACATCAGTATTTACAGTATCAATAATGAAATATCCCACAAACAAAATCAACGGGTATAGAATTGCGGGAAAGACATATTTTCGGTCTTTGAAATTAATTTTCTTTACATCCATTTTACTATCTATTTATGATACGTCTTTGATGTAATGCGGAATCTACCTGCTCTACGGCAGTAGATCGGTGAGTCTTAGAAGCGTTGTAGCTACGTACCATATTGAAGATATTAATGGCAAAACAACCTATCACAATACCGAATACGGTAACGAGGAAACCTACACGATGGCGGTTGGCCAACGTCTGTATCTTCATGGCCAGCCAACTCAAACCGCTCTTGTCTGCAAACTGTTTACCGGCTTCCACTTCTCTTTCGTAACGCTCCTTATATTTCGGGTCGTTCTTGTCTGGCATAGGTTCGCCCATAATGATTTTCTTCAGTCCCATAAATGTTCAATACTTTAATGTTAGAAATTGGTTTTCTGATTCTCGGAGAGATCCTTATTGACAAGCGTCCTCCAGCCAAAGATGATAAAACCGTGAGGATTGTTCTCAGTGCGCGGAACCCTCCTTAGGCTTCCGGCGGTAATGAGCTGACGCATCAAGATACTTGTACGACGCTCAATGCGTTGGCGGCCATAGTAGGTAAAGGTCATCTTCTGTTTGTCTAACTTGATGGAATCACAGAAAATGCTGCATATCGTACTCGTTCCGATGATATTGTTATAAAAGCCTTTTTCCTTCAAGGCGTTGTACTGCGCAAGACCGGACTCGTCTATAAGGTACATGGCTTTCTTGATGGTATAATCAATATACTTGTCATCGGGAGCCAATGTAAAGAAGAGATTATGGAACATTTCCACATGGCTTTTTGCTTCCACTTCAAAAGTCTCGTCCATCGTAGTCTGTTTGACGAGAATAGGTACAGTGCCATCAAGGACATAAATCTTCTTATGGGCATCAGCGACCATGCCTCTGGCAACAAAAAGACTCCCAAGGCTGATAACGACACAACCTGTCAAAAACAGGCTGGTAATAATCAGCACCAACTTTATCTTGTTTTCTAATTTCTTTAATACAGCCATAGCATTGTTATTTTAATGTATTCGGGGCATAACGGACATGGCACTTGACTTGACGGAGGATGCCACTCCTTCACCAAAGTTGCGGGTAGAGAAGGCGGTGTCGCCTTCAGGGATCATCCATGCGGCAAGGTCTGGAACCAAGTTCAGGCATCTCAAAGCAACCACGGAAGCTGCAAGGAGATAGCCACAAGTCAGGAAGGCATTTTGTATATAGCCGTTAATTGTACCAGTAGATGATGTAATAGCGGTAAGATTTTCTACCTGAACACTGATAACAATGTCAAACAGCAGCAGCACATAGAAACCTACGAAATAGAGCATGGCTCCATAGAAATGGACTGTCAGGTAACGGATGAGCCATTTGGCCCATGCTCCCTCCCATTTTGGAAGGACGGAAAACGCCCATTGGATAGGGCCGAAGATGGTCAGCATGCCCAACAGTATCTGCTGACAGAATATGGTGGCCCACCAGCCGACCCGGTACAGTACCAGCGCAAGAAACATTACTATCTTATCAAAGCCAATGATGAGACCGGCAAAGACTGATGACTTTTTGGCCCTTGCAGCAGCTTGATACCTTCAACGGCATCGCTACCAGAGGTATATTTTGTTAAAGCATCAATACTTGCATCATTTTGCAATCCTTCTGATGCTGCTTCTACTTCTGCCGCTTTTTGATACATCGTATCGCGTTTCTGCAGCAATGGCATCAATTCGTTGTATTTTTCACTGACCTGCACGGCTTCTGCCTCATAGAGGTCGTGGGTGTAGCTTCCTATACAGTTGGGTATATAGGCTAAGGCATCCAAGATGCTGCCATTGCCACTGCCCATACCGGTCATGCTGGGGGGATACCAAAAAATCATGATGAGCGCAATACCCATTACTTTGAGTATCTTGAATACATCGACGGCTTCACCCTTAACCATCATTTTGTAAGCCATGCTGGCTCCTACGATAATAGAGAACAAGGCTCCTAATGCCATACTCATTTGAAGTATCCACCAGAACGGACCTTGTGTCCCGATAAAATCTGGATTACATAAAAACTCATTGGTCTGAAAGACAACGTTGTCGATGTCTTCCTCAAACAGATCAACTCCAATAGTCTGGGATAAGTCGGAAATCGTATTCGACAATCCTTGAAGCGAACCTGATGGCTGTGCTTGTAATAATAAGGAACTGAATGCCATAATTGATTTTCTTACTTGTTAGCTTATATTTTGTTTTATACTTTATTATCTTCTACTTTTTGTAGTTCTTGCTGGAAAAACCATCTACGGCCATCGCCACTTTCCAACGGTTCAGGGCATCGAAAGCTACCGTGTTGATGGATGAAAGTCGCTGGGGCGACTTGCTGTTCTTCTGCATCTCCTTTGCGGATTTTACGCTGTTCCAAGCGAGCAACTGACGAGTTAGTTGGTAATTGCGCCTGACAACATCCCTATAGATGGCCATGTACTCCTTTTTCCTGCGTCCTAAGTCCTGATAGGACTCACGGGTAATCTTGATGGCGGTTTGAAGGCAGTTATAGATGTTCTTCCATTGGCGATAGTCTTCTGCCGTTCCACCGTAGGGCATGATTTTATTGATGTTCTTCTGAAAGATGTCCAACTTGCCCTCTATCTTGCCTTTCTCGACCGTCCATGCCATATCGGTCATGGGGCTGCGGTCAACGATATTCTGTGCTTCCACCTTGGCACGACGGGAGGTCAAGGCTTTGATGCTGTCGGAATAGACCTTTTCGTCTGCCACACGGGCTTTCATGTGAAGACGGAAAATCTGCTTATTCTCTGCATTGGCTGTCCTTTGATATTTCTTGTGGAATGCGTTGTAATAGTAGCGTGGGGTCAAAGCCCCTGCACCGGTTTCCATTGTGGTGAACTGCTGCATGATGTACTCCTCATGGTTTTTCGTGACTTGCACATAACCTTGGCTGAAAGCCGGAAGAACTGTTGCCTGCAGTCCTATCAAGAGCGTAATCCTGTTCCTAAGCAGGATATGTATTCTTTTGAATTTAGTCATAGTGTCTTCCTCCTATGATACCGCCACCACCCAATGGGGCGTGCTGGAATGACCTGTGTTGCTCCAAACATTGAAATGCCTGGACGGAGTTGCCAAGCCATCGTCCCAAAGCATCAGTGGCAATTTCCTTGACAGTCCTTGCCATGAAGAACTCTTTCTTCCAAAATCCCATCCTCACGGTCATATATGCCCACAATTCCATGTAGGAATGCCTGATGCTACTTTCTATTTTATCAATAGAATCATTGATGTCATTAAGAATAATCATCAAATCAGACGTAGTACAGTTTCTTACACCTGACACGAGTTCTGACAACTCCAAATAAGACTTCCTTAGCTCTGAAACACCCTTAAAGACTCCTTCGACAGCTCGTTGGCTGGCATTAAGGATGATGGTGTCACTTGACCAAACGGCTCCATGCAGGAGAATTTCCTTTTTATAGGTGTCCAAAAGCTTATAATAGGCGGAAAGGTTTCTTTTGCAGTTGCCAAAGCTGTTGTAAGCGTGGAAGCCTGTTGCAGTACCGTTCAGAATGAGGTCGATGATGTCGAAACACTTCCTGTATCTGTCCAACTTCTTGTTAACCGAAGTATAGTCTTCCATTGTCTTCATACTCTTCTTATGATAGGCACGCACACCTTCCTCTGCGAGAGCACGTAACTCCAACATGGCCTTAACCGTCTTGTGATTACTGATCATGGCTTCCAAAGAGGCAGGGTCAGTAGGTAAGTCTATTGCCTTGGTTTCTTTTGGAATGAAAAGAAGGCATAAACTCATCAACGATATGTATATCCATTTGTTCATGTCTGCTGTTATCTATGTTAATGTCTTAATTGCTGCCTATGGCTTTGCTTTTTGAGAAGTGGGGCTTGAAGAAACTTTCTTGGCTTTGTCACTTGCGTCCGTCCATCGCCCTAAGGCGTATTCGGCAATAGTGCCACGGGACTTTCTCGTAATGGGATTCAACAGTTGGTTAGTCAGGAAATCTTTGATAGTCTGGCGGTCATTCATGACCTTTTCCAAAAGAACTAACTGGGAATAGATGACGCTAAGCTGATATTCCACATCCCTTGCCACATCTAACCGGTCGCTTGCCCAAAGCAGATGGATGGCATCTGAACCTTCCTCATTAGGCATATTCTTGGCATAGTTGTATCTCACCGTGATGGAACAGTCCGGCATGTCTTCCATCAACTGTTTCTGACGCTCGTTGACTTTCGCGGCACGCTCTTTTTCGGACAGGCTCATATCAAGATTCATCGTCTCTATGACATTCTCTGCTGAATAGGCGGCAGAGAGCTTGTAATCGACACTCAATATGGCACGGTGGATGCGGATGCCAAGGAAATGCTTGGGCTTCGATTGGAGCTTCAAGACTGCCGTATAAGTCACCTGGCTCTTTACCTGTGCGCAATAGGCATGACGGACAAAGGTGTATTGGCCATCGCCGTTAACCCATTCTCCGGCATCTTGCCAGGAAAGCTGGAACAGACTCTCCAACTCTCTCATATTGGAATTGATTCGGTAAGGACCGCCATTATCTTCACTAAGATCTTTATAGTATTCCGCTATGGCGTTGTCTATCTGCGCCAAGTTGGATTGAACCTGCGAAAGCTGACGTTTCAATGCAGCTTGGTTGTTGCTGATAGCGTCATATTGTGCACGGAGCGCGGCAACCTTGTTGTTATCGTGGGCCATCTTGGCTTGGTTCATCTGGAAGACCAATGAACTCATCTGTTTGTCCATGGAGCGAATCTGATTTTCAAGGCTATTAATCTCGTCCTGACAGCCTTTCTTTTTCTGCTGTAGCTCGTTGGCCCCATTCGTGCTCACCTGTGTATAGTCCAAAGCGAAATTCTTCGATTTGGGGTCTTCCAAGTGACTTCCCTGATTTCCATTCTCTTTCCAATTAAATGACCCCTCTGCAAGGGTTGCACCATCGTCGCACTTGGCTAAAAACACTACGGAGTTGCAGCCTTTCATCTTGTTCTCGTCTGCTATGGTGTAGTATTTCCTGGCATCGAAGCCTAACTTATACACAACGCGTTGGGAAGCGGCTTTGTCGCTCTCCAAGCTGTTGTAGTATTTGAGTTGGCTCTCCATACGCTTTCTGAATGTTTCTTCGTCCATAGACTCGGAATCGAAAATCTCTTCATGCACCTCGTGCTTGATGTTCCATGAGTCTGTCACCGTCATATACACTGTCCAGTGTTTGCCTCGCCAATGTCTTGAATGGCTGAAAGTACCTCCCTTTTTATCATATGAATAAGTGTAGGAGGCTGTTTCGTATTTTAGGGTTATTGTATGGCCGGGATTGTTCCTTTCATATTCACCTTTTCGTGTAGGACTCCAGCCAGTGGCACTTTCTGCAGCAGCCTTCAACTGATTGTATTCAGAAGTGGTGAGCGTGGGATAGTCTGGCGTACCGGTCCTCATATAATTCTCCTTAAAGAGCCAGTTGTCCCAATGATCGCTGTTGTTCGTATTCGAAGGATGGGAGGGATGGTAGGTAGCAACCACTTTCTGACCTTTATCCTCTGAATAGATATACCAGCGTTGCTTGTAGTGCTGGCCTTGCAACTCCTTGATATAGTTGCTCACATAACCCGTGATGCTGTAATTGTCTACTTGGAACAGACGTGAAACGGCATCTGCACTATTCGAACCGATGACACTCATCAAAATGGCCTTGACATTTCCGGCATTGCGGATGCTTTCATATTTGCTCCGAAAAGTCTGATATAACTGGTAAATCTCACTTGGCTTGGATTTGAAGATCCTGCCAATGGCGGAGAAGTCCCTCATATTGCTGTCCACAGCACCTTTTCCTGCGGTCGCAAGTACACCTCCGAGTTTGCCGATGTCGTTCTTGATATCCTCCTTGGCTGCTTTGATGTTGAAATCTCCGACTTTCTCCAAGAGTTCTTTCCAGTTGACATTGCCAAGCTGGGCCAAGTCGAAGACTTTTTGCAGCTTCTCGTTGACAACCAAGAAAGTTACATCCTTGAACGACAATTTTCCATTGGTAACGACAAGTTCAAACTGCTTGCAGAGCTGCTCGACATTCTTGGTGGTCTTGAACAAGTATGGCCCCCAATAGAGGGCATTGTCGGGCTGTTTGACCATCTTGGCTGCAACGACAATGAGCTTGGGCATGATGCCGTCCTTCACCAAATAGAGAATGCGTTGGTAATA
Source organism: Hoylesella enoeca JCM 12259 (assembly GCF_000613405.1). Taxonomy (GTDB): domain Bacteria; phylum Bacteroidota; class Bacteroidia; order Bacteroidales; family Bacteroidaceae; genus Prevotella; species Prevotella enoeca. The sequence goes on along the minus strand of NZ_BAIX01000011.1, from coordinate 18,595 downwards.
GTAGTTCTCATCGCTGCCGAAAACTCCGACTTCACGCATGGCGTTCCTGTCTTTCAACTTTGACAGGTAGATGCCGGCTGTGGAAAGACTGGCCTTGGTGTAGTGTCCTAAGATGGAGTCTACATCAGAGGCTGTCTTCCGTTCTGTCTCTTCCTCTATCGCATATGCGGCGGTCATGGCTGCCACGGTCTTCGCATCAATGTTGATGGCATGATACGACTGCGCTGACATGGATGTCACCGAGAGGATCAAAAGGATGATAGCGATGAAACGACGCATATGATTGATGAGTTTAATTGTCTAACACTTTTCTTTCTTTCAGTACTTTCCGTGCAAATTCCAAGGAACTCTTGATTCCGGAGCGTTTCCAATCACGCACGAAGGCTTCAATGGCGTGTTGATGATCACATTGGAGAATCTTCTTGTAGAGTTTCAGGGCAAGTTTCTCTACCTTCTCCGTCGTGTAACTCATGTAACACTCCGGCGGTTCTTCAATGCCGTACACATCGCCTTCCTGACCACGTTTGATGAACACTTCCTTGAATGGGGAACGGCCTTCCTTATTCTCCAAGCGGTTGATGGTGAAAATCTTCTTGCAGTCGATGTCGGTCAGAGCCAAGGTCTTTTTGATATTATCGAATTTGTCCTTGAACTTGCTCTGGTCAAGTAGCATGAACACGCCGGAGTTGTTGATGATGGCTTCCTTAACAATCTTGGACTCGGTAACGTCCTGTATTTCTTGCGTTACCACGCCGACCATGGCCCAGTGTTTACGGGCTGTCTTGTATAGATACTGTATATAGGTGGCCATGACAGGGGTGGCAATGGCTTTCCATGCTTCTTCTATGACCAGGCATTTCCGGCCTTCCTTTAAGAGCATCTTCTGCGTGAAGACATCCATGATGATCAACACGACAATAGGGAAAAGGACGGGATTCTCTTTTATTTTGTCAATTTCGAATACGATGAACTTCTCATTGAACAGGGAGGAATCCATTTCGTTGTTGAGTGTGTATTCCATCTCCCCTCCCTTATAGAACGGCTTTAGGATCGTGGCAAACTCGTTGATGGCAAATTTAACCTGATCCTGCTTCATGATTTGAGGAATACGCTCAATGGCGAACTCATAATAGGTGTTGAAGTTGAGTTCCGTAACCCTCATCTTCTTACGCTGGCGTTCTATCTTGTCGATTTTCCTGTTGATCCGCTGAAGATACTTACTCTCTATGAGTTCGGGAGTAAGGCGACGGAGCAGCTGGCTCTTCGCATTGTCTTTTTCTCCTTCAGTAGCGGCGGAATCGTCGATGACGGCTTGCAGCTTGTCACGGAGACGGAGGTCGCGCTGTTTCTTCCTTTCATCGTCATCATCTTCTTCTATATCGTCAATATCATCAGATACTCCGTAACGTTTTTCCAGCTCCTGTTCGTATTCCTCATACTTGCCGGTACGTTTGTCTTCAAGCTCCATGACATGGCGCATGTTGTCGCGCTGCTCTTCGGTAAAGCCTTCAAATGGGGTGAAATACTCTTCGAAGTATTCTATGAGGGTTTGGTTGATGATGGTTTCTTCGAGCTTTGTGGGCTCGCCGTTTCCCTTGAAGATCAGGAAGATGATATTCCTAAGGAAGTCCTTTTTTGCCTGGAAGTTCTGCTCATACTCGGCTTTCTCTATCTTGAAAGGGTTCATCGAGATGGGGTGTTCCTTTGAATAGGTGATGTATATGCCCTCGAAATAGCTGCAAAGACCTTCGTAGCTGTCGCCGGTATCTACAATGACAATATCGGTATCCTGCTCGTAGTACTGCCGCATGACGGTATTCATGAAAAAGGACTTGCCACTGCCGGAAGGGCCAAGGACAAAGAAATTGGAGTTGTCGGTATATCTAATCTTTCCTTCCTTGCCTGACACGTCAACAGGCATCGGTACGCCTTGCCTGTCTGTGTAGTAACATTTCAGGTTCGTGTCATCCCCTTTCTGTTGACGCTCCTTATACATAAGGCAGAGTGCAGGGTCGGAAAGTGTCAGGAAACGGTCGTAGTCGGCATTGAGTTCATAGCAGTTGCCGGGGAAGCTGGCAACGAACAACTCCAATTGGTTATAGGCACGCTTTGACAGGTGCATGCTGTATCTTGCCAAAAGGTTCTCCAAACAGTTGGTGATCTTTTGCAGGTTTCTGTCTGCCGAGGTCTTTACAATGAGGTTGTAATGGGCATAGACGAATTGTTTTCCGTCACGAGCTACTTCATTAAGTACGTTATTGATGTCTTCAACGGCAATCTGATTATTCGGATTGGGAATGGAAGCATGACGGTTCTTCTTTTTCTCCAATTTTAAAATCTCCCGCTTCTGATTGGGAAGAAAGATGACCTGATTGTAAATAAGCGTGTCTACATCAGGGAGTGTGCTAAGGTCGGAAAGCAGATCCTGCGGCATGACGGAGTTGTTGACATTGATGTCGGCATAAGGGCGAAGGGTGCCGGGAAGACCGGGATCATCTACATCCAAGAGGCTGTAGATTTTCAACTGGTCATCGCCCATGCCGATCTTCTCGGACTCCACCTTGAAGTCATTCATAGAAACAACCTCGTTATTGAAATCAACAGCAAAGAAACGCTCGGTATATTCCTGACATTCGTCACCAGTGAGAAAGCGACAGTTGATGTTCTCGCTCTTCAGACGGTCATGGACTTTCTGTATCTTGACTTGGAAATCGCGCCACTTGTCGGCATCGTATGCCTTCAAACCGCCATTTCGACCACGTTGGGAGATGGTGAGATAGGTTTCAGAATCTATATAGGGACGACCGTTGAAGAACTTGAAATAGGCATCGGAAAGAAAACGCTTTCTCACATCGGTGTCCTTTCCTGCGATGCTCGACATATTGAAGTTCTTACGGACGAAAATATCCTGTTTGTGAATGGCATATCCTTCACCTAACACTTGTAGGACGGATGCCAAAAGGGAAGTGAACTCGTAATAACCGTCCGTATCAGCAGAGTACTTCCTGACGGGATTGTCCATCTTAAGGATGGCTGAATAATCGCCTTTTTTTGTGTAGACCACACCGATCTCATTGACATCCTCAAAGCTGAAGTAGATGTCTTCAAACACCTTGGCGCGTTTGCTGCCAGTACCGAAGGCTTTGATGGAAATGTATATTCCCAACAAGATGGAGGTAAAGACCAATATGACGATTAGGGTAATCATGAATTTGTTTTGCTTACAATCAATATGAATATTCTAATAATGTCTTGAATGGCTGAAAATGTAGATACCTTTCGGGGATTTCTTGGAATGGAGACCTTTATGTTGCTTGACAAAAATGGAGACTCCTCCTATTGACAGAAAAATTGTCAGCAACGCTAATGCAACAAGAAAACTGAAAATCACATAGCCAATCAAGAATGACAACAGACCTCCGCCAACGGTGACAGCGGCCCATACAATGTATCTTCCTCGAAGACCCAGAAATTCAAGAGGCTTTTGAAGCCCCTTGAATACCGGGTAATCGGGATAGTCGCTTTTGACTGTTGCCATATTCCTCGTCTTAGAGTCCGAAGAACAGTGGCAATGCCTGGGCTGCCGCCACGAAGAAGATGCAGGCACCGACAATCATCATGATGCTCTTCTTGACATCCTGCTCCTCGTTGTTCATCTTGACGTAAACGGAGATGGCACCGAGAATGGCAACAATACCTGCAATGACGTAGCACACTTCGTTATAACAGGGATGTACTTCTTCAGCGCATCAGTTGCCTTACCGATTGCCTGTGCACCGGAGTCCATGCTCTGGGCATCTGCTGCTACCGTGCAAACGACCAGCAACAGCATAACTGCTACAAAGCGGGGGTCCATCACTACGGCCTTGATTTTCTTACTTGCGGAGATACAAAAGCTCTTGGCTCCGCTTACCATTACTGACAAAGTCTGATTCATTGTCTTTGATTTTTTAAATAAATAATTAATAAATAATATGTAATAAAACAATTACCAAAGTCTGTCGGTCACGCCGAACTGGAAACCAAAGAAGGCTGGAAGGACGATAGTCGCTATAAGCAGGAAAAGGCAGCTGCCGACCAAAATAATGATGCTTTTCGTAAATCCTTCTTCCCCTGCCTGCATCTTGATATAGATGCTCGTCGCGCTGTATATGGATAAAAGGGCTGCTATGGCATAAAGCAGATACAATACGGCTGTACAGCATGTCAAGATGAATACCACCATATTATATAACCGGCCTGAATTGCCACTGTAATCCGTCGTACCACAGGTGGCCATGACGGGTTGCGTGAGCAACAGTAATGCCGACAACAGCAAATATGTCTTGGATTTGAATGTCTTCATAACTTAGAAACTAAATTGTTCAGCCTGCTCGTCTTCCCTCTTGGCTTTCAAATAGGCGGCTGCATAATCTTCAACGAACTCGTCTACATACACAGCTCCCTGAATGTCCGGAGACACACTGTTGAAGTTCTGCTTTATCGAGTCTGCCTTGGCTTTTGCCTGCATGGCCAATTCCTCGGCGTCGGACGCTGCAATATCTTCAGCCGTAAGAGGATTCTGATCAAATTGAGAAGTCTCCGCACCTTCACTGGCCTTATTGTAAGATGCTTCTTCTGTCTCATGTCCGTATTTCTCCGGTTCTTCTTCACCGGGGCGTTCTATCTGATACTTGCCTTCACCGGTCTCACTGATTCTGACAGGTGAGACTGCTGGTGTGGCATCCGCATTGTTAATAGGCACGCTGGCGCGAATAACTTCTACACTTTCTTTCTTCTCTCCTTTCGGGCCGAACAAATCCAGGCAGATCATGACTACATAATAGATAACAAAGATGAATGTCACTACGATTGCGTATATACCGAATGATCCCATATTCTTTTTATTTATTGGCTACAAAATAAATGACTTAATATCAGAAAGACAGCCTTAAAAAAAAGAAACTCTTATATTAACATTTTCAAAATGTTTTAGGCGGATTTACGGCCTTTTTGTGTTAAAATTCGGGACTTTAAAATTATGAACTATTCCGATTTTTGCTAAAACGAGTAAATTAGATGAGTCATGGGTGCTGCTCCTCTTATCTTGTTATTCCTATATCATTCTTATATACTTATTACCGTATATACATATTGGCGTATATACAATAATACATATATACGCATGAAAAACAATATATCTGTCTGACTTACCTTCGGTGTTTATTTTACACTCACTTTTATCTATCTTTTCATTTCCGTTTCTGGTTTCGACCTCACTTTTCATCCGCTTGTAGTCATCTTCGACTTTTATTCTGCAAAGGTATCGCAGGCAGGGAACACAGCAAACACCGGAATGCTCCTTATTGGCGGAAAACTTTTCATGACCCTCCGAAATCATAGATTACGGTTTCCTGAAAACTTTTACCGGCCAATTGTTTGCCTTAGGTTCCCTTAACGCCCACGATTTCACCTTGCACATAAAAGGTTCGAGATGACGGTTACACCGGAATGATAAAAAAAAGTTCGGGTCGAAGAAACAAAAAACCTAAAAAGGTTGAGAATCAGGATGCCCAGAATAAAATATTAACTTCATAAAACAATTAAAGCTGACCTATCGGCATGACGGGGAAATGATATGACACAGTTTGATTTTATTGATTTGGCGGCAAAAGCTGGCCTTGAGTTGATTGAAACGACATCGGAGCGTAATGGTTATCCACGCTATCTGAAAAAGGCCATCATCGGCTTTGACTCTATGGAAGAAGCATGTGAATATGCAGAACAGCATAATCTCTGTATTGAGATCTTCCACAAACGCGATGGTTGGAGTCTTTGGTATAGAACAGGTAATCGGGCATACGATCCTTTTACTCGCACAGCCGAGGACTATGGTGACGACTATCTGTTGTTTACAGCCGATGATGCCAATAATTATTACGAGAACGAAGTGCAGGAAATCATATCAGATTTCGACAACTTCGATGATGTAGAGAATTTTCTGAAAGAACGTCGAGAGGTGTATGACGCTATTTGCGCTCTTGGAGAAGACGAAGCCGTGGTGACATATCAGGGTAGCTTGTATGAGGAAATAAAACTGCATTCCATGAGCTACTACTTTGATACGCATCATTATGCTATCGGACTGATTGACTGGGACAATGAGGATTAACAGCTCACCGTAGACTACAATCTCATTCACTGTATTACATTTTTAGCTGTGCTATCGGCTTGACGGGCAATATGATCAACTAACATTCCAACAAGAAAAAATGAACGAAAGACAACAAATACTTTATCTGACTGGTGGTGGACTGGATGTGTTTACACATTACTTAGGCGATATATGCCTGAAGAGAATCTTTAAAAATCCCTTCAGGGAAGACAGCCGCCCATCATGCCATCTGTATGCGAATAAAAACACATACGGACAAGTGGAGTATTATTTACAGGATTTTGGCGATAGCAGCTTCTGTGGCAACTGCTTTGTCATTGTGGCCAGACTGTGCAATATGAATGTAAAGACTGCATTTAAGGATATCCTGAAGGTGATAGACAAAGAGCTTTGCCTGGGATTGTTCAATAATCCATTTCCACAAACAGAAACCATCTATAAACGACTTGTAAAGAGACAGAAGCCGGAGACTTCCTCCACACTTTCATTCCAATACAAGGAAAAGCCTTTTACCATGGAGGAACTGTGTTTTTGGCAGCGTTATGGAATTGGTCAGGATACGCTGGAAGACTATCATGTTGCAAGCCTTTTGGCATGCAGAATGTCAAAAGAGAATGGAAAGAAATTTACTGTTTATGGAACAGCAAAGTATCCGGCTTTTGGATACCTCTTTAATAATAATGATGGTATCAAGATTTATTCTCCTTGCTCCAAAAACAGATTTCTCTATGCTGGTGTTCTTCCGAGACCATACATTTTCGGTTGGGAACAGCTACCGCCACAAGGCGAATATATCTTCATCACCAGTGGGGAAAAAGATGTCATGTCGTTGGCAGCACATGGGTTCCATGCGATATGCCTGAATAGCGAGACTGCCAAGCTCCCTGACAGTCTTATGCAACAACTTGCCGGAAGGTTTCGGACAATTGTTATCCTTTATGATATGGATGCAACAGGACAAAGTGAGTCGAAAAAGCGAGTACAGGAATATACTGGAAAATATAATGTAAGAAGAGTCCTGCTTCCTCTTTCAGGTGAAAAATCGGAAAAGGACATCAGTGATTTCTTCCGTCTGGGGCACACCGCAGAACAATTAGCTACTATCCTGAATAGTGAAAGACTATAAATTCCATATTATGTATTCCGGTGTTTCTGCTTGCATAAACATACAAGGACGAGTGACCATTACTGATTGCTCGTCCTTCCTATGTGTACTAAAGATGGTAGTATGGACTTCCAGCCTTAACGAAAGATATTGTCTATATTGCCTTTGTTAATCTTTTTAGGTCGCACCGCCCCATGCGTCTCTTCATATTTAGATATAACCATGTCAAGACCTAAGGTAATAAGTTCATTGATTTGAATACCCTCTGTTTCTGATATGGTACGTATCTTATTCATGACGTTCTTATCGACGGAGGTACATATTCTTTCCTTTGAACCACCTTTAGATATCGGTTTATCCCCTGGGATGGATGTTACTTTCTCCTTTGAATTGGAGCTTGGATTTGGCTGGTGATTATCTTCCGGAGTTGTACTCCTGACAGAAGTAAGTCCTTCCAAAAGACTGCTCATGGAGTTTTTGTTAATACCTTTGCTCATAAATGTAAATTTATAGGTTCTTTGTCCTGTCTAAAAGTTCTCCTACGAAAGCCTTGTAATCAGCAGCTCCGTTGCTCTTCGGATCATAGTCAACAATATTGACGGCTTCCAGAGGAGCTTCGGCAATCTTGATGTTCTTTCGGATCTTGGTTTGGAACACTTTATCGCCAAGCTTGGCCCTAAGACCATCCTCGATCTGTCTGCTCAAATTGGATTTTTCCCAACGAGTGAGGAGAATACCGGTAATCTCAATCTTTGGATTTAGCTTCTGCTTTACCATTCTGACAAAATCGCTGATCATAGTAAGACCCTGGAAAGGCAGTACTTCTGCAAGCAGAGGTATGACAACCAAATCTGATGCTGTAACTGCGTTAAGAGTAAGAAGCCCCAAAGATGGGGGACAATCTATTAAGATGTAGTCATAATCAGCCTTCTTTTCCTGTAATATGTCTGTAAGGATGTGTTCTCTCGCCATGACAGAAGATAGTTCAAGGTCGGCAGATGCAAGACGCAATGAAGATGGAACGATGTCAAGATTTTCTGCTATCGGATAGATTGCCAGGCTGTAAGCCGTACCCCTGCAAGAGGCGGAAAGAGCATCATAGATGGTCTGATCAACTTGATTATCTTTTAACAGGGAGGTAGTAAGATTGCTTTGGGCATCCATGTCCACCAACAACACCTTGTTTCCCATAGAGGCAAGGATAGAACCTACACTGGCAGTAGTGGTAGTCTTGCCAACCCCTCCTTTGTGGTTGGCAAATGAGATAATATTTGCTTGCTTTTCCATACCGTTTGATTTATATTTTTTATATATACGTATTATCGTATTCCTTTATTGACTTATATACGTATAGCTGTATATACGGCTATACGCCTGCAAAGATACATAATATATTTTGTTTTACAAAACTTTTATGCTTAATTATTTTGTCTTATGGGATTTTATATATTTATCTATTAACTTGAAGATTCCACAAAGTATTTGAGCAAGGAGCAGCTTGCTGACTCTCCTGCACTTTCGTAGATATAGACGGAAACCCTTTGCAGAGGTTTTGTATGGCTTATTGACCATCAGCAAGAGCAATAGGCATGTGGCAACATAATAAAAAGTTTTACCTGATTGCGATTGGTTGACTCCTGAAGAGGAAAGTTTACATTCTGGATTCATAAACGATCTATTTTTGAGTTTTAATATTTGGTTGTAGTGCTGCTATTCTCTTACGGAGTTCCTTTGCGAATACCATTTGAGCGTGCATTATCTTATCAAAACCACTACGGTCTCCCCAAAAGTAATCTTCAACTTCGTAGAGAATATCCAAGCATTCCCTTGTGGACAATTCTTTGACACCTACGGTAGGAACTTTGTAAGTTTTAACAAACTTCTCTACATCCTTTACGACACAAGCCTCCAGATTAACCATATGTTGTATTTCTTCAAAAAAACACTTGTAGGCCTTGGATTGAAAATCTTGATCAACTGTCTGGGGGGCAAGCCCAAGAAGCTTGCCTTCGACAACTTCCAAAGCTTTGATATAACCATCCATGTATCCTCTTAATTGGTTGTTGGATTTTCCCTGAATGGTTTTTGCATATTTTTTTAAGTGATGTGTGAAAATAGTTCTTTTCATATCTATTCTTTTGGTTGTCTTATCTTTCGGATGTTAGTTCTATATTGCTATTGCCTTAGAAATAAGAGCTGCGCAAAGCGACTCGCAGAGTACCCTGCTCATGTTCACTTCAACGGCATTGCCGATATACTTCTTCTGTTCGGCCTGGGTTCCCACAAGGATATAATTGTCAGGGAAACCCATGATGCGTTTCAGCTCATTTATATTCAACATGCGCATCTTGATGTCTATGATTCCGTACATGGCCATGAACTCCTTTATCTTGCAAGTCATTTCACTGTCCGTTTCAAATATCCTTATACCGATACCTTTTTCTGTGGAGATAAGGTAAGGGGGCATCTTATCCATCCGGGCAATCAAAGTGAAGCACGGCTTATTGATATCTCCACCTGCAGAGTTGAACTGTGGGTTCATCAAGAAGCAGTCAACTACTTTTTGCTTCGGTGTTGTCAATACTGCAGGGCAAGGTGAATCAATGCTGGAAAGTTGACCACCAGCGGAATATTCATTTGCCAAAAAACGACTTGAAACCAATCCCAGCCTGTCTTTTGTGGTAAGCGTAGGGCATGGCGATTCAACAGAATGGTTCCCTCCATTACCATAGTAAGCAGTAATAAAGAAATGGTGATCCTTAGTGGTGACAGTTCCGGCAGGAATGTCTATCGATTGGTTCTTGGAATACGGATCTCCACTGAATGCCTTGGACATGAAGCTGACATTGGCAATACCCAGACGGTTTTGGCAAGCGACAGTTGGGCAAGGCTCGTCAATTCCTGGAGCTGTGTATTTTCCTGTCTGGTTCATTGAATTATACTTAACAAGAAACGTTTCCCTTCCACCGGCGACGAATTTGATTAGGCCTGCGTAAATTCGCTTCAAGGTTTTCTCGCATAGTGGCTTCTTCCTATCAAAGATGCTTTGGCCAGTATCATCCATGTCAAGCACTTCACGAACAGGCTTCCATTTCTTGTAGCATGAAACATGCCACTGTCACCATTCTTCGAGAATGTTGGAACAGGAAAAGCTATGGGGAGGCCTTTCTTCGCAAATTGACCGAAAAACCTCTTGCGTGAGGTATATGCACCAAAATCGGCGGCATTCAGCAAACGCCAATCATAATGATAGCCGTAAGAGATAACTTTATTTGTCCAACGAACATAGCTGCATCCTTTTAACTTTGAGATAGGGTGTCCTTTATCGTCCATGTCCCCCCAGCTCATAAACTCTTCCACATTCTCAATCTGTATATAGTCTGGGGCCAGCTGCTCGATATAACGGAAAAGGTGCTCTGCAAGCGTCCGGCTGTCTGCATCGCGTGGCTGGCCGCCTTTGGCCTTGCTGAAGTTGGTGCATTCAAGTGAAGCCCATAGGACAACTAAAGCTGATGGATATTTCATTCTCATTCGATTCAAATGGGCTGTAAGACCGGTAAGGTCAAGTGTGCGAATATCCTCGGTGAAGTGTAATGTGTCGGGGTGGTTTGCCTGATGCGATGCGATTGCATTCGCATCATGGTTGACACAGGCGACTACCCTCGCACACTTTGTTCCATCTAACTTTGCATGTTCAACACCGGTGGAAGTTCCACCGGCTCCGCAGAACAAGTCTATATAGAGTAATTTGATGTTTTCCATTTGCTATTCTATATTACCCTCTACCTTGTAACCTTTATTCCGAAGATATGTGGCGATATACTCATCATCACCAACATCTTTAAGTACGTCAAAAAGATACCCTTTTACATACTTGGCAATAGCTTCAGGAGAAGCCAAATCTACATGCTGCGATATGAACTTGCATTTCTTTGTCCTACCTAATTGCTCAAACTCGTGTTCTAATCCCTTATTCATCATGGTTTTAAATATTTATGTTCAACAAGCCACTCTATCATGGAGAAACAGTTTTCAAAGACACCTTTATTTTCCTCTATTTTAAAAAGGGAATCTCCATTTACATAAGAAATACTTCTATTCCTTATTTCTAATCTAAATGTGCGATTGGGAGCAAAAATTACATCTGGAAGCAGATTTATCAATGATCCAAGTGACCATGCAGGATAGTCGGCTTGGTACTGGTCTCCATCATTGCAGACCTCGGGGAAAGAAGATTTCAAAGGCCAAAACATATCGGCGGTTTTACGCTGTATTCCTAAATCCAACAGTCGTTGTGACTGCTCTTTCGTTGTACAAATCTGTATCATAATCTTTAATCTATTTAGTAATCATTTTCCACAATTCGGCTGCGTTGGCAAAGTGCACAGGCGACAGACTGTCGTGATACAGTTTGTCCTCTATGCTCTCCCTGAACTCGTCAAGGGTGTCGTCCCAATGTCCTGTTGCGTGGTATCTGAATTTCGTGAAGCATTTGGGGCACTCCATGACCATCATGTGGCCAATGTTCGTTTCGCACCACCCTACAAGAAGGGGGTTGTCTCTCATGAAATCCATGTCGCCTTCGGGACAGCATAAGCCCGTGGCATGTGCAATCACCGTATAATCGGGATATTTCTTTAAAACTTTAAGTATATCTTTCATACCTTGCCCTCCAATATTTTTAGAACATCACTATAACGATATAACTCACGGTGGGGAGTAATCCTTGTGGGGACAAGAAATCCTTTCCTTGCCCATTTTCTAAGGGTAGAATAATCAACAAGTAACAAGGACGCTGTTTCTCTTTTTGTCAAGAGCATAGGCTGTCCTTTATGTTGCTTGACCTTACGTTCCAGGTCGAGAAGTTTTTGACGTCGTTCCAGCACGTTGTAAATATCAGTTGAAAGGGTAGCAACTTTGCGAGCTTGCTCTTCATTCACCGCTCTAAGACTGTCTCTAATCTCTGCCATTGACATATCAACCAATCCTTGGAACATATTTGGAAGTTGCTCTTGCAACTTTTCTATCAGCTTGTTGGCTTTGGCTACCGCGAGAGTCTGCTGCATTGCGCGATCTTCCCTAAATCCCATTTCTTCATGAAAGCACATGAATACGAAGAAATATAAGAATAGAAAGAGTGGTATTACCGCTATCCATATCCAAGGAGTGTTGTGCACACACCACATCAAATCCAATGTTGCCAGCGATATTAAGAGGTAGGTAATAATGGCAGCACCTATAAAAAGATATATATGTTTCATTTTCTATTGGCCACATTTAAGATTATTCCATATCAACTTCATAATTCCAATCACAAGCGTCACTTTCGTGAATATGATCAGAAAGCCACTCGAAACCAGTACATACTTGCTCGTCCAAATTCATAAGATCACAGTTTACACGCCCTTTATCTGCCAAGGCGTTTAGATCATCATAAACCTTTTCGCTGACTTCTACGTCATGCAAACCAACAGTATAGGTTACTGTTACGGTTAAATCCTTTATCTTTTTCATTCTGTGTATACTTTTAATATTAAATGTGCTATTGAAGTTCCAATTGTACATGGAAATGATACTCGTTGCATAAACAGACAATTTGCCTGACTTCATTGGGGTCCTCTCCATAGGGAAAGAAAATCATACGCTCCTTGGTCAAACATCTGACTCCTTTCTTTCTTAAATTATACAAGAGGTTAGTCCGTCTCTTTGTCACTCTGTCCATGTGTGCTGAAATTTTCTTTAAGTAGCATATTGTCCTTATGGAATGCTGCTTCAATGTGTTCTACCAAATCAATCGGTCTCGTCACATACGCATCAAACATCTGGTACATCAGCTCGGGCGTTGGTTTCTCGGACATATCAAGGACAAACACTTTCTTGCCTTGCCCTTTCATCCAACCGGCTTCAGAATGGGCAGAGCGGCCACACGGTAAGAGGAGGACACAATAGTCCGCTTCCTGCATGGCGTGAAAATCTTTTTCAAATGCTTTGACAGCCTCGGGATGGTGAAGCCCTTCCTTGAAATCCCTACAAGTCCACTTCTTGAAGTCCTTATCGACTTTCTCCCAACTGAATCCGCTTAGTTCATTGTCCTCGGGATGCTTGAAGTCATAGGTATAGTAACCCTGAATCCGTAGGACGTTCAATAAATTCTCGAAATGCTTGTTCCGCCAGCTGCTGGCCAAATAAATCTTTAAAAATCTCATAAGTGTATTTTTTATTTCAGTAATCCTTTACATACCATCTCCACGTATTTGAGACTATCCCGTAATACCGGATAACTTAAACTCTCATATTCAGACCTTTCAAGAAACTCTATCTGTCTGCTGAAGACAGAATTGTCATTGTCAAATTTGTTCAGCAGAAAGTATCTCAACCACATGTCGGCGCACCGGGGACGTGGCAAGTCCAAATAATCCAGGATCAGGACGGAAAGCCTCTTTTGTTCTGTACGGTTCAGCACGATGCACTCACCTGTCTCTTTATCTATCCAGCCACAGAGCATGTGAACGGTATTGTTCTCTCTGTCGATGGAGATTTGGAAACAAGATGGGCCGAACATCGTTTCTATCTTGTTTGCAAGACCTTGTAACTGCCAAAGGCTGATGGAGCGCTTGATAAAGAAACTGATACTCCTTATGAGCTTCATGCTGGCAAAAGGCTTGAGTTTCTTCTTTTGATAAATCAGAGCCAAGAGCTCTTCTTTCTTTTGCACAAAAGTGGCTGTCTGATAGTACTCGGGGGTACGGACTAGATCCGTAACTCCGGTTTCAATACTTAAAACATAATTAATCATACTTTTACTTGTTAGCGTTTTATATTTGGAAAGGATGCACTTACATCAATCCCTTTATCTTTCATTTCCTGAACTTGTCATCGTCGTAGCTATGGGTGATTTCATAATAGAAAGCTACTCCCAAAGCTATCAGCAAGACAAGGATGATTATGACATATACCATACGGCTCTATTTGCTGTTTGTGGTGATCTCAATGGCTTTTACGAACTGCAACAGGTTGTTATAACCTTTGTACAGGGGATTACACTCAATGGCATGCTTGCCATACCGATCCTTTAATGTCTTGGTTATGGTGCAGCCCATGACATCATTGGGAAAGTAGAGATAAACCATATCATAGTCATCTCCTTCGACCGAGATATGGATGAAATTCCTTACATCCGACATAATCATGAAATCACAGTCTGAAGGCAGCCTGACAAAGCCATTCTTCTGCAAGGTCTGGTAGGCCAAATAATCCATCATGTCTGCGAACATACACAACTTGTCGCTCCTGTGCTCTTTCTCCATGGGAAGAAAAGTCACGCCGGAACTATTCAACGTCATGGGGGAGTCCGTCAGGTCTTGGCCAACAAATTCTATCCCGTTGTTCTGGTTTATGACACCCACCCCGTGATAGGTCTTGGAGAGAAAACGGTAGGAGACCGAATGAACCTCCGGAAACTCCTTAACATCAATGCCCATTATACTTGGCGTGGCAGCATCTGTCAAGGTTCTGATCCGAATATTATCGGAGCTTCCTCCTGCGTGCCTGAATATAGGTTTACTTATTTTTTCTAATTTCATTTTTCGATAATTATAGCTTTTCTATCATTGCTTGCAGTTCTTCTGCGGTGTGCCCCAGACGGAAGAAATCACTGATGTCCTTTTCCGATTTCTCTCCGGACAGCGGTAGGTCAAGTTTCTGAACGTTGTATTTCTCGCCGTACTGTTGTATCCGCAAAGCAGATTCCCTTTGCCCGGTTTCATCTGTATCATAGAGAAAAATGATTCGACGGAATCGTTGGGAAAGTTCATCCATTACATCTTCGGGAATGTTGGCCGTCTCGCTGTTAAATGTCAAGGCCGGAAATCCATGCGCCGACAGCGACATGACATCTTTCTCGCCACCTGTGACGAAAACGAGTGATCCTTCTTCAGACAGTTGCTCACGCCCGAAGATATAGGGCTTTGGGAAGTGACCGGCATACATGAAACGTGTCTTTGCCTTAGGCCTGTAAATCTTCAGCCTACGTCCGTCATCGAAGAAATATCCGTAGGTCGGAATAGCCTTTGAACCGTAAACGGCAAAGTTTCCACCGGACGATTTCTTGAATGTACAACTGCTGATGCTCTTTACGTTGTAACGTTCCAGCGTTGAAAGTCCAATGCCATATTGCCCCCAATACTCTTCCTCCCATGGCATGAAAGGCTGTGTCACGACCTCAAAACTCGCTATGGAAGAACATTTGTACTTCTGTGAGGGTGTGGCTTTTCTTTTCATCAACACATAGTGCTCACTTCGTTGTTCATCAAAAATGCCAAGTCCAAGGTCTCTGTCTATCACTTGAAGCACTTCGCGAAAGTTGGTTTTTGGGTTGATATTACACAGCCTTCCCACTATCGTAAAGCAGTTGCCACAGAAGCTGCTGTCTCCGAAGTCTTGGAGGTAGTATTGGCCGTTGCCATATCCGCCTCTGTTGGCATACAGGTGGCATGAAGGGCGGCTGTCCTCCCTGAAAGGGTTACGGAAAGTCCGGGCAAGGCACTTTTCACCAAGGTAGTGAATGAACACTGCCAAGCCCCCATCGGTCATCTGCAATATTCTTTGAGCTTCATTCATAAGCGTAATTCAATCTTAAATGGTTTGTAGTTCTGACCCTATGCAATGCGGTATTGAAGCCGTAACCCTGCACCGAAAAACTTGTGTAACACCGTTCTAACAGTATCAAGGTAATCAGCTTCCAATATCTCAAATATTCGCTTATTCGGAAGAACAAGTGTCAGCGTCTTGGCCACATTGTCGAAGGACTCAAAAGAGACTTGTTGGAAAACCGATGCAAAAGCACGTTCGCTTACAATCTTGGCAAAGGCAGACATACACTTGTCCCAAAGAACTTTTGCATAGTCTTTAGACGGTGTTTGCGCCTTCAGTTTATGCAGCAGCTTCTTTTCATTTCGTTTATACCAGTTGCAGAAATAGTCAAGGAACCCCTCCAGTCCTTTTGGAACTTCTTCTTTGCGACACTTCAAGTTCGCCAAGAACAAAGTCAGGGCATTATAGAGCGTTTCCTTATCCGGGAAGCCATAAAGCAGCTGCATCGAGCGCACCCATTCGTCATCAAAGACCAATTCTTCAATTGACGAAAATTTTCGTGCGGACGAATAATTATAATAATGAAGATTCTCTATTCTCTTATCTTTATTCTCTTTTATAATAGGATCACGCGCGTAGCCGCCCCCATGACTGTTTGGTAGCATTTTGGTGGCTTCAACTTTTGGACGGTTTTGTTCCCTCTTTTGGCCCTCTTTTTGACCTTTTGGTTTGTAAGTAGCTGTATTTCCGTCATTTACAAAAGACTTGGTAGACATTTCGTAACTGTTTCGTACAGAATTTTGTTGGGCATCTTTTGGCCCTTCTTTTGGCTCCTTTTGTTCAGTTTTTATCCCCCCGTCTTCGAAACTTATAATGGCAGCTCCATTAGATGAGGAGTTTTCCAAATCAGAGAAACTTTCGACTGATGTGACATGACTGGCAGAGGGACCTATTGATGTTACCGGGCAGGTGTCCTTGACATAATCGGAGAACTCTATCAAACGAACGGAAGAAAGTTTCTTCTGACCGTTATAACCAATATTCAGGATGCCCAGCTTGCGTAGCTTCTGGAGGGCCTCTTTAATGCCTTCTACAGGAATGCCGGTTGAAGCACTGATCTTCTTCATGTCAAACCATAGCGGATCCTCATAGTTTTCACTCTCCGAGTAAGTATGAAGAAGTAAATGAAGGTAAATATGAAGAACCTGTGCGTTCACAAAGAAATCTTGGAAGTCAAGATCGTAATAAAGCTTCACCCAGCCACCTCTCACATTTTCCAAAGACAGGAACTTTGAAAATTCACGAACGGTGATGAGAACACCGTTACGTCTTAGAGAGGCAACATGGATAATGCCTGCCGCCTTCAGCTTATCTAAAGAACGCCGGGCGGATTTACGGCTTATCTCCAAAAAACCCATGATGTCTTTAATTGAGGTGCGAAACTGCCCTCTCATCGTAATTTTGTCAAAGTAAGGCTTATCCTCCCTTTGAGCATTCAAAAAAATGTGCAGGAACATTTGCACGGCGTTGCTGTCATTATAGAAAGAACAATTATAGAACTTTCTGATAAGACAAATCCATTTGTAATCTCCCATAGGTCAGCTATTTTGGGGTTCAATGGCTATCGCCCTTACTTCTATATTCTCATTGATGTTCTCGAAATCGTCAAAGATCTTACCGGTTGGATCTACGAGGACAAATGTTGTAATTGTCTTTCTACTGTTATCTATTTCCATACTGCTGTTCTTTTAAAAGTCAATTGTCTGATTCTATTCGAAAGGAAAGAAACTTTGAGCCTCGGTTTCCTTTGATCCAAATACATGTCTCATCGTGGGTAATGGTTTGAATAGATGATAACAAGGATTTACCATGATGCCACCTTACCCGGGCATCTAAGATGAGAGAGAGAATTGTGTTGAATTTACCAACAACCGTTTCCTTTGACCCTTTCTCCCGATACAAGGATGGGGTTATCTGAAAGAGCAAGTCAACCAACCATAGTGGTTTCTTGCGCACATGGACTTCTTTTACGATGTAATACATGAAAATCCGCTTTTAAAGGTTATCCTTTAGGAGAAGGCATACAGACAGGGTTGGTTCTATCTCGGTAGATACCCTCCCTTTTCAAAAGATAGTACACTGTACTTACACTCATGTAGAACTCGTTTGCAAGCGCACGCATGGCTGCCATTGGAGAAATAAGTTTTTTCTCTATTACCGGGCCATATTCGTTTATGTACTTATCCACGATTAATTGCCTTCGCTTGACAGGCGGAGTCTCAAAAGCCAATACCTTCTCAACTTCTTCCCTGACATTGGGAGGAAGTTGCGCAACAGCACCGGGAGATACGGATTGGAGTTTTTTTCGCCTTCGTCTCTTGGTTTCGGCTAATTCAGGATCATACACGCCGTTGTCTCCGACATTGCGGTTAATCTCTCGCAATATCGTGGTACGGTCAACCTTTAGAACTTCAGCAATTTCCCTGAAATTCTTCCCCTCTTGAAGGAGCTTGGCAATTTCTTGCCGCTGTTTGGAATCTAATTGCTTTCCCATATTGTTGATGCAAAAAGTGTTAAACGGGTCAGAATCTCTTCTTTCCCTCTATTTTTTGTGCATCAACAGTTGTGTCTTTCTTGAAGTTTTAGGACTTCAATACCTACTGATTATCAATGTTTTAAAGTCTATTGTCCAAACGCGCAATTAACACTTTTAACAAATTGTACTTCTAACTTGAACATCGGCC
>NZ_BAIX01000012.1 GCF_000613405.1 Hoylesella enoeca JCM 12259 | reverse complement strand
GTGGACTGCCATTGAGTAGATTTCATCGTCCTCAAATCCATTGCAGCCACTCGCCTGCACTTGGTTCAAGATGTAGGTTACACACTCCTCGATGCTCTTGTTAGGCTTCATCAAGTTGGGAGCAAACAAAGGGTCTGTCGCTGCACGCTGATTGAGATACTCGGCTATTGCTCTCGTAAAATGTTCTGTTCCTTTCATATCGCTTAGTATTTAGGGATTTCTACAATTTGGTTTATCTGTCCGCAAAGGAAACTTCTTAGGCTGGTGCGGTCGGGTGCATAATACTCTGACCAATGTCCGTATTGATTGACCAAATACTTCTTCAATACGTCCATAAAGTCAAACCGATAACCCATTAGGGGAACGGCTGTGCGGAAATAGGTGTTGGTGTTCACCGCTTCGGCAAGCCAATTCTTTTCCTCACGGCTCATTCGCTCCCCACGATTGAGTTTCAAACGTAGGAGATACACCTTACTGCCACTCAGTCTGTCCAACGGCTCAACGTCCCACTGCACAAACTTAGTTGCCACCAAACGCTCACTTTCATCAACCACCGAACTTATGCGGTAATGAGAGGAGGAGCTATATCCTTTTTCTTTCATCGAAGATGTGATATTTACTTTTTGCTGTTCCATAATGACATTTTTTTTTATGCGTCCAAAGATCGGAGTATGCTGATTCCTTTTTGTAGCAATAAGAAGGTAGGGGGCGCAGCCGGCACAAGGTTTTGCAGGAAAATACTACCCGAAATGAAATGTAGGTGTGGAGATTTTCCGTGCAAACCAAAGGCACAGACCTTGTGCAAGCCGTAGCCCCTTACTACCTTTGCGAATAAAAAGAAATCAGCACCGACTTATGGCACATCAAAGTGGAATAGACGGACGTGAGAAGCGAAAGTGCAACGCCGGTATGGAAAACGAAAAAGGGTGGCTACCTCACGCGAGATAACCACCCATAAAGAAGAATGAATCGAAGAATATCTTTCCTTGTGCGCTCAGAGCACACAGAGCAGGATTGCCACGATGGCGGCAAGCCAGAACAGCCAACACAGGATTGTAAAGGTTACTTGCAGAATAACTCTGACAATGAAGCGTAGTATCAGGAAACCGAGAATAACTGAAACGGCGGTTACGACTTGCGGCGTAACGATCTTCGAAATGAGGTAAACTGCACCGATAACGATGGAAAGCAGAACGGTGAGTTCGATGAAGCGTGTCCAACCGAAGTGGCGGACTTGCTTGGGAGAAGTCGGCGGCTGCCTGTTCTTATCGGTTTTGTTCGATGCGTCTGCCTTGATGAAGGCAGGTGTGTGAACATCTTGATTCATGATGATTGTATTATTCATAATCGGGGCTTTTAATAGTTTCAAGAGCGATAACAAGATGCGCAGACTACACAAAGACAAGTGTTTGCAAAACTCTTGACGTGTGGAGTGGAGCGTTTATCTTGGCTCTTGACACTACAAAAGCCCCCGATGGTGAAGTATCAAGTCATGTTCTCACCGCCTATCGTTGGCAGACCATTGACCTCGATGAGCAGCACGATGGTACCGGTC
Source organism: Hoylesella enoeca JCM 12259 (assembly GCF_000613405.1). Taxonomy (GTDB): domain Bacteria; phylum Bacteroidota; class Bacteroidia; order Bacteroidales; family Bacteroidaceae; genus Prevotella; species Prevotella enoeca. Next base: position 57,510 of record NZ_BAIX01000012.1, on the reverse strand, counting down.
AGCTCGGTGTACAGTTTGTCGTATTCTGTACCTGCCGCAAAGTCGTCCGTGAGTTCGTACTTGGCAAATACCGCTTGAATTGCCTTGTTGTTCAGTAAAATTAGTGCTAACCTTTCGGGAAGCGGACTTGGCAGCTCCTTCTCAAACTCCTGCTCCAGCACGGAAACAAGGGTATCATACTTTGAGAAATGCAGGTTGTGGTACAGCACCTCGCTTGCCATCGTCTCTGCTTCGGGGTAGGAGAAACCTTGCGCCACGGCATCGCAGTAAGCCGTCAATGCCTCGTCTGCACGAGTGTTTACAAACGCATTGTCGTTCACTCTCTCAGGAAAATGTTCTCCGAGATACGCTTCCAACTTCAGACGGAAGTAGGAAAGTTCTTTCTTTGTTGTTGTCATAAGTCTTAATGGTTTGTTATTATAATAGGTGTATCAATCTTCTTAGTATAACGTCGCTTGGTAGCCTTTGCTGGTGGAGCACTTGCGAAGTCGAACTTATCCAATTTCTTGGATACAGCAAGCATATCGTTCTCTATCTTCTTGTTCGTTATGCGGGCATAAAGCTGAGTTGTAGTTATACTTGTATGTCCTAACATCTTGGATACAGACTCCACAGGAACTCCCTTTGTGAGCATCATCGTGGCAAAGGTATGTCGAGCCATGTGAAAGGTCAAGTTCTTGTTGATACCGCAAACATCGGCTATCTCTTTCAAATAAGAGTTCATACGCTGGTTGCTGAGAATGGGTATCAATCTACCATTTTTAGCTTTGCCCTCATACTTCTTGATAATAATCTTCGGAATGTCGAGCAAGAGGATATGGCTTAGTGTATCGGTTTTCTGACGTGCTGTTACAATCCACTGCTTGCCGTCCATCGTTATGATATTGTCGGGCGTAAGATTGGCTACATCAACGTAAGCCAGTCCTGTAAAGCAAGAGAACAAGAAGATGTCGCGAACATTTACCAATCGTTGCGTTGCAAATTCCTTGTGCATGATGGTGTCCACTTCTTCGTCTGTCAAAAAGCCACGATCAACTCTTTTGGTCTTGAAGTGGATATTGAGGAATGGGTCGTGATTAAACACTCCAGCCTTTCGACCAAATATGATAACCGTCTTAAAAGTCTTTAAGGTCTTGATGGCCGTGTTAAAGCATTGACCAACTACGGTTTTAAGATAGACGTCGAAATCGTGAATGACGATAGGGGTAAGCTCAATGATATTGAGGTCAGTGCGTGCATACTTTTCTTCAAGGAACTTGGCAAAGTGACGCTTGCAAATATCAAACTTGCGATAATTTGCTTTTGTAACTCCACAGCCAATCTGTGCATACATATCATTATTATACTTGGTAAACAATGAAAGAACGGTCTCCATATCCTCACGTTTACCAAGATATTCCGATTTGATGCGTTCAAGGCTGAGTTCTTCTGAGAACTCCAATCGTTGGAATATCATCTGAAGGTCTGTGCTGATGCTCGTCAGTTGTGCGTTGGTAGCCAAAGCCTCCTTGGTTCGTCCCCGTACTTTACCCAGTGTGCTATCCCACATTTCGGATCAACACTAACGCCTGTTGTGCCGAGTGCCATTCTTTCTCCATTAAGATGGATACGCATCATAACCGATGCTTTTCCTTCTTTGTTCAAATAATTGCTTCGCAGATAGAAGCTTGTTCTGAAAATACTCTTCATACTTACAAGTTTTTAGTGCAGAAGTAAATCGTGCTTTCGACCCGTTTAAGGGTGAGTTACGCGTTATTTTTACAGCTGCAAAGTTCGACATAATTCTTTGAATAACAATGAAGTATGCGGTATCTGTGTGTACTCTGTACGGTATCAGTGGCTACAATTTTACAAAGTCGATTTTTTCTGTAGCCATATTGTAGCCAGTTGGGAGTATTTTGAGCGTTTCGGCGGTATCTGTATGTACTCCCAAGCAGGGAAGTATATAAACGAATAATCGCCGCAACTCATTGAAGTTACGGCGATTTTCTGATTTAATCAATCCCTTGTAAACTCTTGTTCAGAGTACATCGAGTGGAGCTGGTGGGAGTCGAACCCTCGTCCAAACAGGGAAACCATACGCTTTCTACACGCTTATTCCGGACTTCGGTTTTCGTGTCGCGGCAAGACCCGGACCACCAACTGCAACCTTATCCTCTATTATTTCATACGACAAGCGAGGCTTTGCCGCACTATTTCCGATTTGCTTGCACCGCTTGATCAAAGAACTTCGGAACAACAGCCTTTGAGCGATGTCTCGTCCTGTCACCTGGTGACGGGATCAAGCCAGTAACCTACTGTGCTTCGGTTAGGCAGCGAGAGCGTAGTTATTTTCGCCAATTAAATTCTTGATAACTGAGATTATGGAGCCAGCCACCGATGCTCCGCGTGCTTACGTACCATTTCATCCCGCTGTCAAATCCAGTCAACCCCATGATTATTCGGTGCTGTCTGCCAGAGAGAAAGCATGCAAAAATATAACAAATCAATGAAATCGGCAAATAAATCGTGTCTTTTCTCTCATTAAGATGTTAATTAATGTATTTTCTGATGAGTTTGTTTGCGTTTTCGACAGCTTCTTTTTCTGCAACGAAGCGTATGATACCGTAATTCTGTCTTTCCCTTTCATGCTCAATCTCTTCGATATTTTAAGATGTGCTGCGAATTCACAGCTGTTGTCGGTGGTGATGGTCTTCAAGGATTCCCTGTATGGGAAGAGCAGCGTATTGCTGTCGGACGCTCCCGGAGGATGATGGCGCCCCCTGCCGCAGTGTTTTTCATGGAATTAAAGCTACGCCTAAACCAAAAACATTGCGTTTCTAAATGGAATCTTCATGTGAAAAAAGAGTTTGCTGGTTGACAAATATTGGCTGACAAATGGTTGTGTATAAACGAGAAAGAGGATATTGAAGACAATATCCTCTTTTGCTTGCTGTTGTGATTCCGTTGGGGTTCGAACCCAAGACCCACAGCTTAGAAGGCTGTTGCTCTAATCCAACTGAGCTACGGAACCATCCAAATATCGCGTGCAAAAATAGTGTTTTTTATCGTGATATGCAAATTTTTGTTTGCCTATTTGTATTTCTTGATGAGATCATCTGCGCGCGAATCTCCCAAGTCTTTGGCTTTTTGAAGCGCTTGCAGACCGGCAGTCTTATCTTTGTTTTGTACAAGTGCCACGCCGAGGAGAACGTAACCGTCGGCATAATCGGGGGCTAATTCAATGCAACGACGAGCACTTTGAATGGCCTCTTTCAGTTGGTTGACGCGCAAATGTAGTGAAGATTTCTCTGCCCAATATGTAGGCTCATCCGGAGTGAGCAAGATGGCGCGCGCGATATCATTCAATGCCTGTTGGAATTGACGTATTTTGATCTCGCATTGTTCCCTTGTGTAATAGAATTGGCTGCTAATCGGTCGCCCCAGCATCAGTGAATCGTATAGATTATAATCTGCAACAGCTTTACGATAGTCGCCTACCGACTCCCATTCTGCGCCTCGTGCCAGGACGTATGGCGCTGCAACACTATTCAATGGCTGCGGACATGCGACTACGGCACTGTCTAACAAAGCCATAATCTCGCTTTTCGGCGCTTTGAGATGACTCTTGCATTGGGCCGCTTCATAGTATAATTCACCATTGCGAAGAGGTGTTTTCGTTAGCGATAGGAACAGATCATAGGCTTTCTGATAGTCGCCTTTACCGTAAATGATCTGTGCTTGTTGATGTAAATACAGTGGTTGTGGATTGATTTCATAAGCTTTGCGAGCTTCGTCGAGCGCTTTGTCGAGATTCCAAGCAGTGAAAGGTTTGTCGTTTTTATACATTTCCTTTTGATAGATGACCTTGGCATAACTCGAATGAGCTTCATCTTTTTTGTCAACTTGCTTGATAGCTGTTTCCATTTCGGTTGCTGCAGCACTGAATTGATCGCTATTGACAAGGCTCAGTGCGCGTGCCGTGTAACCGTCTGATAGCTTCGGAAACTTGCGGATGAAAGCATCCACGTAACCCATTCGCTGCAAAGAGTCGCGTCGATCATTGGCAAGCATCAGCGTGAGCAGCGCATCTTCTTGCTTATCAGGCATCCCGGTACGGATTCCGCAACGGTTGAGCACGGGGTCATTGATAGACAATCCAGTCAACGTAAAGCTGTTGATAAATCGCGCATCGGTTGCACATACATCCGAATTGGCCGTGGAAAGTTGGAGCAAACCGATCACTTGCCCATTTTGGTTGACGTAAGGCGATCCGGTGGCGTTGTCTGGTGCCAGCGTGGAGAATATATAGTAGGTGTACGTTTGCATAAAGGTCTCTACGCTTTTGATGGTTGCCGACTGAATATCGGGGGCCTTCAACGAATAGCCGACAAGCCAAACCTTGCTCCCAGAGGCCGCAGGTGACGAAGCCAATGGCGCTCCGACCGTGGTGCCGTTGACGCGAAACTTACATACATCGTATAACTCATTGGCGCCGATTAACGCTTCAACATCGAGTTTGTTGCCCTTGGCATCGACGACAACGGCCCTTGCCGCACCCACGAAAGGTGTCCATGCACTGATGGCTGTGCCTTGGTTGTCCACGAAAACGCCTCTGCTCGAAGCAAGAATAGAACCGTCTTGCTTGAAAGTTGTCAGTGTGAAGACAGATTTGGCAGCGTTTTTCACAGTGCTGCTCTGTGCTTTTGCGCCTGCAACAATGATAAGCAGGCCAATCCATAAGGTAATTATCTTTTTCATATTCATATCTTTAATAAAGCCTTGGCATTGGTGATTGCAGCCTCGGTAATGTCGCTCCCGCTCAACATCTGCGCTATTTCGCGCACACGTTGATTATGGTCCAACTCTTGCATGCGACTGATCGTGCCCTTGGCAGTTTCTTCTTTCGATACTTTATAATGTGTAACGCCCTGCGCAGCGATTTGAGGCAGATGCGTAATACTGATCACTTGGCGATGTTGTCCGCCCATTTCGCACATCATCCGAGCCATTTGTTCGGCCACACGACCGCTTACTCCTGTGTCTATTTCATCGAAAATGATGGTCGGGAGTTTAACGGTGCCGCTGATCATAGCCTTCAATGAGAGCATCACGCGTGCTATTTCGCCGCCCGAAGCTACATCGCTCACAGGTTGCATCGGTGTGCTTCGGTTGGCACTGAACAAGAAAGCCACTTGATCTGCACCGTCTTCCGAAAGCGATTTTTCGGTCATTTGCACCTCAAAGCGCACGTTGGGAATACCCAGCGGCACCAATCTCACTTGCATTTCCTGTTCGATTTGTCGGGCCGCAGCAGTTCGTCGAATCGTCAGATCCTTTGCAATCTTTCTGCATCCGGCCTCATATTGAGCTACTTTTGCTTCTTGTTCTTTCAGATCTTCATCGCTATTGTCAATGCCACTGATTTGCTTTTGCAGTCGGTCGGCTATCTGAATGAGTTCCGAAACCGATTCAACATGGAATTTATGTTGCAACGAATAGAGCGTGTCCAATCGTTCGTCGACGGCCGCCAAGCGTTGAGGATCGAATTCGACGGTCTCTGATTGTCTGTCGATTTCGTGCGAAATGTCTTTCAATTCGATATAACAACTGTCCAAACGAGAAGCCAAATCTGCAACATCGGGATAAAGATGCTCGATGTTGTGCAGTTGATCGGCTGCCGTGTTAAGGCTTTCCACGACGCCAGTATCATCTCCCGTCAGTAAGTTTTGAGCAGAATAAAAGGCTCCTTTGATCTCTTCGGCATGATTCAAGAGCGTTGATTCCTGTTCAAGTGATTCCTGTTCATCAGTGTCTAACTGTGCTTCTGTCAGCTCTTTAAGCTGAAAACGAATAAAGTCTTCATTATCCCGACTCTCATCAACGGCTTTTCGCATTGCCATTAACCGTTTTTCGGCTTCCCGATAAGCGTTAAACGCCGTGCGATATGCCGTTAGTTGTGCATTGTCTTGTGCCAGCGTGTCGATCACCTTTAATTGAAAGTCTTCTTTATTGAGCATCAGGTTCTGGTGCTGACTATGTATATCAACCAGTTGTTCGCCTAGATCTTTCAGCGCAGAGAGCGTCACCGGTGTATCGTTGATGAACGAACGACTCTTGCCGTTGGCGTTGATTTCGCGTCTGAGAATGCAATCTTCGGGTTCGTAATCAATGTCGTTGTCGATGAAAAATTGCTTGCGATCATAGCCTGAGAGATCGAAATGTGCTTCGATCACGCATTTGTTTTGACCTAATTTGATAGCTTTGCTATCGGCACGATTGCCTAAAAGCAGGCCGATAGCACCAAGGATGATACTCTTTCCGGCACCTGTTTCGCCCGTAATAACCGAAAAACCGGGATGAAAAGCGATATCCAATTCATCGATCAGCGTAAAATTCCTGATGTATAATTGTTTCAGCATGTCTTAGTTTTTGATTTTTTCCCACGCGTCTTGTTGACTGGCATTGATGGAAAAGAGCAGATCATAGATGCGTTCTTTCTCTTTCGGCGTGCCTTTTCCGCTGTAAATCTGAGCCAACTCATCACGTTTGAAATCGGTCCAAACCTGTGGAAGTGCACTCAAAGGCTTGTCGTCGTGGCATTTCCGCAAGTTTTCTTCAAGTGCGGTGGATATATTGGTGCGCCCTCTTTCCGTATTGTTGACCATCTGGTCCAGACCTTTTCGATAGTAATCGTATTGTAATTGTCGGAACGGTTGCATCGCTCCATCCAAATAGTCATTGATGAAAGCAAAACGATTGCGACTATCTTCAAATGCTTTCCACCCCGAGAAGGGTAGTTGCTGGGCGTTGTTCACAAGATTCATACATCTTTGCAAGACGCTCTCTCCACCCATTGGGGCAAAGCTGTCGAGGTTGATCCCGATGATGAGATAGGCATAATAGGCCACCAAAGCTGTGAGTTGATTGTCTATTTGTTCATCGTTAAAGTTGAGTTGATCAAACTGTGCAAACGTGAAATCGAAGTGGTTATCGGTGTTATTATATAAAGTGGTGGTGTAAGCAGCATTGAAAACAGGTCGGTTAGCTTGTATCTGAGCCTTGCAAGTGAATGTGTTTGCCGTGGCATCATAGGCTGTCACGGTGATGTTTAGGTTGCAAATAATGCGTTCGTTGGGCTGGAATTGTAGATCGGTCCATTGTCGTTCGTTGATGAATTGCTCCAATGTGCGTTGTAAATTATCAAAAATGGCAGCGTCGGTACGCTCGATCTGACCGTGATTGACTGTTACCCGCATCCGTAATTCTTGTGTGTGGGCAGACAAAGTGATGCTTATGGCAAGCAAAATCGTTGCAAGTGATCTGTTGATGAATGATTGGCCACTCATCAATAGATCCCTAAAAGAATTTACATAATTCATCGATGATGTCGCGAGCAACCGCTGTTTTCGGTTTCTTTTCAAATGGTTTGATATCCGTTGGTGATATGATCGTAATCTGATTATCATCGCTTTGGAAAGTGGTTCCTGCATTTCGGGTGCTGTTGAGCACAATAAAATCAAGGTGTTTCGATATGAGTTTATGTCGCGCATGAGCTTCTTCATCATTCGTTTCAAGTGCAAAGCCCACCAACCGTTGGTTTTTCGTCTTTCGTTTGCCTAACTCTGCGGCGATATCGAGTGTCGGTTGCAAGCGGATTGACCATTCGTTTCCCTCCCGTTTGATCTTCGTCGCAGCTGTTTGAACTGGTTTGAAGTCGGCAACGGCGGCACATAAAATAGCGGCATCAGCCTTTTCGAAATGCGAAAGAGTTGCATCATACATCTCTTTGGTGCTTTCCACGTCAATGCGTTGAATTTTTTCGGAGCATGAAAGATGTACCGGACCGGCGATTAACACCACTTCTGCACCCCTCGTTGCACATTCTTCGGCTAATGCAAAGCCCATTTTCCCACTCGAATAGTTACCTATGAAGCGTACTGGATCAATCTTTTCGTAAGTTGGTCCGGCTGTGATTAATATGCGTTTTCCCGCTAATGAAGAGGATGTGGTAGCTTGCTGAGTTTTAGAAAAGAAGTCATTCAGACTCTCAACGATGGTTTCCGGCTCTGCATCCTGCCTTTTCCTTCGAGTCCACTGGCTAAAAAACCGTTTCCGGGAGCAATGATTCGGTTGCCCAAAGAGCGAAGTCGTTCAAGGTTTTGCTGTGTTACAGGATGTGCCAACATATCCAAATCCATCGCAGGAGCAATGAATACGGGGGCTTTCATCGATAAATAAGTGGTGATGAGCATGTTGTCTGCAATGCCGTTGGCCATCTTTCCCAATGTGCTTGCTGTGCAGGGAGCAATCAACATGGCATCAGCCCAAAGCCCAAGAGCTACATGCGAGTGCCACGTTCCGTCTCTTTGGGCAAAGAAGTCGCTGATAACAGGATGCTGACTCAGCGTTGCCAGGGTAACGGGCGTGATAAATTCTTTGCCGGAAGGCGTGATAACTACTTGCACTTCGGCGCCTTTCCGGACGAGCTCGCGTATGATCAAGCATGCTTTATACGCTGCAATCGACCCCGTTATGCCTAAAACGATTTTCTTTCCAGTCAACATATTATCGGCATTTCTGCTCATTTTGCATTGAATTCTCTTAATCGAATGCGAGTAAGAACTTGTTTGGTGTTATTCGTGAAGTCGCCGGCCAGCATCCAACTGTAATATCCCGGGTCTCTATGCAGCACGTCGCAACAGCCCATCCTTTGTATTTCCCGAAGTTGAAAACTTCTTGTTTGCGTATGTTTCCTGCTTGATCAAGCAATGGTTTACCGTCTTTATCGGTCAATTCTTTCCAAACGATACGCCCGGCAAAGTCTACATTGTCATTAATCTTTGAGAATTCGTCCAGAAAATCCATATTATTCGGCAATGCACGATCGGCTTCTTCAGCTTGACTTGGATCATATTTTGAGAGCTCTCCTTGTAAAACGCGATATGTTACTTCTGCATCTTGGTCGGCTCTATGTGCTTCAAAATCTTCTTCCATCTTTCTTCCACAATAGAATTTATAGGCAGCAGCAAGGTTGCGACGTTCCATTTTATGAAAGATTATCTGTGCATCAATAAGCCGGCAACGTGAGAAATCGAAATCAATACCTGCTCGCAAGAACTCTTCTGCAAGCATCGGAATGTCGAAATGATTTGAGTTGAAGCCAGCAAAATCGCATCCTTTAAACTTCTCTGACAGCGAAGCGGCCAGCGATTTGAATGTTGGTGCATCGGCAATGTCGGTATCCGTGATGCCCGTCAGCATAGAAACTTCTTTCGGAATAGTCTTTCCCGGATTCACAAAGATATTTTCACGCTCTTCTTTTCCATCCGGATACACCTTTATATAAGAGATTTGAATGATTCGATCATTCACAAGATCAAGCCCCGTCGTCTCCAAGTCGAAGACGATCAGGGGCTTTGTCAAATTCAGTTTCATATTTTATGGTTATTCGTTCAGCAACATCGGCATGATCAACATAAGCACGTCTTCGTTCTCTGGTTGCATTACCGGAATGATGATTCCGGCCCGACTGGGATCTGCCAACTTAACGATCACTTCGTCACTCTCTAAATTGCTCAGAATCTCCGACAGCGAACTACCCTTGAATCCGATGTTCATCGCCTGACCATTGTAGTCGCAAACGAGACTCTCTTTGGCACTGGTTGCAAAGTCGATATCTTCTGACGACAATTCAAGTTTACCCGATTCCAAATGGAAACGTATCAATTGACTACTCTCACTGGCGAATGGAAGTACACGGCGCAAGGCTCCGAGAAGAGCTTTGCGATCAATAGTGAGCTGATTGGGGTTATCCTGCGGGATGACTGAATTATAGTTGGGATAACGCCCTTCGATCAATCTGCATGAGAGAATACCGTCTGAGAAGCGAATCTCAGCATTGCGATTGTCGAACTTAATGACCACATCACCACTGTCTTTGCTTAATACATTCTTCAAAAGTGTAGCCGGTTTTTTCGGTAAAATGAATGAAGCGGGAATATCGCTCTTGATTGAAAAGTTCTTGTCTCGTACCAACTTGTGCCCGTCACTGGCAACAATGGCCAGACTCTCGGCGGTGAGATCGAAGTAGATTCCATTCATAACGGGGCGCAACTCATCCTGGGCCGTTGCGAAAAGCGTGCGGGTGATATTGTCGTTGAGAACCGACGAACTGATCGTAATAGCCGTCGCACCGTCCGGAATTGGCTGAACACGAGGATATTCGTCGGCATTTTGGGCTGTGAAATTATATCGGCCATTTTGATACATCACATTAATCGTCAGCGCATTGAGGTCGATCTCGAATGAAAGCGGTTGCTCCGGCAGTTCTTTCAATGCATCGAGGATGGTTTTACTGGGTACAGCGAAGTTCCATCGCCATCGCACTGGTCGAGTGTAAGCACGGATTGCATGACGTTTTCGCTATCCGAAGCCGTGATGTGCAACTGATTGTTGCTTACATTAAATAAAAAACTGTCGAGAATAGGCAATGAATTTTTGCTGTTTATCACCCTTGCTAGTGTCTGCAAACGGTTGCTTAGAGCCGTACTGGATAATGTAAATCTCATGAATACTTGTCTTTTAGTTATTACTCGCTATCAAATATGTAGGTACAAAAATACGAAAAAACAGTGTGTTAGACAAAAAAATGGAAGAAAAGTTTTTCAGTTAAGCGCTATTTTATTAATTTCGCGTTTCAAAGAAAGGCTTAAAAGGCCATAAACACATAAATAAATAAGAAGATGGAATTACAAGGAAAGGTAATCGCAGCATTGCCGGAAAGAAGTGGAGTGTCGGCTCGTGGAGAGTGGAAAGCGCAAGACTTTGTCATCGAAACGCATGAGTCTTATCCGCATAAGATGGTGTTCACCGTGTTCGGTGTAGATCGTTTGGCACGGTTCAACATTCAGATCGGACAGGAAGTGATGGTTTCTTTCGATATAGATGCACGTGAATACAACGGCAGATGGTTTAACAGCATCCGCGCTTTTGATGTTCGGATGGTCGATCCGGCCTCTGTTGGGATGCAGGTTTCACCTCAGGCACCTATGCAATCGGATCAGCCGGCAGCCTCACAAGTAGCTCCGCAGGCTCCGTTCCCACCTCAAATGCCCGAGAATAGTGCTGATGATCTGCCTTTTTAAGCAGCTTTTAGAAACTTATTTTTTGTTTGCTCTCTCATCGAGAGCGTTGAAATCCCATTTGGTTTGTATGTAACTTAAAAATCAATTACATATAGATTATATTTCGTTTAACCGTTAATTGCACTGCGATTGACGGTTAATTGTATGGCGAAAAACGGTTGTTTGTAAAGTGATTGATGATTACTTGGAAACGGAATGAATGAAAGGGTGAAAAGGAAAAGAATCATTTCATCTTTTTATTCGTTTCATGTTCCGTGTTTGAAAGCTTTTATTTTAATTTCGTGATTGCCTTTCTCAATCGATCGGTTGCCTTGTCATCAGTAGCTTCCAAGGGCATAAAACCTTCAGTCAGACCGAGAATATCTTTCATAACAAACAGTAACCGCGAGGCAAACTTCTGCATTCTGAGATGGCGGAGCATTCTTGTCAGATTTTCTTCATCGTAATTCTCAAAACGGATCAGCTCGAATAGATCGATGAGATGCAGCATCGAGACGCTGCGATGATCGATTTCATATTTGAGATTGAGTATCATCGTGCAGATCATCCGCTCGATTTCGCCGTCTTCTTCGGTGAAATCATCGAAGCGATTGCGGGTAAGCAAGCTGCCGGTGAGCACATTCTTACTGTCCAAATGCCCCTCGGGAATAGATAAACTTGTGGGAAATCGATCGATATTTGCAAGAGAAATATTGGGAGCTGCGTATTGAAGTCGGGCAAGACCAAGCCTAATCCTGTCGAGTATTCCTTCATCGTTGGCATAGATAAAGACGCGTCGCCAATCCTCGTTGGATAGTTTCGACAGACAGTCCGACGCCTCTCTGCGCAGTTGATTGTTTCTTGCGGCCATTTCATCGACTCCGATTTGCAACAAAAAACAGATCGCATCCTCGGTCTGTTCGCCGATCATAGCATAGCAATTAGAATCGAGCACTTTCTGATAGAGCATCAACATTTGTTGTGCCATGCTCTCTTCCGAAAGCTCATTGGTGAGAAGCGGATTCCTGATGACTTGTGTTTTATTATTCCACCCCAGGTGTCTGAATGTCTCTTTTTCCATCGGATTACAGAGATGGACAGCTGAGACATGTTCTACCATAGTGCGTTGATAAATAGCTATTTGTGCTGATTTAGTTCGTTGTTTACTACGAATGATCCACGGTTGGAGATCTCCCATCGGAGAGAAAATAGTTGGGATGTCTTGATGTTTGGCCTTGGCAGCCAGTCGAGCTGATGTATATACCATGCACCTATGATGTGAATCAGATCGTAATCCACGATAGATCTCGGCAGTTTGACCGTCACTTTCACGTCCGCCATGGGTTGCAGACAGCGGCTGAGAATAGAAACAAACTCGTGATGGAGCTTCATTCGATCTGTTGTCCGAGGTATATAAATCAGAATTTTCATAGCTTCGCGGGGTAGGGGAGCTTAGAGTTTGTGACTGGTGAAATCGTTTTTATCGGCTGATAAATAGCGAAGTCGGTTGGTAGCACTATGCCAAATCAGGCTCAGTTCATAAGGAATGATTTTCCAAAAACCGATATTCTCATTGAATTGTGTCGTTACCTGATGAGCAAATATGGTGCGAGTGACCAGTGTAATGAGTAAAGCCGCACCTGCGGAAGCATTGATCACCCAATCATCATCGATAATTCCATAGGTGAAAGCGACACAAATAGCTACATAATTGCCATACATCAGCCACATATCTATGTTGTAAAGTGCACGATGAAGCCTACTTCGTTTTAGAAATTTGCGTGTTTCCAAATAGAAAAGATGGTCGTTGCGCCACGTTTTAAGAGATGGCGACTCCTCGCGCAACCATGCTTCTTCGGCCGTTTCGACGCCAGTTGTACCCCTTTGAGCATATTTGTTGACCAAGAAATCATATTCTCCGCGAATCAAATGCAGGTTTCCGCTATAACCGTTAGCCGCCATAAAATCACTCTTTCGAAACGAAACGCAATGTCCGCAACTGCGATATGTTGTGCCTTTGATAGCTTCTCGTGCAGTGTAACAGAATGTTCGAAGTCGTTCGAACTTGTAATAATCGGGCGTTTCATCATCAAATCCCGTGTAACCGATCACCAGATGCTTATCGTTTTGGAAGTTGTGAGCCAACGTTTCCAACCATTTCTCAGATGTGGGAACACAAAATGCCTCCATCAATACGATCCATTCGTGTTTCGCAGCTTTAACTCCAAGTGTCACTGCGAGCTTCTTTCGACTCATATATCGCGATGAATCGGGAATGAAAGTGGTATAGAGGTGCTTGTTATCTGCATATCTTTTGAGAACGTCTTCGGTCTCGTTATCGCCTTTTTCCATAACAACAATCACCTGAAAATCAGTTGGATAATCTTGATTAATGATCGATGAGAGATTGCGAACAAGTTCCTGAGCGTTGTCATGGGTAGTGATGACAATGCTGACAGGTGGCAATGACTCATTTGTTGTATCGTTCTCGTTCTCCGGTTTACTTCTTCTTACGATGCGCTTCCATCTGAAAAACGGATTGAAAAACGGTGTAACGAACGCTAAAAGAATAATGGATATGCTGATAATAAGTGTTGTGGGCTGGATGATCATGAGTTTAATTCTTCCTTAATATAACCTTTCGGTGGCCGATTTATCGATAATTGCCAATTCGGGAATACCCTCCACCTTGAAGTAAAGGATGTTTTCGTCAAGTGCCAAATGGATTTCCCAATCACTTTTATCCACTTCTGCGAAGACGATTCGATCCTGTTGGAAACCCGATTCGATGACTTTCTCTTTCTCGTCACCACTAATAGTATTGGCACCTAAGCCTGCTTCGCAAATGATTTGCCATATTTCCGGATTGGCATTTGTCTTGACTGCGTAGTATGCCACATAATTGTTGTGTTGTGCCACTTTATCATTGATCGTGTGTAATGTGGCCCGAAGCAAGTCGGTGTCATAATAATAAAAAGGTGTTTGTAGGGTTTTCAACTTACTAATAGGGAACATTTGTGTCATTGTTTACATCTGCTCCTTATTTAAATAATACCCGACTAAGACACTGCAAAGCCTGTTTCTTATCTGATTCTTTAACGAGGAATGAGATATTATAATTACTTCCACCATACGAAATCATTCGCACAGGGATATCTTTCATCGCTTCCAATGCTCGCGTTTCAAATCCTTTGTTACTCCAATGCAAATCTCCGACAACGCAAATGATGCACATCCCGCTGTCAACAGTCACTGTTCCATACTTCTTTAACTCATCTACAATCTCGGCTAACCGTGAATTGTTGTCTATACTCATTGAAACAGCAACTTCACTGGTGGCTATCATGTCGATGGGAGTTTGATAACTCTCGAAGATTTCAAATACTTTGCGAAGAAATCCGGCCGCAAGCAGCATGTGACTCGACCTGATTTGAATGGCGGTTATATTGTCTTTGGCTGCCACGGCTTTAAATTTGCCGTGCGAAAGATGATTATCAACCAGCGTACCTTCTGCATCCGGATCCATCGTATTCTTTAAACGGACAGGTATTCCGGCGTATTTGGCAGGCTGAACACACGTCGGATGCAGAATCTTTGCACCGAAATAAGCTAGCTCTGCGGCCTCTTCAAAGTTCAATTGATGCACAGCCTCAGTGTGATCGACGATTCGCGGATCATTATTGTGCATCCCATCGATGTCCGTCCAGATCTGAATCTCTTCGACATTCAGGGCTACTCCCACCAGAGAAGCTGTATAATCGGAACCTCCGCGAAGCAAATTATCTACTTCGCCATACGCATTCCGACAGATAAAACCTTGTGTGAGATAAATCTGATACCCCTTATTCTCTGTCATCAAAGTCGTGAGATGCTGTCTGATATATGCCGGATCGGGTTCCGAATTTTTATCTGTTCGCATGAAGTCGAGCGCATTCAACAGAATTGCTCGTGTGCCTTGCTCGTGCAAGTAATTGACAACCATATTCGTGCTGATGATCTCTCCCTGCGCAACCATCTGTTTCTCTTCAAACGAAGTGAACAAATCCTTGGTAAAAGAGCGCAGATATTCGAATTCATTTCGTATAAATTCGCTCGTTTTCTCCTTGTATTCATTCGTGGAATAAAGCTCTTCGATGTGTTGGATATATTTTTTTTCCAATGCGTTGATCACCTCATTAGCTCCTTCCGGATTCCTTTTATAAAGATAATCAGCGGCTTCTATCAACGCATTTGTTGTACCCGACATGGCCGAAAGAACAACAAATGCAGCTCGCCGGGTGCTGTGATCAGAGCGGCTACATGCTTCATACGATCTGCCGAACCGACAGACGTGCCGCCGAATTTCATTACTTTCATACGCATTTAACTAAAAATCCCTTGTAAAAATGCTTAATTCTCTTCGCTGTCTTCCGTCAAATCCAGTTTGCTGTATGCTTCTGTGATTTCTTCGAGTGTGTCGTCTTTACATTGATAGACGATACCTGGGAATCGGTCGAGCAATTGAATGTTATGCGTTGTCATGATAACGGCCGTACCCGACTGCGTGATTTGTTTGAGCAAAGACACTATATGAGCAGCCGTTTCGGTGTCTAAGTTACCTGTTGGTTCGTCGGCAATGATGATTTTAGGCCTATTCAGAATCGCTCTTGCAATGGCGATGCGTTGCTGTTCACCGCCCGACAACTCATGCGGCATCTTGTTTCGCTTGTCTTTCATCCCCACACTGTCGAGTACTTCATCGATACGCTCGTCGATTTCAGTCTTATTTTTCCACCCCGTTGCTTTCAAAACGAAATGCAGATTCTTGTAGATATTGATGTCGCGAAGCAATTGGAAATCCTGAAAGATGATTCCCATCTCTTTACGCAGAGCCGGAATCTCTTTTCGTTTCAATGTTTTTAGATCGCGTCCGAGCACTTCTGCCTTCTCGGCTTCATCCGATTCGATGTCGAGTTCGCAATAGAGCGTTTTGAGCAGCGATGTTTTTCCCGATCCCACTTTGCCGATGATGTAGATAAATTCGCCTTCATCGGCTTTGAAATTCGCCTCTTTCAAGACGAGCGCATCAGCTTGGTATATATATTTACTTTTCGGTAATCTATAAGCATTCCGATTCTTATTTAGATGATGATATGATATTTTTCCCGTGCTATTTTGTGGCAAAGTTACGAATTTTCTGTTGAATAATGTGTGTTCGTTCTTATATTTTGATCGGGAGAATCAAATAAACGGGCATGATGAAAAGATGCTTTTCGGCCCCTCATTAACGGCTTTTCAGACGGTAAATAAGTATAAATGGGAAAACGAAAAACGGTGTTTGAGAAACTGTGGAGAAACAGTTGGTTATTCGTCCGGATGTCCGGCAGCCCGCAAGACAATGCTGGTGGCACCGATGGTAAAGAGCGTTCCGTCTTCGATCACGCGTCGTTCGCGGTCGCCGAGGATGTCGTTGCCCACGAAAGTACCCGTATAGCTCGGTCCGTCGCGCAGTATATATTGCAGTGCGCCATGCTTATCGCGACTCACATGGATGAAACAATGCGTCATGTCTATGCTGGGATCGCGTGTTTCGATGGGGCAGTTGATGCCGCTGTTTTTCATGTATCGACCGATGACATTATCACCCATGCGAAGTGGAATGACCTGTTTGTAATGGAACACATTCTCGATCACCACGATAGAACCGCATCCTTGTTCGTTTGCTTGTTCGTCGGTCACTTCGTCTTTCTGCGTGTTGCGAAGTTTGGAAACACCGATTCGGATGCCAAATTCCTTACCGCATGCAGGGCATTGGAATACCAATGATTGGCCGGACGCATATTGTGTTTCATCAAATGTGATGTAATTGTCGCACTTGGGACAGCGTACTCGTTTCATAATCAAGAATTAGTGAGGGGGCGTTATTTAATCAACATCACCCATGCTTCGGCAAATTCGCTGTGCCGACGTAGGCTTCTCAAAGATGTATAAGCCTCGTTTTGGGTTTTGAATCGACCGAAAATGACTTTTGCTCCTTTCTTTCTGCGCAGCACAGAGGCCTCTTCGTAACCATTGCGATGGAGCTGATCGACATAGGCTTGGGCATTTTTGAGGGTGACACGACTGGCCAAAACGATACTGAAATAAGGCTTCCCGAAAAGCGTGTCTATCGGTTCGGCTGTGGGTTTGGTCGTTTCTTTTGCAGTCGGCTCTGCCTGGGAAGTTTGCGTTTGAGGCTTGATCAATTGTGTAGGAACCTGTCCGGTGGTAATGTCTTTGGGCATCACGCGATAGAGCAAACTTGTGTCGAGTTTGCCGCTTTGCGTTGTATGCGGATCATTGATGCTCAAACGAGTAGGGAAAAGTAGGAAAGCGAGAACGACGCAAGCCGCAATGGCGAAGTCGCGCAACACGCTTACACGAATGCTCACGGTCTTTTCCGGCGAACTTGTCAATATGGCTGCAGCAGCGTCTGACGGCTCTTCTGTTTCGGTAGGATCAACAGTCGGTTTCTCAGATACCGTTAATGAGCTTGCAACTAACGTGCTTTCAGGCTCTGGTTTATCGTTAGTTGCCTCGTCGGAAACGGTCTTTTGCAAAGCGGTTGACGATGATGTCGCGATTCGAAGGAATTCAAACGAACTGAGACCGTATAGTTTCGGCGTCAAGATACCGGCTTCACTGGGGGCGAACTCATAGTGTCCTTCATCGTTAACACGGATTGTTCCGATGTAATTCAACTCATAACTGCCTTCCTCTTCGAGTCTTTGTCTGAGTTCGCGCACATCGTCGTCGATGCGCCGAAGCGCTTCGGGGTAACTGATGTCATAGGCTTCCACATAGGAAAGAGCCAACAGCGAGTCGTTCATTGTGAGTTGAGGATTGAATCCGAGTGTGCGTAACGGAGGAAGAAAAAGCTGTTCTGCCTCGTCATATCGTGCTTCGACATGATGTGCGGTGAAGCCTCCGAAGCCCGGAATGATCACGCAATCATTGTTCAAAAGCAGTATTTCGATATGTCTTTCTAATTCAATCACGGTTGCAAAATTACGTCTTTTCGCTGAAATCGACAAACGATTAAGTATAAAAAACACTTTTGAGGATGGGCAAGTTAATTCTCCATGCAATATGATCGGTTGTCAGATTTATTGTTTACCTTTGTTGCCGATTTTACAAGACACGTTATTATCTTTATGGAATATATCAAGACAGCAATCGAAGGAGTGTATATCCTTGAACCGAAAGTGTTTAACGATGCCCGCGGATACTTCTTCGAGCTTGGAAGAAAGCCGAATTTGAAGCGCAAGTCGGACCTGTCGACTTTGTTCAGGACAATGAATCGAAGTCGAGTTACGGCGTTCTGCGCGGTCTTCATTATCAAAAAGGTGCGTACTCTCAGGCCAAACTCGTGCGAGTTATCAAAGGACGGGTCTTGGATGTGGCCGTAGATCTGCGCAAAAGTTCACCGACTTTCGGACAATATGTGATGGTCGAACTGAGCGATGAGAACAAACGGCAGTTTTTCATACCGCGGGGCTTCGCCCATGGGTTTCTTGTTTTGAGCGACGAAGCCGTCTTTACATATAAGGTGGACAATGTTTATGCCCCGCAGGCCGAGGCAAGTATCCGCTGGAATGATGAAGAAATCAGCATCGACTGGCCTATCGACACGAAAGATGTGGTGATGAGCGAGAAAGATTCCAAGGCCAAATCGCTGCGCGAAGCAGAAATTTTCGAGTAATGAATATAGCCATTGTCGGTACTGGATATGTAGGACTTGTGTCGGGAGCATGCTTTGCCGACACGGGTGCTGTGGTCACTTGCGTGGACGTCGATGTGCAGAAAATTGAGCGATTGAAGCGGGGTGATATCCCCATTTATGAACCGGGATTGGATGAACTTGTGTTGAAAAATATTCGGGCGGGTAGACTTCGGTTTACCACTTCATTGGCCGAGGTGTTGAACGAACAGCAGATCGTGTTTTCAGCAGTGGGTACGCCGCCCGACGAAGATGGTAGTGCAGATTTGAGTTACGTGTTGCAAGTGGCCCGGACAATAGGGGAGAATCTCCGTAAATATATTGTCGTGGTCACAAAAAGCACTGTCCCCGTGGGCACAGCACGTCGAGTTCGGGAAACAATTCAGACCGAACTCGATCGCCGCGGCATTGAAACAGATTTCGATGTGGCCAGCAATCCGGAGTTTTTAAAGGAAGGCAACGCATCAAAGACTTCATGAGTCCCGACAGAGTGGTTGTGGGCGTGGAGAGCGAAAAGGCCAAAGCATTGCTCACCCGTCTCTACAAACCGTTTCTTCTCAACAATTTCCGCGTGATCTTTATGGATATTCCCAGCGCCGAAATGACCAAATATGCCGCTAATTCGATGTTGGCCACGCGAATCTCGTTTATGAACGACATGGCCAACCTCTGTGAGTTGGTGGGCGCTGACGTGAATATGGTGCGAGCAGGAATCGGTAGTGACACGCGCATCGGCCGTAAATTCCTGTATGCCGGATGTGGTTATGGAGGCAGTTGTTTTCCCAAAGATGTGAGGGCACTCATCAAGACAGCTGACGATGCAGGCTATTCGATGGAGGTGTTGAAAGCTGTCGAGCGGGTCAATCAACAGCAGAAAGGCATTCTTTTCGATAAATTGCAAACCACATTCAAGGACGAATCGCTGAGAGGGAAAACCATTGCACTATGGGGATTGTCGTTTAAACCCGAAACCGATGATATGCGGGAGTCGACCGCTTTGGTCATGATCGGCAAGTTGCTCAAGGCCGGTTGCCGTGTGAATGTCTATGATCCTGTGGCGATGGACGAATGCCGGCGTCGCGTGGGCGATGCTGTGGCATACGGACGAGATATGTATGATGTGGTCCTTGATGCTGATGCACTGCTTCTGATCACCGAATGGAAAGAGTTTCGGTTGCCCAATTGGGAGGTCATTGCTAAGGCTATGCGTCGCCGACT
The DNA here is from genome assembly GCF_000613405.1 of Hoylesella enoeca JCM 12259. Taxonomy (GTDB): domain Bacteria; phylum Bacteroidota; class Bacteroidia; order Bacteroidales; family Bacteroidaceae; genus Prevotella; species Prevotella enoeca. The sequence continues at coordinate 37,449 of NZ_BAIX01000012.1, read as the reverse complement.
GATTATCGATGGGCGAAATATTTTTGATGCTGCCGAACTCAAAGAAGCCGGATTTGAATATCATTGCATCGGGTGTTGACTAGTATTATAAAAGGAGTGATGAAGCCAAATCGTTATATTGTCGTCGCATGGATTGGTTTGATGGCGTTGGGGGCGTGCCGAAACCGCAATGCACAGTCGATCTCTGTCTCTTCGGAAGACCTTAAAGCGAAGCAGATGTTGCAAGGAGTTTGGGTGAATGAAGACGAAGAAGACGTGGCCTTTCGTGCCAAAGGCGATTCCATTTTCTATCCCGACACGACGAGTCAGCCCGTCTCTTTCCAGGTGTTCAACGACACGCTGGTGCTCCACGGAGCCAATGACGTGAAATATTTGATCGTCAAGCTCAGTAAGCATCTGTTCATATTCAAGAATCAAAACGGTGAACTTGTTCGGCTGACACTCAGCACCGATAAAGTCGACCTCATGGCTTTTGACACGCGTCGTCCGCAGGCTCTGAATCAAAACCAACTGATCAAGCGCGACACGATTGTCACGTTCGACGGTGGAAAATATCACAGCTATGTGCAAGTCAATCCCACCACATTTAAGGTGATCAGAACTTCGTATAATGACGAGGGCGTAGAGGTGGACAACGTTTATTATGATAATATCATTCACATCAGCGTATTCAAAGGCGCACAGAAACTTTTCTCGCGTGATTTCCGCAAGACAGATTTCCGAGACAAGGTTCCAGCCGATTTCTTAAGCCAGAGTATTCTGAGCGATATGCTGTTGACACGCATCGATGCAGCCGGTCTCCATTATTACACACACATTTGTATGCCCGACAGCCCGAGCAGTTATATCGTAGAGGTCGTCATCTCTTATGACGGAGCAATGACGATGCGATTTGTTGAGTAAAAGCTTCAGTTTCTCTTAAAATCATTGTAGAAAAAGGCTAGCAACTCGTTGGTTTAATAAAAAACAGCTGCAGAAATTAACCGGTAGCCGGCAAGCTTAATTTCATCAATTGACGAAATTAACCGGTAGATGGAAGACTTAATAAAAGAGTTGGAAAAATGGTCCTGCTTGCATGTGGACTTCATTTCCCACTGGGAAATAGCAATTGCAATGACGTGATGATTCATATTAATGTGGTAAAGTAAAGGAGCTAAGCGAAAAGGCTTAGCTCCTTGAATGATTTTTAAGTTTTCTCCTGAATCTATCCGCAACAGAAGAGTACAATCAGTTGGGCTGTGAAAATTCGGAGAAACATACTGAGTGGGTAGACCGTGGAATAGCCGATGGCTGGTGCTTCTTTGGAACAAATCTGGTTGGCATAAGCCAATGCGGGAGGATCTGTGCATGTTCCAGCCAGCATTCCCATGATGGTGAAATAATTGAACTTGTACTTCAACCGGGCAATTGTGCCGATGATCAGAATCGGAATGATCGTGATCAGCACGCCGGTGTAAACGTATTTCAATCCGTCGCCTTCGATGACGGTCTGCCAGAAGTTGGCTCCGGCCTTAATTCCGACACTTGCCAGGAAGAGCACAAGGCCGATTTCGCGTAGCATCATGTTGGCAGAAGTGGTGGTATAGGTGACGAGTTTCATCCTGTAACCGAATCGGCCGATAAGAATGGCGATGATCAGCGGTCCGCCAGCAATACCGAGTTTGAGTGGTGCAGGCATTCCGGGGATGGCAACGGGAATACTTCCGAAGAGTATTCCGATGATGATTCCGATGAAGATGGTGGCAATATTGGGTGTGTCAAGACGCTTGACGGAGTTACCCATCATATCGGCTACACGATTAACATTATCTTCCGGACCGACCACCATGACGCGGTCGCCCACGTTGAAATGGTGTTCACGACTGGCAAAAAGATCGATTCCTTGTCGGGTGATGCGTGTGATATTGACGCCGTAAACGCTATTGAAGTGGATTTTACCCAGTGTTTTTCCATTCATCGATGGTTTGGTCACAACGATTCTGCGCGAAACCAGTGGCTGTGTTTTGTCTTCTGCAGTCCATTCAGCATCAATTATTGGACCGATAAAAGCTTGAATGGCCTCGGCATCGGCTGTGGCGCACACGATTAACACTTCGTCGCCCAGTTCGAGTACGGTGTTTTGTATGGGGATCGAAACTTCGCCGTTGTGCAAGAGTCGTGTACAGACAAAGTCGCGGTTGAGAAATTCAGAGATTTGCCCCAATGTTCGCCCTGCCATGTAAGCATTGCTCACTTTGAGGTGCATGATGTGCGGCTTGGCATGTGGATTGTCAGACTCTTGTACATCGAGTTCCTTTTCTTCATCACTGAGGTTTACGCGGCAGATGTATCGCACGGCGATGGTGGCGCCGATGATGCCCAACACTCCCAAAGGGTATGCACAGGCGTAACCCGAAGCGATTTCCGGCACGGAACCTTGGGCAAAGACACTGGTCAATGCTTCTTTGGCTGCACCGAGTCCGGGCGTGTTAGTCACGGCACCATAAAGTGTGCCGACCATCATCGGAAGATTGTTTTTATCGCCCGTGTCGAAGAAGAGATAGTAGCATCCAAACATTACGCCAATGTTGAGCACGATGAGTGCCGTGGAAAGGAGATTGAGTGTGATTCCTCCTTTGCGGAAACTCTCAAAGAAACCAGGACCGACTTGGAGTCCGATGCAGAATACGAAGAGGATGAGTCCGAAGTCTTGGATGAATGTCAGGATGTTGACAGGGGCTGTGAACCCTACATGTCCTGCTACGATTCCTGCAAAAAGGACAAATGTCACACCGAGCGAGATTCCTCCAACTTTGATTTTCCCGAGATAGACGCCACACGCGATGACGATGGCGTAGAGCAGCGCGATGTGCGCCACAGAGTCTGTTGTTGTAAAGAGGTTAATTAACCATTCCATAATAGTAGTGTTATTCGGCTGCAAAAGTACGGATTTATTTGCATATATTAGAAAATGTGTTCGGAAAATTAGTCAAATATCTGTGGCTTGGCCTGCTTCCTTCAAGTTTTTGTACTAACTTTGCATCCAAAATCGGTATTTTATAGAAGTTTTGACAGGATAAAATGGAGAAAAACAAACATTATTCCGAATGTCTTTTGCGCCGAAAGCTTGATTTGCTTTTACGCACGGGGAAAATTTTAGTGGAGAGTTCGGCCGACACGAGTCGGATTATGCGAAATATGAAACGCACGGCCATGTATCTCGGTTTGCCCGAAGACGATCTGCATATACATATCACTTATAACATGCTGATGGTGAATCTGAGCGATGAAGAGCATTCTTTCTCTAAATTCCAGCGTTGTGATAAGCATGGCATCAACATGGAGGCGATCTCTGCTGTCAGTCGATTGTCTTGGCGGGCGATCAGCAAAGACTATTCGCTCGAACAATATGAGACGGCTTTGGAGGAGATCAGTTCGCGCAAACGCAATTATACGCCATGGATGGTTGCTGTTGGAGCGGGATTCGCTTGTGGAGGCTTCTGCATCCAATTCGGTTGCGACTGGCCGGCATTCTTTTATGCATCTCTTGCTGCGATCCTTGGATTCAGACTTCGTAGTGTGCTTAATGAAATCGGTTCCAACGGTTATGCCAATATCGCCTTTGCTGCATTCTTTTCGACATTATTGGCGTTTTTGACTGCTTTTATCTCTATGCCAGTCGTGGAATCACTGTTACCTGCTTGGCTAATACCTTTCACTCATTCTGCCACACCATGGCATCCGTTAATGGCCTGTGCGCTGTTTATCGTTCCGGGTGTACCGCTGATCAATTTTGTTAGTGATATGTTGGACAACAACATTGAAGTGGGAATCGTGCGAGCGGTGAATACGCTGTTGATGGTTGCGGCCATGGCATTTGGTATCGCACTTGCTATTAAGATCTGCGGAATCGATAATTTCGTGAAAGATTTGCCGATGACGCCCCATCATTCTTATATAGAATATGCCATTGCAGCAGCAATTTCGGCCATGGGATTTTCGATGATCTTCAATCTTCCGAAACGTTTGCTGTGGGTAGTTGCTATCGGCGGTATTATTGCGGTGTGCTCTCGGAATTTCGTTAACTTAGGTCCCAGCAACCATAATGTCGGTCTTGATTGGGGCCCTGTGATTGGCTCGCTCATTGGATCATCGCTTATCAGTATTATTACGATTAAGTTAGTGCATGTGTTCCACACACCGCATCATTGTATTTCGATTCCGAGTGTTATCCCGATGGTGCCGGGCGTGTTGATGTATCGTGCTCTTTTTGCGATCATTGAAATGCATGGTGTGGTGGGAGAAGTTACCATAGCCACGCACAATGCTATCCGAGCGTCGTTATTGATCTTGTGTATTGCCGTTGGTGTGGCTATTCCTAATATATTCGCTCGTCGCTGGATTGCTCCTGAGCGTAGACGCAAATTAGAGCGGCTGATAGCCGAACGTAAAAGATGTGGCAATTTTGTAGATCTTCATTGCATAGAATGAAATTGACATATCTGGCAGCGGTGTTGTGCCAGATTTGTCACTTGTCTGCCTTTGGCACGAATTTCGCTTTGCGTGGGGTGACTCGTAAAGAGATCAATTTATAAAACATTTAATATAGTTTGAATTATGAACATTAAACCATTAGCAGACAGAGTGCTTGTACAACCTGCTGCTGCGGAAGAAAAAGTAGGTGGAATCATTATTCCCGACACCGCAAAAGAGAAACCGTTGCATGGTAAAATCATCGCCGTAGGTAACGGAACAAAAGATGAGGAAATGGTATTGAAAGCCGGCGACGACGTACTTTACGGGAAATACGCTGGTACGGAGCTTGAGTTTGAGGGCGAGAAATATCTGATTATGCGCCAAAGCGATGTGCTCGCTGTTTTAAATAAATAATTGTTTAAACCCAATCACACAATAAATTATTATGGCAAAAGAAATTAAATTCAACATAGAAGCTCGCGACCTGATGAAACAGGGCGTGGATCAGTTGGCTAATGCAGTCAAAGTTACCTTAGGTCCCAAAGGTCGTAACGTTGTTATCGAAAAGAAATTCGGTGCTCCGCAGATCACCAAAGACGGGGTGACTGTTGCTAAGGAGATAGAGTTAGAGGATCGTTTCGAGAATACCGGTGCACAACTCGTCAAGAGTGTTGCCAGCAAAACCGGTGACGACGCTGGCGACGGAACCACAACGGCTACGATTTTGGCACAGGCCATCGTTACGGAAGGTTTGAAGAATGTGACCGCCGGTGCTAATCCGATGGATTTGAAGCGCGGTATCGACAAGGCTGTCAATGCTGTTGTAGAGTTTATCAAGAGCAAAGCCGAGAAAGTTGATGACAATTACGAGAAGATCGAACAAGTTGCTACGGTGAGTGCAAATAACGATCCTGAGATCGGAAAACTGTTGGCCGACGCTCTGCGCAAGGTTTCTAAGGATGGCGTTATCACCATTGAGGAGAGCAAGAGTCGCGAAACCAATATCGGCGTTGTAGAAGGAATGCAGTTTGATCGCGGTTATCTGTCCGGTTATTTCGTTACGGATGCCGACAAGATGGAATGCGTGATGGAGAATCCTTACATCTTGCTTTATGACAAGAAGATCAGCAATCTGAAAGATTTCTTACCCATTCTTCAGCCGGCAGCAGAGAGTGGACGCCCGTTGCTTGTTATTGCCGAAGATGTAGATTCCGAAGCATTGACCACATTGGTTGTGAATCGTCTGCGTGGCGGTTTGAAGATTTGTGCTGTTAAGGCTCCGGGCTTTGGCGATCGTCGCAAGGCTATGCTCGAAGACATTGCCGTTCTGACAGGTGGTGTTGTTATCAGCGAGGAGAAAGGATTGAAACTCGAACAAGCTACTCTTGAAATGATGGGTTCGGCTGACAAAGTTACGGTGTCCAAAGACAATACGACGATTGTCAATGGAGCCGGCGACAAAAAAGGTATTGCAGACCGCGTGGCTCAGATCAAGAATGAGATTGCCAACACAACCAGCTCTTATGACAAGGAGAAATTGCAGGAGCGTCTCGCTAAATTGGCTGGTGGTGTAGCCGTTCTCTATGTCGGTGCAAACAGCGAGGTAGAGATGAAAGAAAAGAAAGACCGCGTTGATGATGCGCTTTGTGCTACGCGTGCAGCCATTGAAGAAGGTGTTGTTGCCGGAGGCGGTACGACCTATATCCGTGCACTGGACGCTTTGAAAGGTTTGAAAGGCGATAATGCCGATGAACAGACCGGTATCAATATCGTGGAGCGTGCCATCGAAGAACCGCTTCGCCAGATTGTTGTCAATGCCGGGGGCGAAGGTGCCGTCGTTGTTCAGAAAGTCCGCGAAGGCAAAGGCGATTATGGTTATAACGCTCGCACAGATCAGTATGAGGATATGCACAAGGCCGGTGTTATCGATCCGGCTAAGGTGGCACGTGTGGCTCTCGAAAACGCAGCTTCCATTGCAGGAATGTTCCTTACCACAGAGAGTGTCATTGTTGACAAACCCGAAGACAAGCCAGCTATGCCAATGGCTCAACCGGGTATGGGCGGCATGATGTAATCTGTTCCCAATAATCGATTAAAGAGGAGAATCCGAACCAGATTCTCCTCTTTTTCTATTCGTGAGGATTCCATGCGCAAAAATGAGCCGTCCAAGCCCTTGGATAGATCAAAAATTGGGAAAATGGGCTGGACGAAGTATTGCGGGTATTCGAAGCGGGAGCATACTTGTCGATGACAAGTCCTATACTCGTGGGGCACAGGTCCTATACTTGTCGAATAGTCCGCAGAAGCGGCGTCTCGACACAAAACAAATTTTATCGTGAATACGTTGACAGGGATTTAAGCGACGTCTGCTTAAATCCCTGTTTGTTGATGGTTGACGAGGTGCTCAATTCTTAAAGCACTTCGTGCATCTGAATATCATATTGATCTGTGGGGATCGTTTCGACTTTCTGAAAGTCGAAACACACGCCGAGTTTATACGTATCGGGCATTTGTCGCAGCAAACGGTCGTAATAGCCCTTGCCGCGGCCCAAACGGTTGCCGGCGGCATCGAAGCCGACACCTGGAACGACGACCAAATCGATCTGATCATAGGCCGTAAAGGGTTCGCCGACCGGTTCCAAGATATGAAAGCTACCTTCGCACAGGTCCTGCAAACCGCGATAATGCCGCACTTCCAGGTTTTCGCCGTCGATCACCACGGGCAGCAATATCTGCTTGCCCATCGTTACAAGCCGGTTGACCAGCTCGTGGGTGTCGACCTCATCGGGTAGCGAATAATAGAGGAGTATGGTTTTGGCTGCCTTTAAACGCGGATGATGCAACAGTCTGTCGGTGATGGCCTGCGAGAAGTCGGCTAATTGCGCGCGACTGAATTGGGCTTTGCGGGCTTGATTTGCTTCCTGATTTCTGATTTAAACATGGGCGATGAGTTGAGAATGGCGGTGCAGCGTGCCGTAATCATAGGGTAGGGCGACATAGGCCGTCTTCCCGTTGCGCGCCTTATTCGATTTCGGTTCGGGTCGCTTCGGGAAGGCTTCCTTGCGCTGGAACACGTTCAAGGCTGCTTGATAGCTGGGTCGTCTTGGTTGATATACTGGTGCCAGGCACTCTCGTCAAGCATGTTATAGATGATTCGGCTGTCGAGATAGCGTTTGAGCAGTTTGTGAGACTTCTGTATCAACAGGTTGCGACGCTGCAATCCGTGCCTGTCGGCGTATGTCGCAAATTTGTCGACGATATTCTGTCGGTCGAGGTAATCAGACAGGGCCGTCATCGTCTTGAAGTTGTTCAGTTTGGGCCGATTGTCATCTGTATATGAGAAAGCGAATTGCAGGATGAGTCCGCTCATGCTGGCCTGCTTGAAATAAGAAGTCATTCCGAGTGTGTCTTCGGGTATGAAGATGTCGGGGGTGATGCCGCCGCCGCCGTAAACCACACGTCCAATGCCGGTGTGATAAGCCGGACCGGTGTGCTTGATACTGTCTTGGTTGAAAAATTCGCCATGCTGATAACGCGTGATGAGATCTTGTTCGTAATCTCTATTGTCGCCGAAGGTGTAAGGTTTCTGTATGCATCGACCCGAGGGCGTGTAATACCGCGCGATGGTGAGGCGGATCATGCTGCCGTCTGAGAAAGCGATCTGCTGTTGGACAAGCCCTTTGCCGAAGGAGCGTCGACCGATGATCGTTGCCCGATCGTTATCCTGCATGGCTCCGGCAAAGATCTCCGATGCAGAAGCCGACCCCTCGTTGATGAGTACCACGAGTGGAATCTTCTGGTAGCTGCCATGGCCGTCGCTTCTGTATTCCTGTCTCTGCGATTTCCGCCCTTGGGTGTAAACGATGAGTTTGTTTTTTGGCAAAAACTCGTTGGCCATCTGAACGGCCGACTGTAAATAACCGCCCGTGTTGTCGCGCAGATCGATGACGAGATTGCTGAATCCTTGTTGTGAAAGTGTTGCCAGAGCGATAAGCAGTTCTGTGTAAGTGGTCTCGCCGAAACTCTTGATGCGGATATATCCCGTATTGGCATCCAGCATATAGACGGCCGAGATGCTCTTCTGCGGGATTTCGCCCCGGGTTACGGTGAAGTTGAGTATTTTTGAATGCCCATAACGGATCACTCCGATTTTAACCTTGGTGTCCTTGGGGCCTTTCAGGCGGTGCATCGCTTCTTCGTTGGTCACGGTCTTACCGACAAAAGGCTTGCCGTCTATGGCCACGATCTTATCGCCTGCGAGAATGCCGGCTCTTTCGGCGGGACCGTTTTTGATGACATTCTGGACGTGAATGGTGTCTTGACGAATGTTGAACTCGATTCCCACGCCCGAGAACGATCCGCGCAAATCGTCGTTTGCAGCCTGCACATCATTGGCGCTGATGTAAACAGAGTGCGGATCAAGCTCGGCCAGGATTTGTGGAATGGCTTTGTCTACAAGGGAGTCGATGTTGACATTATCCACATATTGGTCGTCGATGATGTGGAGAAGATTATTGAGCCGATTGCTTCCGGTGCTGATAATATTGAGTCGATTGCCGGAGAAGTGATTGGCATAGAAGGTGCCGATAACGATTCCGATGACAACGCAGAGCGCCATCAGCAACGGCATATAACGATTTGATTTATTCTGATTCATTCTTCATCAGGGTTTAAATATATAACTTCGACGCCCGCCCGCCTCAACAGGTCAGGACCGTCTTCGAGTCTGTATTTCTCTGCATAGACCACACGCTTGATCCCTGCTTGAATGATCAGTTTGGAGCATTCGATGCAAGGGGCTGCCGTAACGTAAAGCGTGCTTCCATCACTATTGTTTGAACTGCGGGCGAGTTTGGTAATGGCATTTGCTTCGGCATGGAGGACATAAGGTTTGGTCATGTTTGTGTCGTCCTCGCATTCGTTTTCGAAGCCGCTCGGCGTACCGTTGAATCCGTCGCTGATGATCATTTTATCCTTAACGACCAATGCTCCCACCTGACGGCGTTTGCAATAGCTGTTTTCTGCCCAGATTCTTGCCATCCGAAGATAACGTAGGTCTAAATTTCGCTGTTTGTTGTTTGTGTCCATCCGATATATCCTCTGTTGACTTTCATTCGTTAGACGTGTGGTGTGACTTGATTCCGTTACGTTCGAGCAGTGCGTCGATGGTGGGTTCTCCGCCGCGGAATCGTTTATAGAGTGTCATGGGATGCTCTGTGCCGCCTCGTGAAAGAATGTTGTCGCGGAATCTTTGAGCTGTTGTCCTGTCGAAGATTCCATGTTGCTTGAATACACTGAAAGCATCGGCATCCAAGACTTCTGCCCATTTATAGCTGTAATATCCCGCAGCATAACCGCCCGACATGATGTGAGAGAATTGCGTCGTCATGCAGGTGTCTGATCGCTGCGGACTGATCATGGCCTTTGCCCAAGCCTTTTTCTCAAAGGGGATGATGTCTTCCGTAAAAGGAGTGCGCTGGGTGTAATAAGCCATATCGAGCAAGCCGAAGCTCACTTGGCGCAGGCATCCTGTGGCAGTCATGAAATTGCGACTCTGCACGATGCGATCGATCAAATCGTTGGGGATCGGTTCTCCCGTCTGATAGTGAAAGGCAAACGTGCGCAGGAAATCTTTCTCCACCGCGAAGTTTTCCATAAACTGCGAGGGCAACTCCACGAAATCCCACCACACGTTGGTGCCGCTGAGGCTCTCGAAACGGGTGTTGGCAAACATGCCGTGCAGCGAATGACCAAACTCATGGAGGAAGGTCTCCACCTCGCCGAGTGTCAGCAAGGCCGGCTTATCTGCGGTTGGCTTGGTAAGATTCATCACAACGCTGACGTGCGGACGCACATTGACACCTTTATGATCGATCCACTGTCCTTGAAATTCGGTCATCCAAGCACCGCCTTGCTTACCTTTTCGCGGATGAAAGTCGGCATAAAACACAGCGAGATACCTGCCGTCGGAATCGAATACTTCATAGGCTTTCACATCGGGATGGTAAACGGGAATGTCTTGATTCTCTCGAAACGTGATGCCGTAAAGTTTATTCGCCAAACCGAATATCCCTTTGATCACGTTGGACAGTTCGAAGTAAGGGCGCAACATCTCTGCATCGAGATTATATTTACGCAATTTCAGCTTGTGACTGTAATAGGCTGTGTCCCACTCTTGCAGTTCGAAGTCGTCGCCTTCGAGTTCGCGAGCTAACTGCATGAGTTCTTCGCGCTCCTTGATAGCCGTAGGTTTATAAGCCGTGATGAGATCGTCGAGCAGTCGATAAACATTCTTCACGTTGCTCGCCATCCGATGTTTGAGCACATAGTCGGCATAGGTTTCATAACCGAGGAGTTGCGCCAACTCGCGGCGAAGATTGATCAGACGTTTACAAATCTCCAAATTGTTCTCGCTGTTGTTGTGAATGCACTCGGTGTTGCGGGCCATATAGAGACGCTCACGCAAGTCGCGGCGCGTGGAGTAAGTCATAAACGGCAAGTAACTGGGATAATCCAATGTGATGATCCACCCCGCCTTGCCTTGTTCCTGAGCCGCCAAGGCTGCTGCTGCGCGTGCCGTCTCAGGTAGTCCGTCTAAGTCTTGCTCCTCGGTCAGATGCAAAGTGAAAGCCTTGTTTTCTTTCAGCAAATTTTGAGAAAACTGCAAAGAGAGGACACCGGCTTCTTCTGTGAGTTGTCGCAAACGTTCTTTGCCCGCATTATCCAGCAAAGCACCGCTACGCACAAAACCGTCATAACTCGTTTCCAGTAACATCTGCTCTTCGGGATTGAGCGCACGATGATGCTCATAAACGTATTTGATGCGCTCGAAAAGTCGCTTGTTCAGCCGCACGTCGTTGGCATGCTTGGTGAGAATCGGACTCATCTTCTGCGCCAAAGCATCGAGTTCGTCGTTGGTCTCGGCGCTGAGCATGCAGGAGAACACGTTGGATACGCGGTCCAGCAGGTCATAATAATGTTCGCCCTTGTCTGTATCCACGCGCGCAATCGTGTTTTCAAATGTCGGCTCAGTGGGATCATTGACGATCTTGTCTGTGGCTTCGTCATCGCGCCGGATGCCTTCCATGAAAGCCTCTTCATAGTCGCCGATTTGGATTCGGCCGAAAGGCACCGTGTTGTGCGGTGTGGCGTAGGGTTCAAAAAATGGGTTTATGCGTTGACTTTTCTCTGCTTTTATTTCATCCATACTGATCGCTCATGATTTAAATGATGTGCAAAGTTACGTAAAATATTATGCCTTGTTTTGTACTTCCTTGATATTTAACGAATATTTTTACGTTAGTGTGGTACGATCAATGGAAAACTGCGAAAACGGGTCTTTGTAGGCCTACGAAGATCGAAATGCGAGGAAAACGGCTCGTCGTAGGGGTACGATTGCTGAAAAGCAGCGAAAAGTGGTCTTCGTACCCCTACGATGATCAAAAAACGAGAGAAACGGCTCTTCGTAGGGGTACAATCAATGGAAAACTGCGAAAACGAGTCTTCGTAGGCCTACGAAGATCGAAATGCGAGGAAAACGGCTCGTCGTAGGCCTACGACGAATAAATAACGACAAAAGCAACTCGTCGTACCCCTGTTATTTGCAATTTATTAAGAATTAAACCCAAAAGATGGCTTCCATAAGTAAGTGCAAAGTGAAGCTATTCTTTTTCGGAAAGTTCCAGCCAGCGTATCGATTTCTCGTCCAATTCGGCTTTGAGTTCGGGCAGTCGTTTGCTTTTCTCTGTGAGATCGTCTATCGATAGCTTGCCGCTGCAAAGGTCGGCTTCGATCGAACGCTGCTCCGCTTCGAGCACAGCAATCGCCTGCTCTAATTGTTCAAACTCGCGCTTCTCCTTATAGGTCATCCGCACACGCGTGTCGTTGTGATAATCTTTCTTTTTGTTTTGGGGAGTGACAGATTGGGAGGCCTGAACTTCGGGTTGCAGACTGCTCCATGCACGAAACTGTGTGTAATTGCCGGGGAAATCCTGTACGACTCCGTCGCCTTTGAAAACGAGTAGATGGTCGACGATCTTGTCCATGAAATAGCGGTCGTGGCTCACCACGATGACGCATCCGGGGAAGTCGGCCAAATATTCTTCGAGCACTTGAAGCGTCTGAATGTCAAGATCATTTGTTGGCTCGTCGAGCACAAGGAAGTTAGGGCTTTTCATCAGCACGGTGCAGAGATAAAGTTTGCGCCGTTCGCCTCCGCTCAGTTTATAGACATAATTGTGCTGCTCATCGGGTGAGAACATGAAATATTGAAGGAATTGCGAGGCTGTCATCCGCCGTCCGCCGCCAAGGTCGATATAGTCGCAATGTCGGTGATGATGTCTATGACCTTTTTCTCGGTATCGAAAGCCAGCCCCTCTTGCGAGAAATAGCCGAAACGCACAGTTTCGCCGATGTCGAATCTCCCGCTGTCGGGCTGTTCGAGGCCGAGTAGGAGTTTGATAAACGTAGATTTTCCCGTGCCGTTATTACCGACAATGCCCATTTTTTCGAATCGGGCGAAGTTGTAATAAAAGTCTTTGAGGATTATTTTGCGATTGTCGAAAGTCTTCGATACATATTGGCACTCAAAAATTTTAGATCCGATATAGACCTTGCTCGATTTCAATCGCAATTGCCGTTCTTCAATGCGCTGTTTGGCTTTTCGCTCCAAATCATAGAACGCCTCTTCACGATAACGGGCTTTGTGACCACGTGCTTGCGGCATTCGGCGCATCCATTCCAATTCCCGTCGATAGAGATTGTTGGCGTGTTGGATTTCGGCGCGTGCTGCATCTATTCTACTTTGGCGCTTTTCGAGATAATAGCTGTAATTCCCGTTATAGGTGTAGATGGTGCGGTTATCCAACTCGATGATACTGTTGCACACACGATCGAGAAAGAATCTGTCGTGTGTGACCATCAGAATCGTTTTATTGCCGCGCGAGAGAAAGCTTTCCAGCCATTCGATCATTTCCAAATCGAGATGGTTGGTTGGCTCATCGAGAATCAAGAAGTCGGGTTCGGTGATAAGCACATTGGCTAAGGCCACGCGCTTCTGCTGTCCGCCGCTGAGTTGCCCCATCGACTGCGAGAGGTCTCGAATTTTGAGTTGGGTGAGAATTTGTTTGGCCTTTAAAATCTTTTCTTCGTTTCCTTGATGATTGAAGCAGGCATCGAGCACAGATTCCTGTGGATCGAATCGGGGTGATTGAACGAGAAAGCCCGTTCGCAGATCTCGTTTATAAATGATTTCGCCACTGTCTTTACTTTCGTGTCCTGTGAGCATTGCGAGCAATGTGGATTTCCCTGTGCCGTTTTTTGCGATGAGTCCTACGCGTTGTCCTTCGGCGATCGAGAATGAGATAAGCTCGAAAAGAATATCTGCTCCGAAACACTTTGTCAAATTCTGTACATCAACGTAAGGTGTCATCGTTGTGCTTTTGCGGTTAAGGTTTGATTGATTTGGTCGATATAGTCAAGCAGTTCTTCGCGTCCGGTTTTCTTTTCTGCACTTGTAATGAAGTAGGGTGGTAATACCTCCCATCTATCTTCTAATTCGCGCATCCAATTCTCGGCACTCAGTTTCACTTTGGCGGCACTAAGTTTGTCGGCTTTGGTGAAAACGATGGCAAACGGAATACTGCTTTCACCCAGCCAATCGATAAACTCGCGATCGATTTGTTGAGGTTCGTGCCGAATGTCAACCAGCACGAAAACGTTGACCAGCTGCTCGCGTTGGAGGATATAGCTTGAAATCATCTGCGTCAGTTGTTTTTGTACGGATTTGGATCGCTTGGCAAATCCATATCCCGGCAGATCAACAAGATACCACTCTTTATTGATTATAAAATGATTGATGAGCAACGTTTTTCCCGGTGTCGCTGAGGTTTTGGCTAATCCTTTATGCTTGCAAAGCATATTGATCAGGCTCGACTTGCCCACATTCGATCGCCCGATAAAAGCATATTCAGCCTTGTTATCATTCGGACATCGCCCCACGGTGGGTGCACTGACAACAAATTCTGAGTTTTTGATTTCCATATTCAATTGTGATTCGGGTGTAAAGTTTATGATATTTAATCTGTAAAGAAACTTTCAGGTGGAGAGTTTTAAAATCTGAAAACAAAAGTCATTGAGCAGTATAACTGAACAAATAAGATGTAGAGCAGCCATAGCGGTTTGGTATAGGTAATGCCAATAGTGAGACAATAAAACACAGCCTGTAATGAACGAAGACTGCCACTCATCATTCCATAACTGGCAGAACAGACACACGACATAAAACAGGTGATGGGAATGATGCTGACAGAGAAACTACTCGGAAAGAGATCTCCCGTAATACTTAGCAATACAGCGTGTGGCGCAATTGTCAACGACAAAATAATCCCGATGAATAGAAATAATTCCAGAGCCACTAATCGCAGGGCAAAGCGTTTGGGATAATCGAGTGTATGGATCGTGCGGATAGCTTTCAATAATCCGCTATGTCGCAAAGAACCATAAGCGAGACTCAACAACAGCAACCAAACCAACCAAGGTGAAGCTAAGTTTTCCGTGAAATGTGCGAAGAACCATCGTACTCCTTCACTACTTAACAAAGAACGTATGGTGAGTTCGGGTATGGCAGCTGTAATAAGCCATGACAACAAAACCAATGTTATCTCTGCAATGCCGAGGATAAGGGCCAGTATCGGAAATATTTTGTTATTATTCATCTGTGATTAATCATCGTCAGGATGCAAGTCGTCTATGTCGAGGATACGCAGTTCCAATGCGCGCACAACCAATCGAGTGGCATTGATACCAATACCGCCATTACCATTAGGAAAGAGTTTCTGCACGAGCTCGTTCTGCCGTTTTTCAAGACTTTTCACGCCGAAAGGCATTCCCCGTAGATTGGTAATTTGTTCCTTGGTATAGCCTAAGGCTAAATGACGAAGGAATCGTTCGTCGTATTCATCGATTTCATAATTGATAAGTGCTTCTTGGCGCATCAGTTGATTGTTGACACTGTATTTGAAGCGCTCCACAATCTTTTTGAGAATCGGCTCATTGAATACCATTCGCTTACCATTCATCACACTGGCCACATCGCCACGTGTGAGAAGTTCGCCGCTTTTGAGAATAATACCGTCGCATCCCGCATCTAAAACGTCTACCCACAGCTTTTCATTAAGAATTTCACCAGTGAAGATCAACACCTTAACATGAGGATAACTCTCTTTGGTTTGGCGACAGATCTCTACGCCGACAGTGGTAGATCCTCCTAATCCCAGGTCTAACAACACAAGATCGGGTAGTTGTTGTTTGATTTGTTTCCAATAAGCTGTCTCTGTCTCTGCCGTCCCGATGATAGTTGCTTCGGGTATTTCATTACGGAAAATTCCTTCTGTCCCTTTTAATTCCAAAGGAACGTCTTCTACGATAATTACTTTGAAGTTATCCATATTTTATTGCTTTGATGTTTTTTTCAAATCTATTTCGTTTGCATATATCTGTTGTCGGGCACGCGCCAAGGTGATGAAAATGATCGTACTTCCATCTTCTGCCTGTATGGCTGTCATTCCACAACCGCGTGCATTGGATTGTTCACCGATATCACGCACAATTTGTCGGCAGAGCAAAAACTGTATATTGACCGTCGATGGCGTGAACAGCAAGCGACATTGTGTATCGGTGAGTTTCAATTTATTCATCTTTACGGTGAGACGCACATAGGCATCGCCTTTCTCTCTGCTGTTGATCGAGGGAGTTTGACCCTTATTCTGTTTTTTCAAAATCTCGAAAAGATATTGGATCATATCCAAATCACCAAGCAAAGGATTGGCATATACAGAAGGCATTTTCACAATCTGGCAATGCAAGTTGACCGAAGAGAGTTGTCGCAATGCTTGTGCACTCAAAACGGAATATAAATCTTTATAGTATTCCACCATCTCGCGAATAATTCGGATATCCTGTCCTTGACTATCCACCAACTGACGGATACGCGAGGGATAATACATGGTCTCATGCTTTAATGTGCTTAGACAATTGTCCAATACGTTGTTGCAAATATACAGATTGTCGTTTTCTAATTCTGTGCGATGCAATTCATCTTCGGCCAACTCGATATTCCGGTCTTGCATCTTCTGTGTCTGTATTTCCTGTCTCAAAGCTTCTTCTATCTCTTTGACAATGGAAACCAAGGCAGATTGTTTGATCGCAGCCGATAATTTCTTATTATTCCATGTCTTGTCTATTTTCAACAGTTTGTCTTGCGGCGTATCTTCGTTGAGCAATATTTCATTGATCTTGTGGATTCTGTCGACACAGAAGCGGTAATAAAGTTGATGTCTGTAATAGAGGAAGTAATAAGCAGGAAAGATGATGCATAAAAGCAATACGAGAATTGTAATGGCTACGGCTTTGCTATTCTCTGACCGCTGCATGACCCGCACATAGTTAGCGAGATTGTTATCTGCCGAAGTCTCACGGAATAACTGTGTATATACCTTATTATTATATCTATACACATCCCATCTGTGTAAAGCCAAAGCGGCCACAGCACACTCATTGCGGATGTCGAGTATTACGTCATAGCGTGTATGCAGACTGTCGCGAAACCATTTGAGTTCTGCCGGCAGCGTAGATTTAGAACAAAACGGAACCATCAGACTTTTACCTTTTGGATCTCGTTTCATGTAATGCTTGTTCAGATAGTACAGACAACTATCTGCAAAAACGAAAGTACGGGCATAAGTACCGTTGATATTGCAGAAATAAGCACTGTCGGCATAGCGTGCTGCTTGTTTTAGCTCATAGGATTTGGCTATTGACCGAAGTTCATTTACGGTGGCATTGGCTTTCTTTTTCCCAAATCGAGCATACGAATGAATGGGGATTGAACATAGAATGGTCGTCAGGATCAATATCATTCTGATAATTCCTTTCGGCAGACGGAAATAGAATCGGCTTCCATTTCCAAGTTTGCTGTCAACGGCAATTTTGCAAACAGAGAATATACTGCTGATTTTATGATACTTGTCGATGATTCCTTTGCAGTTTACCAATCCGAAACCATGGGAAGGTTGACCGTCTGTTCCTTTCGCTGTGATGTTGTCGATCGATTCTTTTTCATCCATGAAGCCTTTGTGATTGAAGATATTGGCCTGCTGTTTGTCGCTCATTCCCCGACCATTATCTTTGATACTGATCTCCACATAGTCTTCTTTTTCTTCAGCAGAGATACTGACAATGCCTCCCTCCGGTGTAAATTTGCGTGCATTATCGGCAATGGTATTGATCATAAACAGGGTCAGCACTTTGTCGGCTTTTATCACGGCCGATGTCGGATTGACAACAAGTTCCACACCTTTTAGTTGGAATCCCATTCTCCCTTTCTTCACGATATCAAACAGAGATTGCAGTGCGAAGCTCTCGATATGCAGGTTGAGTTCTCCCTGCCGCATCTGAATCCATTGTGTCAACACATTATTATAATCGTTGATCTTATCTGTTAGTTCTGCGATATACTCATAGCGTTCTGCTTGTCTATCTGCAGATTCTTTTTTCACAGAGAGCTGATGCACCTCGTTGATCATCCGGTCGATAAATGGCGTGATGCTTGTCACGAGCGAAACTTTTGCTCGTTGTTCCAAATTACGTTTCTTATTGTTTTGTATGTGTATTCTCCCTATCCGAATCTCGTCATTGATTGCCTCGCACTGCTCTTCGTTCAACTTTGCAGCTTGTTCATTTTGGTGTTTCCATTCACGCAGCGGTTCGAGCAGAGAATTGATTGGATTCTTTTGTGCATTGCGCTGACGCATTCCGTCGAAGACCACCAACAGAACAAAAACGACAATAATCGTTACGATCACGGCCACAATCATCAGATTGAGTTGGTCGGCAGAACGAGTCAATTGATCTGCACGCGCCTCCAACTGACGATCTTGGCGGGTCTGTTCCTGCAAATCCAAATATAGATTTCGGTTATAATCGCTGTTGGGTTTTTGATTGATGGCCGAATACACCAGGCAAAGTTGTTCACGAAGAGAGGCCACCAAATCGGGAGCTCGATAAATTTTCGGATTTTTGGTTAATGCATCTTTCAGGCAGATCAAGGCCGAATGGTAATCCTTGATGCCCCAATAGCATTCGGCCAATGTGCGATATGCACCCGCTGTTTGATAAACATCGCCGAATTTCGAGAAGATATTGACTGCCCGCTGGGCTAAATTTCCGGCCAGTAGATCATCTGGCATTCGGTTGACATTCAGATAATTGATGCTGAGTTGGTTATCAAGAATCAACCGTTGTCGCGTCTTCGGCGATTGCAGATGCTCGCTGATCGCCTGTAAAGCTTGGGCTTTCCAAAAGGGATAATCGCTTTGATCAGCCACCTGATAACACTTGAACAGATATTCATATTCTACTTGGTCAAGCTGTTCTTGCGTTTTTGCAGGCGACATTCCGCCCGTTCCCATATTATACCAGTAGTTCAACAGTTGTGCCGTATCTCTTTCTATCTCTCCATTCGGATTGATAGCCTTCATTGCTTTGATAGAAAGATCTTTCAGACCGACGTAATAGAAATATGTGGAAACCACAATATGATATTCACTGCGAGCGTAAATCAGTCGGGCTCGCTGATGATCGTTCAATGTGTTTTCCTCCTCTTTGATTCGGCGCATGCGGCGCAGAGCACTTTCACGATAATCATAGAAATCTTTGTTTTTAGATTGTCGCTGGCACAATCGCATGTATTGTATGTCAGCAATAAAGAGTTCCACCTGGTTATCAGTGATGGGTGCGATTTGCTCTAATTGCCGATATGCTTTCGGAAAGTCCATTCGGGCGATGCTAACGAACGCTAAGTTGTTGTACGATTCAGCCTTTCCCGCACCGTAATTAACGGCTAATGACAGCGCCGAAAGCGCTTTCTTCTCCGTCGCTTGTAAACTACGGTAGTGACAGGCGTATGCTTCCTCGTTCAACTTGTCTACTTTTTCCTTGTTGGAAGGAGTGCAAGCCGATAGTGCGACAAGCCATATCGTCATCGTGAAGAATGCTTTCGCAAAAGGTTGAAGGCTGTTCCGAATGGTTATCATGTGCTGCACCAAATAGCTGATATGTTTGCTAATGTAGCTATTATTGCATAAGACATAAACGAGTGAACGAGTATAGGCTCGTCCACTCGTCTACTTATCTATTCGTTTTCTTGTCTATTTCTTATTGTTTGATTCATCTGATCAATTTCTCGATATCCTTGGTGCGAGTATCGTTAGCACCGTAAAGCACATAATAGCATTGATAGAGCGGATAACTCCAATTAGCTTTTTCGCGATTGGGATCGAGTTGTTTAGCTTTCTCCAAATAGGGGAGGCTCTGCTGATACAATGCTTTCTGCGCATTGATATCATTGTTGATGCCACCTGCTTTAGAGTTGATGCAATAGCCTAAGTAAGTGTAGAGAATCGGTTCATCATCTTTAATCTCGATCGCTTTTTTGTAAGATTCAATGGCATTATCCCATTTAGAGGCATTCATTTCATTCTGTCCCTTCAAAGCCCAAGCTGTGTAATTTTTAGGATCTACGGCCAATTTATCGGTGATCAGTGCATTGGCAGCATCAATCATCTTCAAAGAAGCATATAAACCGGCCAATTGACCGAACACTTGATCGTTACTCTTATCCTTGGTGTAAATGTCTTTGAGTTTATCCGCATATTTTACGGAGTCTTCCTTAGTCTTGAGCTGCTGCTGAGCAATGTAAAGTTTCAGATTGAGTGCATCCTTATAGACTGCAGTATCTTGCAAAGCGACGTCTACGTATTGGTCGGCCAGATCCAATTTGTTGTTTTGGAAAGCGAAAACCGAAGCTACACGCGCCACCTCACCGAGGTATTGGTCGGGATTCTTAGCCTTATCAAGATCTTTCATCAGCGACGAATTAGCGCTTTCTACATACATTCCATAGTTACGCAATGCACCGACTTTGTCCTCTTTTTGAGCTGCAGCTTGACCGGCATTGATCAGATGAACGCGGATTCCATTCAAACGTGCCTGATTGGATGCATGGTATTTGGGCTTGACAGCTCCTTTCTCATTCGGCATCTGATCGTATTTGTCACATTCGATACCTGCTTGAAGTGCGTCATAAACAGCATTATACATGCCCAATGTGTCGTAAGGCTCTGTCTTACCTTGATTGAATTGGGCTGCCATTTGATTGGCATTAAGCACGGCTTGTTCCTTACTTACCTTACTCATAGCCAAATCCACGAGCTTGTTATAGGCCTTGGCTTTCTCGGCAGCAGTAGTAAGTTGGGCGAGATTAGATTTCAACAGACTCTCAGCTTCGGCATAAGTCTTAGCTTTGAGAATGGCTTTCAGGGCGTCGCTATCGCCGGCAAACACCACAGATGATGATGTTAAGATCATCAATGCGGCAATCATTAATTTTTTCATAAGCGTATTGTTTTTAAAAGTTATTGATTGTTTTCTTCTTCGTTGAGAGTCTCTTCGGTTTGGGCTGTATTGTCTTTACGTATCGTTTCAGACTTTTGTGCCCATTGTGCACGGCTCTCTTCCTCTACCGTTGCTTCAAGTTCCGAACTCATAACCTTGCAAACACTGGCAATGACATCATTCTTTTTAGATAGATTGATGAGACGAACGCCTTGTGTGGCACGGCCCATTACACGCACATTAGCCACAGACAGACGAATAACGATGCCACTCTTGTTAATGATCATCAGATCATTGTTGTCGGTTACGTTCTTGATCGAAACGAGTCTACCCGTCTTTTCGGTGATACTCAGCGTTTTGACGCCTTTTCCGCCACGGTTAGTCTTGCGGTAATCCTCCACCGATGAGCGTTTGCCATAGCCTTCTTCGCTGACTACCATCACTGTCTCGTTTTCGGCATCATTGACGACAATCATGCCAACAACGGCATCGTCGCCTTCATCTAAGCGCATTCCACGTACACCTGTAGCCGTTCTACCCATCGTCCGAATCGTATGCTCATCGAAACGAACAGCTCGTCCGTTGCGGTTAGCCATAATGATCTCGTTCTGTCCATTGGTTAGACGCACGTCGATCACTTCATCGCCCTCCATAATATTAATGGCAATCACACCATTGGTGCGTGGACGAGAATAGGCTTCGAGGCAAGTTTTCTTGACAATACCGTTCTTAGTGGCGAAGACCACATAGTGACTATTGACGAACTCTTGGTCACTGAGTCCCTGTCCTCTTAATCGCAGGAATGCGTTTACTGTGTCGTCAGGATCTATGTTGAGCAAATTCTGAATGGCACGTCCTTTTGAAGTCTTGTCGCCTTCGGGTATTTCGTAACATTTCAACCAATAACACCGTCCTTTCTTTGTGAAGAATAACATGGTTTGGTGCATCGTTGCAGGATAAATATATTCCGTAAAGTCTTTCTCACGGGTATTAGCCCCCTTACTTCCTACTCCTCCGCGAGCTTGTTCACGGAATTCACTCAGCGGTGTTCGCTTAATATATCCCAAATGACTGACGGTGATCACCACTGGGTCATTGGGATAGAAATCCTCGGCATTGAACTCGTGCTCATCGGGAATGATCTCTGTGCGACGTGCGTCTCCATATTTATCTTTCACTTCGTTGAGCTCGTCCTTCATCACCTTCTTGCAAAGTTCAGGATCATCGAGAATCGATTGCAAATAAGCAATCTGCTTCTCCAACTCCTCGTATTCCGCATGCAACTGATCCATTCGCAGACCAGTGAGTTGTGACAGACGCATATCCACGATGGCTTTCGACTGTAATTCGTCTAACTCGAACCGCTGTTCCAAATTGCGTTGTGCGTCGGCTGGTGTCTTACTTGCCCGAATGATGTGCACCACTTCGTCTATATTGTCACATGCTATGATTAGTCCTTCGAGGATATGCGCACGTTCTTGCGCTTTCTTCAATTCATATTTCGTGCGTCGGATAGTCACATCATGGCGATGTTCTACAAAATATTTCACACACTCTTTCAGTGAAAGAATGCGCGGACGACCTTTTACCAGTGCGATGTTGTTGACAGAGAACGAGCTTTGCAAAGCCGTCATCTTAAACAATTTGTTCAGAATGACATTGGCGTTGGCATCGCGCTTTACATCGATCACAATCCGCATGCCCTGTCGTCCAGATTCGTCGTTGGCATTGGAAATACCTTCCAATTTTCCTTCTTTTACCAAATCGGCAATATATTCGATCAGTTGCGCCTTGTTGACACCGTAAGGGATTTCGGTAATAACGATTTTATCATGGCTTTCATCACTTTCGATCTCGGCTTTAGCACGAATAATGATACGACCACGACCGGTTTCGTAGGCATCTTTTACACCCTGCAAACCGTATATATAGGCACCTGTCGGAAAGTCGGGAGCCTTGATATATTGCATTAGTCCATCGGTATCGATGTCTGGATTATCGATATACGCACAACAACCGTCGATTACTTCGCTCAAATTGTGCGTCGGCATGTTGGTTGCCATACCCACAGCAATTCCGTTTCCGCCATTGACGAGCAGATTCGGAATCTTGGTTGGCATTACGGTTGGCTCCTGCAAAGAATCGTCAAAATTGTTAGTCATGTCGACGGTGTCTTTTTCCAAGTCGTCCATGATGTGTTCGCCCATCTTTGACAAACGGCACTCCGTGTAACGCATGGCAGCAGCAGAGTCGCCGTCTACGCTTCCGAAGTTTCCTTGACCGTCCACCAATGTATAGCGCATGTTCCAATCCTGTGCCAAGCGCACCAGTGCTCCATAAACTGAAGAGTCGCCATGCGGGTGATATTTACCCAACACTTCGCCCACCACGCGGGCACATTTCTTATATGGTTTGTCACTGGTGTTACCGATACCGAGCATTCCGTAGAGAATGCGGCGATGCACCGGCTTGAACCCATCACGCACATCAGGAAGCGCACGAGCAACGATGACCGACATCGAATAGTCGATGTAAGAAGATTTCATCTCCTCTTCGATATTGATCTTCATGATCCGGTCCTGATCAATTGTCTGATTTTCGTCCATTGATTGTCTTATAGTTTTTGAATGAATATTCGCGAGAAAGCCGTTTATTTGCGTTCTAAGCGTTTCGGGCTATTCTTAACGCGGGGCTAAATTACAAAAAATATATGACACGACGAAACTTTTAGAGCGAAAATCGAACGATCGCTCCTTCCTCTTCATAACTGTTTTGGGAAGATTTTCTCATGTGTGTTTGCGTCGGTTTATCAGTGAATCGATTTTCAAGACGATATCTGATGTAAATCTACAAACGTTTTTCACGATTTCAAGTAACGGTTAAATAGAATGCATTTAATATTCAATTGCAGTGCAACTTACCGTTAATTGTATAATGATTAACGGTAAATTGTAATCGGGTTAAAATGTAAATATTTCAACAGAAGAATGGATACCGGTTATCGCAGCGGATAAAAGCGATTGGGACAAACAATTTGATCAACTTGATCAAGCGTCTTTGGGAGCTTTATTTTGGGGTAGAAGTTCCTTTCTTGTTCGTTTATTCTTGATACGACTCTTGATGGAACGCACGCTGCTCGGACTTATCGCAAGAATGGAACCAATCTCGGTTTCGTTTTTGTTCATACGTTTGGTAGCAATCAGAAAGAGATATTGGCGTGGGGAAAGATGGCAGTATATCTCATCGAGTTGGGTGATGAAAGCTGCGTCTATGAACTTGCAATATTCCAAAAAGTCAAGAAAGTCTTGGCTACTCCAATGCACTGTGTTTCGGTTTTGCATGATGCTCTCATAGAGTTGCTTACCGTTGCTGAGCGTTCGAACTTCTTTGTCTTTGAGATTGTTCACTTTTTGTCGCAAAGCCGTCAGTTCTTTATGTGTTATGGATTGTGATTGCTTCATCTCATCAAGTTTGCCGCTGTATTCGTTCAAGAGCAGATGCTTCTGCAAAAGATTACGTCTGGCTTTCGTAACTTTGTATTTGTGATAGAGCAAAAACGTAATGATAATGAGGATAAAAAGGCCAATGAGACTACCGGTGTAGAACTTATAGGAGCGGATTCGCCTCTCGCTTTCCTCCTTGTCATATCGATTTTGAATCTCATAAATATTATTTTGCTGCCATTCTTTCTGCTGTTTCTCTTTGAAAACTAGTAAAGAATCGGCAAAGCGTGCAGCTTCTTGATAATCGCCCATCTTTCTTTTTAGGCGGAACAGATTATAGAGCGCTTTCTCTTGGGTGTATACATCTGGACTCTCAAGCGCTTTGAGCAGAAGTTTATAGGCTTTGTCGTTTTCTCCCCGTTGGATATAGAGATCGGTCAGAATGGCATAGGTATAATTGTCCGGCCGCTCTTTCAATGCTTTGAGAATATAAGTGATGGCTTTCACCGAATCTTTCTTTTGATTGTAAGCATCACCTATATTGGCCAGTAATACCGACTGGTTTTCTCGACTCAAATATTGGTAATACGCTAAGCTCTTTAAGAGATACTTCAAATTGCTATCCGGTTCTTCCAAACCGCTATAAGCATTCGCCGTATAGGTGAGACTGTAAGCAATCCACATCTTATTTTGTGTCTGATAACCTATATTTCGTGCCAGTCGAGCATACACGAGTGCGGTGGCATAGTTCTTATTAATAAGGTTTACGTAACAGATGGTGGAATAAATTTTGTGCAAAAGCGTCGGATCACTTTGTCCTCGAGCGATATTCTCTGCCTTTTTCAATAGTGTGATGGCGTTTAACGTGTTGTTTCGATAAAAGAATTGTATTACACCTTTATAATAATAAGCCCTCGCCAGCTTGTCTTTCAATCCTTTTTGCTCATAATAAAACATTGGGTAATCGATGGAATCGTTAGCTATCGGAAGTTGTTTTCGATAGAGGATTTCCGTTTTCAACAGTGTGTAATAGGCCATATCCTGCTTGTTTTCCGGCTGTATGGGCGGCAAAGTGCGTAAATACATGTGAGCAGCATCTACATTATCGTGCGTCAATAACGAATCGATTTTCTCTAATTTACTTTGTACACGATCCTGACAACCACATAATAGGGTTGCAATTCCTAACAGTAGTAATGGTAATATTCTTTTTCTGAGAGCCATTTTAAATAGTTTTGTTAATAAGCGTTGCTATCTTGTATTTGAGGAACTATATCTTCATGTTCGATGACAAAGGTACGAAAAAATATGAGTTAAAATGGAAATCGATCAAAAAAGATGTTGCAAATCAATATTAGAAATGATTTTATGGATACCTGATAATTGTTTTGTAAATCAGTTTGTTGCACTGCAACAAACGGGATAAGCGCCGGATTTGAGATTTGGAAGTAAATCTTTAAAAATATATATTTGCAAACACTAAATTCAAACTCACTTCCTTATGCGTTGTGAACTTTAAAAACTTAAACTTTTGTAATACCTATGCGAAAAAACTTATCAAAGCTTTTGAATGTGATTATAGGAGTGATCGCATTATTCACATTCAGTGATCGGGCTTGTGCACAGGCTACCGATACTTCGGGTAAGGTGACGATCGATGGAATTGTTATTGATAATTCCACGAATGAACCGATTGTGGGAGCAACCGTGCGAGCGAAAAATGGGGTCAAAGGAACTGTAACCAATAGTAGTGGTCGCTTCACTATTAACGGATGTTCTCCTACGGATGTTTTCCAAGTTACGTACATCGGTTTTAAACAGCGTCAGTTTACTGTTGGAAAAAAACGTCACTTCACGATCTATTTGGAAGAGAATGCTGCACAAATAGATCAAGTTGTGGTAACGGGTTTTCAAAAACTGAAAAAGAACAGTTTTACAGGTACAGCGACTGTTGTAACGGCCGATGAGCTGAAAAAGGTGAATGTTAAGGATGCAGTGAAAGCCTTGCAGGTGTTCGATCCTTCGTTCCGTATTCTCGACAATGCTGGGTTTGGTTCTGATCCTAACCATATCAATGAGATTAATATCCGTGGCGCATCAAATATAACACGTCAAGAGTTTGATGCTAATGGACAAGCGCTTACCCGTCGTACGAACTTACGCGATAATCCTAATATGCCTATCTTTATGCTTGACGGATTTGAAGTGAGTGTGCAAAAAATCTATGATATGGATATTAACCGTATCCAGAGTATCACTATCCTCAAAGATGCTGCAGCAACAGCTCTTTACGGTTCACGTGCTGCAAACGGAGTCGTTGTTGTTACGAGTGTTCCGCCGAAAGTAGGAGAGATACGCATTGACTATAATTCAACTGCCGAGCTTACTTTCCCAGATCTTTCAGATTACAATCTAACCAGTGCCGCCGAAAAGTTGCAGGTAGAGAAAGATGCCGGTCTCTACGAAGGTTATGATATATCGTCTACCATTGACAAAGAAATTGAATTCAATAACAAGTTGAATGAAGTACGCCGTGGTGTTAATACCGATTGGCTTTCACGTCCATTGCGCAATGCATATAACTGGCGTAATGATGTTTCGCTCTCTGGAGGTGTGAACTCTATGCGCTATATGCTCAATGTGAATTATGATAAGAATGCAGGTGTGATGAAAGGTTCTTACCGTGATCGTTATGGAGCAGGAATGATGATAGACTATCGTCTGAAAGAATGGTTGCAGATACAGAATCAAGTAACATTGAACCATTCTACTTATGAGAATTCTCCCTTTGGTAATTTCGGCAGTTATGCCAAGCTAGAACCCTATGATGCTATCTATGGTGAAGACGGTAAATATCTGAGCACATTGCCAATGTCAAAGATAACAAACCCACTGTGGCAGGAGCAGTATCTGCATAGCTACTCAGGGCGAGGTAATACGACTGATATAACCAATAATTTGGGCGTGAACATTTACTTTGCTCAGAATTTCTATGTACGGGGTACATTCAGTGTGAGCCAAATAAAAGAAGAGACAAGGAATTTTAAAGATCCGAAAGACCCTGTGTTTAGGTCGCTTAGTAATAATAAGAAAGGAACACTTGACACCAGTAACAATACGTCGTTGCAGTGGAAAACCAATGTTATGCTCTATTATAACAAGCGATTTGCCAATCACTTTGTTAATCTGTCGGGTGGTCTTGATGTACAGGAACAGATCGGCAAATCAACATCTTACCAATTGGAAGGTTTCAATATCGGTAGTCTTAACAAACCTATTTACGCAGCACAGCAGCCTCAGAAGACAAGAGAAACAGAATCTACCACACGTACATTCGGCTGGTTAGCAGCACTCAACTATACTTTTAATGAGATATATCTGCTGGATGCATCGTTCCGCCTTGATGGTTCGTCAAATTTCTCACCGGATAAACGCTTTGCTCCTTTCGCTTCTATCGGTTTAGGTCTGAATGCGCACAATTATAAGTTCATCAAATCCATTCCCTGGATCAATTCTCTGCGATTGAGAGGAACTTATGGAACCACTGGTAAGGTTAGTTTCTCACGCTTTGATGTCGTCACCAGCTATGAGGTAGATACTTCGTCGTGGTATTATACTGGTCCTGCTGTTAATCTTTCTTCAATAGGTAACCCGAATTTGTCGTGGGAGCTAACGAAGACATTGGATTTCGGTCTTACTGCTGAACTTTTTAAAGGGCGATTCTACATAGAGGCGACGTATTATAGAAAGATGACAGACCGTATGATCGACCAGATACGCATTCGTCCATCATCGGGTTTTACATCTTACCAAGGTAATGTCGGTGCGGTGGTTAATAAAGGTTTTGAACTTAAAACGAATATTACACTTTTCCGTAATCGCGACTGGTCAGCGGTGTTAAATGCTACAATGGGAGCCAACACAAACAAAATAACTAAATTAAATGAGTCGATAGAAGAATATAATAAGAAAATACGCGACAATTACAGTTCGGAACATTCGGGAGGCGGTGGCTCTGTTCCTCCTATTCTTTACTATGTCGGTGCTTCTACCTCTGCCATTTATGCCGTTCGTTCATTGGGTATAGATCCGGCAACCGGAAAAGAATTATTCTTGAAAAAAGATGGAACAATAACCAAAGAATGGAATTCGGCTGATATGGTGGTTTGCGGTGATACAAGACCGGATGCTCAAGGCTCATTCGGTTTCAATGTTGCTTATAAAGGCTTTTTTGTTAACGCCTCATTCCTTTATGCTTTTGGTGGTCAGTACTATAATCATACATTAGTTTCGAAGGTGGAAAATGCCGATATAAAGAACTCGAATGTAGACCGTCGTATCATTACGGAGCGATGGCGTAAGGTGGGCGATGTGTCTCCTTATTATGGGTTGCGTGAAAATGGTTACACCAATGCCACATCTCGCTTTGTACAGAATGATAACTATATTCATTTCAATAGTTTGGCCATAGGCTATGATTTTGGTAAGAAATTTGCATCGAAACTCAAACTCAGTGCGCTGTCCGTAGCGTTTAATGCCTCTGATTTAGCCAAGTGGAGTACGGTTAAGGTTGAGCGTGGCCTCTCTTATCCTTATGCACATACTTACAGTATAAGTCTGCGTGCAAGTTACTAATACTTTATTAATGCTCAAGAATATGAAACAGATAAAATATTCAATATTAATGGCAGGTTTGTTGTCGATAATGTTCGTCAGCTGTAGTGACTGGTTGGATGTTCCGGTGGAAGGACGTTCTACATCCGAGGAACTATTTGAAACAGGCGACGGTTATCGCTCGGCTCTGCATGGACTATACAAGAATATGGTCACCGATGATCTTTATGGAGCAAATCTACAATTCGGACTTGTCGATTTCTTCTCTAATCAGTACAGTCTGAATGTTCCCACTGCGGATTTGAATAGTACGGTCTTGATTGCTGCTGGCAAGCGCGAGTATAGTAATAAAGACTTGCGCCCGCAGCTCGATCAACTCTGGCTGAAAGCATTCAATATTATTGCTTCTGCTAACAACCTCATTCAGAATATTGAGGGAGAGGGCAACGATAAGTTCAGTCAAGGAGAAATAGAGAAGAATACTATTCTCGGTGAGGCCAAGGCTGTAAGAGCTTTCCTGCATTTCGATATGTTACGTCTTTTTGCTCCTGCTCCTGTTAATGATGATGGCAGAGTGTATATTCCGTATATAACTGACTTTCCAAATACACAGGCACAGCATATTACGGTTAAGGAAACACTGGATAAGATTATTGCCGACTTAGAAGAAGCACGGGCTTTGGTAAAGACCTTTGATGAAACACCATTAGGACTGAGCGCAAGTGTATCGGGAAATGCTCGATTCTATAATGAATTGAGTTATGGAATGGAAGGGGCAGCCGATAAAAGTAAGGTTGACGAGTTTTTCCTTGGCCGAGGCTATCGCTTCTCTTATTGGGCTGTTACTGCATTGCTTGCAAGAGTTTATCAATATAATGGCACTTACGACCCAACCTCTTTGGACAAGGCTAAGGCTTATGCCGAAGAGATACTTAATGCAACCTTTTCAGGAGCACAGTCTACTACATACAGCCCATTTAAAGATGAGAACTTCGCTTTTTCTTGGGATGAGCAGCCAGAGCAAATGCGTGATATAAGAATGGTTGGTAATTTAATAATGGGTTTATATCGAGACAATGAGATGGAGAATAAACTGTCTACCTTGGAAGCCCAGTTCCCACGTGTGAAGCAGAGTCCGGCACAGTATAATCTGTGTGTCATCAATAAAAATGGACAGGATATTTTCAAGACGACCGGTGGAGTAGACGAGTCTGGAACGGATATTCGAGCTAAGCGCCTCATCTACGAACCGTCAGGTTCTTATGGAAATCCTCTTTCTACCAAGTGGTATATTAAAGAAAAAGACACAAAAGAACGTGATCGTACCATTAATATCTTTCCTCTGCTACGTACTTCGGAGATGAGATATATTATTGCCGAATGCGAGGCGCGAAAGAACAACTTTGCCGGTGCATACGAAATTTTGAATACGATGCGTGAGAAAAGAGGATTGCGCGAGTATAATTTGCCGGTGCAAAACTCATTTGACGACTTTGTAAAAGACTTGGTACGTGAAGGACAGCGCGAATGGATTAGCGAAGGACAGCTATTTTATCTTTATAAGCGATTAAATGCAGGCGTTAAACGGGATAATGGAAATGTTGTTCCCTTTACCAACGCCGAAAGTGTACTTCCGATACCTATTGACGAAACAAGATAATCTTAAAACAGTATTCGATTATGAAACAGTATTTGTATTTTCTATCGTTGACAGCACTATTACTATTTTCCTCCTGCCAGGAAGAAAGTCTGACTACTTTTGGAGACGAACATTATATCTACTTTGAGAAATTCTATAAAGACGCGGCGTCACCGGGAAAAGAAAAGGCAGATTCTACACTTGCATCTTTCTTTTTCTATGCCGACGATGTGAATGAGTTAGAGGCTCAGGTTGTTGTCAATATGGCAGGAAGAGATTTGACAAAGGATGAAATGTTCCAATTAAAGGTTGTGCCTGAGATGACGACAGCGACCTCTGATGAATATAAGTTGGCAGATCATTATACTTTTAGAGCGCGTCCTGCTGCTGAGGGTGCAACTAATAGAAGCGATACCATCGCTATCAAGATGTATAGATCGGCACGACTTAAAGATATGCCGCATGGAGTAAGACTTACTGTAGAACTTGTGCCTATGGGTGATCTACGATTGGGACAGACAGAGCGTATACGAGCTATCGTGACTCTCATACGTGATGCCGTGAAACCAGAATGGTGGGATACGGAGGTAACCAATAATTTGTTTGGCACATATTCAAGTCGTAAATATAAGTTATTCCTACTATATATCGATCCGGGAGCAACACTGAATGAGGAGATGCTGAAAACAGCTCCTTATAAAGCAATACAGCTTGTAATGAAATTCAAGAAGTGGCTAACAGATCATCCCGATCAAGCAAAGGAAGAGGATGGAAGTATTATGACGGTAAATGTATAACCTATATCTATTAATATCAAGCATTATGAGAAAGATAAAATATGCCATTGTATGGATGCTTATGCCGATATTGCTGGGTTCGTGTTTCAGTGATGATGGCAATTATAAATATGAATCGTTGAAACCGCCTACGTGGTTGATTGATGTATCTTCTAAGCCAATCCAAATTGTTGGACGTGGTGGATCTAATACAAAAATAGACGCTTCGAAAGTGTTCAATTGGGGTAATTTGGATTCGTTACAACGCAGCCAGGAAGTACGCTACGAATGGCGGTATAATGGAAAAGTTTTTTCTGATAAGTTGACAGAGATTATTCCGACCGAAGAGTTCATGAAACGGCTTGGATTAGAAGATTATCCTACGGAAACTTACTTGAACGGAGATTTTGCAATCATTGAAAAATCTACCGGTGTCTCGTTTAAAGCAAAGACGACAATCTTTCTTTATCCACCAATTGCAGATGGAGATTTTATTGTCTATTCTGTAAAATCGCCAGAAACACCTAATATTGGTACTCTGTCTGTAATGAGTTTACGATATACACGAGATGCGAGTGGGAAGTTTACGGTTCAAGACTTCAAACTTAAACCAAACATGGCAGGAGACATCCCAGGAACACCGAAGCAATTGGATGTTGCTTTTGCAAAAAATGTAAGTAAAACGGGTTCAATTACGGTTACCACACAAGAAGGAGATGCGTCGGTATTTGATGCTTCTACCCTGAAAAAGGTATGGGATTTAAGTTCAAGATTTGCTGATGGAACACCTACTAATTTTAAGGTCAGTGCACGGCGAGACCAGGAAGTCGGTGGATCTGAATCACCGGCATTTACCTGGGTAGCAACACAAGATGGAAGAGTGTTTACCCGCCAGATGTCAAAGAATTATTTGGGTGGTAAATTCCTTACCGAACCTTACTATCTTGATGAGAAAGGCTATAAGATCACTTCATTTGGACATACTTGCTGGGGAATTACCAATATTCCTTGCTATGATGAGAAAAACCGAAGAGTGGTTATTGCCACCTCCTTAGAAGGAACTTACGGTAGCTATCGTAGCTGGATGACCACATTGAGTTATCCTAATTGGCAAGGTGCTCCAATTATGGAGATGCCGGAAGATGCGGAAGTATTGTTCTTAACTAATATCAATGGAGGTCAGTATTATGATTACAACAACAGCTGGTTCCAGATTTATTATAACACAGGAGGTAAATCGATGGTAGGAACATTTACGATAGACAATCGTGGACGACGTTTGAATATTCCGATGGCGTACACTTACTATTTTCCTTATGAAGTTGAGGGACATCATCTTAACAAGGATACG
Organism: Hoylesella enoeca JCM 12259; assembly: GCF_000613405.1. GTDB lineage: Bacteria > Bacteroidota > Bacteroidia > Bacteroidales > Bacteroidaceae > Prevotella > Prevotella enoeca. Next base: position 4,719 of record NZ_BAIX01000012.1, on the reverse strand, counting down.
AAATTTCTTGTGGCCGCAGGAGAACGTATCACGAATAGATTAAAAGCCTATTATGATTTATTCTCTGAGGGTAAAGAGGTTTATGCAATTGTCCGAGGTTCTACTTGGGCGTCTTCAACTGTGCGGATAGAAAAATTGCCACTTGAAGGTATTACTTCTAAGATTACTTTTATAACTTATGATAGGGAGACTGCTTATGTGGATATAATGGATTATCCTCATCTGATTGTTGGATGTGAGAACGGTGATATTTTGATTTACAACGTAATGGATTTACCTGCACCTCGTTTTCTCAAGAAATATAATGTTGGTGGAAAAGTTGTTTCCATTAAGCAGCTGGGAGTTATAAGTGCATACTATGATATGTATTAACTAACAATGGGTTGCAAGGGGCAGCACATTGTGTGCCCCTTGCCATCTTTGATTATTCACAGATAAATATAAAAATATGATTTCAAGAAAATGCATCAGCAGCATTATGCTGTTGTTTATGTCCGTATTTGCTCTTAATGCGGCAGAAAAGAACGAAAAAGTGACAGTGAAACTTACCGTCAATGCAGCTAAATCAGCTGCACCGACATTTTCACTTAAAAAGTCTCCTGAGTGTCAAGCTTATTGTCTCGCCCTCTTTACTTCGGACATTGCTTCGATGATTGGAGATGATAATATTGCAGACTATTTTAGTAATCAGAAAAAGCAGAAATATACAGACGATATCAAGGATAAAAAACTTGTGGATTTCGGACTTGTTGTTGTGCCCGAAAAAGAATATACTTTGATCAGTTTAGGTTATGATAAAGATGGGAAAGTCGGGAAAGTTGAGCGTGTCTCTTTCATTGCTCCAAGGCGGCAAGGTTTTGTTTCTCCTGAGGTTGTGGGGCAAGTCATTGCGCTTGGTCCGGACAGTGTAACCATCAAGTTTACCCCTAATGCAGAAGTGGCAGGATTTGCTATTTGTGAATTTGAAGCTGGAACAATTGAAAAGACTCTCGAACAGCATGGTCATATGATGGGCTTCTCGAATGCGTATGATATGATCAAGCAGTTCAGCGGAAAAGATTATACGACAGAAAAGGTTTACACATGGCGCGGAATGATTCCTAATACAGCCTATGAACTATGCGTATTGCCATGGGACAAGAATGGTATCTTCCAAGAGATAACCAAAATACCTGTGACGACTAAGAAACTCGGTGGTAAAGGCGAGGCTTCCGTTTCCATTAAAATCGGCGAATTCGGTGGCAGTGAGTCTACCGGTTATTTCCAAATGGTAGTTTACACGCCTAATGATCAGGCTTCGCTTCACCGTGATCTCATCATTACCGAGGAGGCGTTTAACAAGCCGGACATGGGAGAAGAAGGTGTAATCAAAATGTTACAGAAAGAAGTTCCAAATGATCCTTATTGGAACCAATATCGTGTTGATAAAGCGCAATGGAATGCAATGCCGAATACAACCTACATTGCCTGTTCAATAGCGAAGAATATAGATGGCCAATGGGGGCGTTTACAGACAGTGAAGTTTACCACACCTGCTAAAAAATAAGATTGACAGATGATGAAAAGTCTAAGAAAAACTCTATTGGGAATGTTTGTGCTGACCTCTTTTCAAGTGGTCGCACAAACACAGATTCCCCCGATACCGGTCGACACAGCTGTGCGCATCGGTACATTGCCTAATGGATTGAAGTATTATATTCGTTATAATAACTGGCCCGAACATCGTGCCGACTTCTATATTGCTCAAAAAGTGGGATCCATTCAAGAGGAAGAAAGTCAACGTGGATTGGCACACTTTCTCGAGCACATGTGTTTCAATGGTACTGATCACTTTAAGGGAAATGAGCTGATTCGTTATTGTGAGACGCTTGGTGTAAAGTTCGGAGGCGACCTGAATGCTTACACATCCATCGATCAGACCGTTTATAATATCTCCAATGTACCTACCACTCGTCAAAGTGCGTTGGACTCTTGTCTATTGATCTTGCATGATTGGGCCAGTGCACTCACACTCGACCCTGTTGAGATCGATAAAGAGCGCGGTGTCATTCACGAAGAATGGCGCGAACGAACCAGTGCGAATTCACGTATGTTGGAACGCAATCTCCCGACATTGTATTCTGGTTCCAAGTATGGTGTGCGCTTCCCGATCGGATTGATGAGCGTGGTGGATAACTTCAAGCCCAAAGAACTGCGCGACTATTATGAGAAGTGGTACCATCCGTCCAATCAGGGTATCATTGTCGTAGGCGACATAGATGTCAATCACACGGAGGCGATGATCAAGAAACTCTTCGGGTCTATCAAGAATCCCGATAAGATGGCACCCATACAGGACGAACCGGTACCAGACAACGAACAGCCCATCATTGTCATCGATAAAGACAAGGAGCAGTCTAACAGTGTCGTAGAGGTGATGTTCAAACATGAAGCGTGGCCCGACTCTCTTAAAGGCAAGATGGATTACATCGTTGCCAATTATGTCAAAAACTTAGCACTCGGGATGCTCAATGATCGATACGCCGAAGTGGCACAAAAGCCCGAATGTCCTTTTATCGGTGCCAGTGCCGGAGACGGATCTTTTATCTTTGCCAAAACCAAGAATGCGTTCACGATCAGTGCCGCACCGAAAGATATTGAAAAGACCGCCATTGCCATTCAAGCTGCATTGGTCGAAGCCTATCGTGCCTCAGAATTCGGGTTTACACAAGCCGAATACGATCGTGCCAAGGCTAATATTCTTAGCGGACTTGATAAGGCATACAACAGTCGTGACAAGCGAAGCAGTGCTTCATTTGCCGACGACTACAAAGGCAACTTCCTATCCAATGAGCCAATTCCTGCTTTCGAGGACTATTATCAGATCATGAAAGAACTAGTCCCGATGATACCACTGAGTGATATCAATGCAATCCTCCCGCAACTGTTGCCGAAAACGGATCGTAATATGGTCATTGTCAACTTCAATAACGAGAAAGAAGGCAATGTCTACCCCACTCGTGAAGCATTGCTCGAAGCTGTACATTCTGCCCGAAGCGCCAAGCTCACTCCTTATGTGGACACTGTCAAGAGTCAACCGTTGATGACCAAGTTACCCAAACCTGGCCGAATCGTCAAAGAAAAGAAGAATGATAAGTTCGATTATACCGAACTAACCCTGTCTAATGGTGTAACGGTGGTATTAAAGAAGACCGACTTCAAGAAAGATCAAGTCTATCTCTCTGCCGCAGGTTATGGCGGAAAGTCGCTTTACGGTCCCAAAGATTATGTCAACCTCGCTGTGTTTGATGATATTATCGGCATCAGCGGCTTGGGCGGATTCCCCAGTATGGAACTCCCCAAAATTCTGGCCGGAAAGATAGCCAATGCTCATCTCTCCATCGGAGATCTCTATACCGGTGTCGGTGGTTCTTCATCCAAACGCGATGTCGAAACGATGCTCCAATTGGTACACCTCTATTTCACCGATATTACGCGTGACGATAAAGCCTTCAACAAGTTGATAGACTCGTGGAAAATCGTTCTTAAAAATCGCAATCTCTCCCACGATGTCATTTTTGGAGACTCGCTGGCTGCCACGATTTATGGCCATAATCCACGACTCGAACCCGTTTTGATGGATGATCTGCCCAAGATCGATTATGCTCGTATCTTGCAGATAGCCCGTGAACGCACCGCCAATGCACGAGCATGGACATTCAGTTTTATCGGTGATTTTGACGAACCGCAACTTCGCAAGCTCATCTGTCGCTATATTGCTTCGCTTCCGGCCAAAGGAAAGATTGAGAAAGGACATCTCATCAAGTCGTTCCAAAAGGGAGTCATTGACAACACATTCTATCGCAAGATGGAGACGCCAAAAGCAATAGCCTATATCCTATGGCACAACACCGATCTGCCTTATACGATCGAAAATGCGGTGCGGGCAAATATGATCGGTCAGATACTCAGCATGGTTTACCTCAAAACGATCCGCGAAGATGCCGGAGCTGCCTATTCGTGCGGTGCAGAGGGTAATGCGACCATCGAAGACGGTTATCATGACTATACCATTCTTGTGACCTGTCCGATGAAGCCTGAGAAAAAGGACACAGCCCTGCAAATCATTCAGCGTGAAGCCGAGGAAATGACGCGCACTTGCGATGCATCGATGTTGGCCAAGGTCAAAGAATATATGCTTAAAAATGTGGACAATGCCGTCAAGACCAACGCTTACTGGAGCGGAGTCATCAGTATGTATCGCAAATATGGCATTGATCTGCATGCCCGCTACAAGGATATCATCAAATCGCAAACACCACAAGACCTCTGCAATTTGATGAAGCAAATTCTGCAAAGCGGCAATCGTATATCAGTCGTTATGCTACCACAGAACTGATCTGTGTAAAACATCCCCACACAAAAGGGTGAAAAGAAGTTCCAACCTCTTTTCACCCTTTTCCATTTAATTCGCGCCGCCCACCTACTGTACCTACCAAACCAATCCTCATCCTTTCATCCTTTCACCCTTAATTCACCCTTTCACCTTTAATTCACCTTTTCACTTCTTGTAGTCCGCCGTCTTTGTCCTTCCTGACCCACAACTTCTTCTGCGAGTTGGTGGTGTAAACCAATTCATAAGTCTTGTCTTTGCCCGAACCTTGCGTCTTGCCGGTGAACTGTAAGACCAAGGGGGCGATGCCGTTGGCTTCCTCAAACTTGCGGATCAGCGGCTCGAGT
>NZ_BAIX01000013.1 GCF_000613405.1 Hoylesella enoeca JCM 12259 | reverse complement strand
CGCGCGCGTAAGGCGACAGCTAAACACCAATAAACAAAGGGCTTCTCGGAGTTCCCTTTGTTCTTCTTTTCATGCCCTTTTGCCAACCGAGCAAGAGGGAAAACTTCACGAATTATTCACTCAAAACATAGCGATTATGAAACAAAAACAATTAGAGAGATGGGCTTATGCGAAGCCCGCAGTTGAGGCCATCCAAATGGAGGCCCACAGTGAGTTGATGGACACCTCGTTCCCCAACAGCGGCGGACACAAAAAGGCCGATGACGACGGCGATGATCTGAGCGCCAAGCAAGGTTGGTTCGACGAGGACGAAGAAGAAGACGCTCCGCAACATTGGGGCATTTAACAAACAAATTAAAACAGAACAAACAAGATGAAGACAAACATTTTATCATTGCTCGCAATCGCCGGCCTATTATCCTTTGCCGGCTGCGCAAGCGACGACACAGCAAATAAAGATAACGACCAAGAGCTGGGTACCGAAGGCCTCACCAGCTTCGTAGAAGAAGACCAGGCAACCCGCACCACGGGCGAATATGATGGCTCGGGCTTGAATTTCTATTGGACCGAAGGTGACCGTCTATGGGTCAACGCTGGCACCGCAACATCTCCCGTATTGAAGCAGGACAGCAAGAACAATATCAGCGACCTACTTGTAGCTAATCCAGCTATACCGACCGGTGTTAAGCGAGCCGCCAAAGCCAGCTTTGCTTTCACCGGAACTTATACGGCTTCGAGTTATCCCGTGCGCTACACCGGTAAAAACGGAGTAGCAGACAAAGTAACGATCAATGCACAACAATATCAGTCTGTTCCTAACGATGCCAGTCATATCGGTGAAGATGGCGATTGCGGCGTAGCCAATGCACAAAAGCAGTCAGATGGTAAATACCATTTCACCCTCGACCATAAGGCTGCTTACCTCACCTTTATGCCCTATACTTCTCAGAGTGTAGTTTCCCAAGCTTCCCTCGTTTATATCAGGGTAACAGCCGACAAGGCCATTGCAGGTCAGTTCAACTTCAACGACAACGGTATCGACCTCACATCGCGCCCCACAGACGCATGGGCAAAAAGCATCCTGCTCATGCTCAACAACTTCACCATCCCCAAAGGCACGTCCCCCGACCCTTCCAAGAACGCAGCCATCATGGTATTAGCTCCCGGCACCTACAGCACTCTCACCGTGGAATACACCCTGAGAGACAAAATCACCCATATAGACGGCACCATTACCAAGACTTACAACAATATTACCCTTACTGCGGGCAAAAACCGTCGTGTGGTTACCGACCTGCAAGTGATCGACTACAGTCCATGGCTCAATTATTACTGCCAATGGGATGCTAAGGCTCCTTACTGGGATGGCGTAACCTTACCCGATGTGCTCGAAAACAATACCAATTACGATAGTTATGGCACTCGCTCCGCCAATAGCAACTGTAGCACCGCTAATAACGGCTCCGGTGTAGCCACCAATGCCGCCAACTCTTGCGCCATTGCCCCCAACGTCAACGAATTGCTTTATTACCAAAAGCATGGCGACCCACGTTATGAATCCAAAAACCTTTGGGCTTTCAAGGGTCACCTTTACGTGGGCGGTTTATGGTTGAAGAAGCAATCAGTAATCTACAACGACTTAAAAGCCGCAGGCTACAACCAGCTTACTTCTCAAGCAGACATGAAAGAAAAGTACTATTCATCCAGCACAGACGCAGCGGGCAGTGATTACCGTATCTCTATCCTTCCTCTCAGCGATGTCTCTTACTCCCGCGACATCCCCACCAATACCACCGATTACTTTTTCCTCCCAGCCTTGGGCTGTTTCAGCAATGGAACCCTCATGGATATCCACGAGGAACTTATCTATTGGTCGTCAAGTGGGGTGCCAGGCTATTCCGATACCTCATACTATCTAATCTGCCTTGGCCCCAAATTGGGCATATACGACTGGTCGGTCCGTAACCAGGGGTTCCTCGTGCGACCGTTTGAGTGATTCAAAGTGGTTACTACCCCTGTGAAAACCATTGCAATTAATATCCCCCTCGCGCTCCTCGCTTGACAGCCGAGGACGGAGGGTATCAACAAGAAATATTTTTTAGTTAACATATTTATTCATCCGCTTATGTGCGAAAAAGAGACAAAGACGAAAGGTCGGTAGGAAAGGGACGGAATGTTGTTCTGATATAGGTTTTGTCTACTCCTACTACAGACGAGATGTAGTCCTACTTCAGATGGCATCTACTCCTACTTTAGACGTGATGTAGTCCTAAGACAGACCAACCGCCGTCTGCGTTTCGATTTCAACCGTAAGCACAATACATTTAAAACTATGGCATTTTGGAAAAAGATCTTGATGAAAATTAACAACAGGTGGTACCCCAAATCTGTTTTGGTGGGTAGCCCCGTGAGTACAGAACAACTATGCAAGCGCATCGCTGCCGAATCAACTGTTAGCGCGGCCGACGTGCGTGCCGTGTTCACCGCGTTAGCACCAATTATGGCAGACTATATGGCACAAGGCCGTTCGGTGAAGCTTGACGGCATCGGCACTTTCTATTTCACCGCCGTGGCTGCCAAAGGCGGTGTGGCAACGGAGAAGGAAGTGACGACCAATCAAATCACCGGTGTTCGCGTGCGCTTCATTCCCGAAACACGTTTCAGCAAGAACGGTGCAGGTAGCGCTGCCGGCAAACGCGCCATCCGCGGCCTGTCGGACGTGGAGATTGAGTGGGAGGAATGGAAAGGCGAAGAGAAGAAAAAGCCCGCGAAACCTAAACCTTAGAAAGGTGAAAAAGTGATTTAAAAGTGAAAAGGTGAAAGAGTGAAAGGGTGAAAGCATGCCTGCCTGTGTGGTGCCAGCATCTTTTCACCCTTTCACCTTTTCACCTTTATCTATAAGCGGGGAGAACTAAAATGGGAGACCAACGGCGAAATGAAAAGAGACATCGCGACCGTAGCGAGGATGAAACAGGGGGTAATGCTCCTCGCGCGTGACATAAACCGGATTAATGGCCTTGACACCCATGTCAAGACGCAGGAGGAAATAATTGAAATTGAGTCTTAACCCCAACCCATAAGCCACGGCAATCTGTTTGTAAAACTCGCCGATCTTGAATTGTCCGCCAGGCTGTTCGGCATAATTACGGAGCGTCCAGATGTTGCCGGCATCGATGAAAAAGGCGCCGTCGAATTTCCAAAACAGGAAGGTGCGCAGCTCAGCGTTTAAGTCCAACTTCATGTCGCCGGTCTGATTGATGAAGTCAATAGCACCGTCTGTGCCGCGAAACTTACCCGGTCCCAAGCCGCGTACGCCCCAACCGCGTACCGAATTGGCCCCACCCGAGAAATATCTCTTTTCAAACGGCAACACCTTGCTGTTGCCATAAGGATAGGCAACGCCTAAGCCTGCATGCAGCGCCAGCAGATTATGCTCGTCGAAACGATGCAGATGGGTATAATCAAAATCAAACTTCGCATACTGAGCATAGGCTATATTAAACAAGGTGTATTGTCCGCGCCCATTCCTTTGCATGCTTGTGAGCCGCGAAACGACATTGAGCAGATTACCTGATGTCTCGGCATTGGCACGAATCACATTGACACCGTTGTTGTAAGTGAGACCGAACCCGATCTTCACAATAAACAGATCCTCATAATTATAGCGCAGAATGGCATTGCGATTGGTGGCGTTATCGAGATAGTTTTGCTTGAATGTCTCGCTGATCCAAGGCATGTAGACATAATTCAAGTCGAGGAAATCCAATCTATATGCAGTGTGGTGGCGAAGCTCCGCCCAGTTATAACGCCACGAAGCGGAGAAGACGCGGCGGTGAAATTCGGGTCGATTCTGTAAGTCCCAACCCAAGGCCAACTCTGATGTGGCTCGGCTACGGCGGCGGAATGTGCGCGACAGAAACGGCGCCACAAACCGCGGGAATCCCAGCTTGGTCTCGACGCTATACTCCTTGTAGTTGTGATTCTGATAACCTTCCAGCCCGGTGATGGCTTCGAAGGCCCCGCGCAACTGCACACTGAATGTCTCACTGCCGTGAAACAGATTACGGTTCTCATAGGTCAGCGATGCAGCCGCCCCGAAGTCGCCGGCCGTGTTGGTGCCTTCGGGTTGGAAAGCGATGGTCGACGGCTTGTTGGTGCTGAAATGAATATGGCAATCCAAGAGTGTGCTATCGGGTTGCTCGGTGAATCGGATATTGGTGTAGCGCACGGCCTGTAAGCGTGCAAAGTTATTGTAAGTGCGCTGCAAGTCGGCAGCACAGAAAGGTTGTCCCACCTTGATGGCCGTGTTATGTTCCAAAACCCGACGACGCAGGTGCAAGTGGACAGAATCGCTGCTCTGGTAAGTTACGTCACGAATGGTGTAACGAGGATGCAGCGTTTCGGGCGACTCGGCAGTGACACGATATTTCAACAGTTGGAGCGTGATATCCACCAGTCGGTTCCCGCGCGTTGAGTCGGCTTCGTATTGGATGAAGTCCTTATGAAAACGATAATAACCACTATCCAACAACAGCGTCGTGATGCGCTTTCGCTCGGCGTCCAAACGGTCTACGGTGAATTGCATCCCGGGCTTCAGCCCCTGCCGCTGCGCATCGGTCAGATGCGGCATGCGGGCAATGACCGAATCTTGAATATCATAGTTGACCGTTCCGATGCGGAAAGGTTCACCGGGATATAAGGTGTAAATGGCCTTGAGCCGCTTGCTCTTGACACGCGTTTCGAGTCCGACCACTGCGTTCATATATCCCATATTCTGTAAAGCCGTGCGCAGATCGTCGCACGAAAGGCGCGCCTGCAACGTGTCGAATATCACCGGTCGTTCGCCGATATGCTGCAACGTGCGGTTGATCCATCGGGTCGTATCCCGACCCGAAAGGGCATAGGTGCCCAAGGGGACCTTGAAGAGAGAAAACCAGCGCGAATTGGGCTTCTGTCGGATATAGGATTCAAGATAGGCTGTGTTGAGCGATTTGTCGGCCGACTTTATTTTTACCCGATCCAACAGATACGACCGGTCGGGCACAAACTTGGTGGCCGAACATGCCGCCAATACGACAACCGATGTTGCCAACCACAGACTCTTGGCAAGATGATTCATGATGATGCGTCGGAAATCCAATCTATTCAATGCTTTAAAATGAGATAAGTGGAGCAAAGTTACAATAAAACATATTAAAAACTCCGTTTTCCCTTGATCAAAAGCCTCAAAACAATAGTTTTTCACCAAAGACTCGCTATATTTAAGAAATATGTGAGTGAGCTATAAACTATCGGGCTGAAAGAAAGCGGCAGCGGACAAGAAATTCACTCCGACGATTTGGTTGGGCCAGGAAAAAGCAGTAAATTTGCTCGGGTAATCCGGAAATAAACCTATCCCATAGGAAAGAGACAAGGACTCAATTATAAATAGAATGATCAGCAAAGCCAAAATCAGCTATATCCGCTCATTGGCACGCAAGAAGAATCGTGCCGACACTGGGCTATTCGTTGCCGAAGGGCCGAAGACGGTGGGTGATCTGCTGACCGTCTTGCCTGCCCGAGCAGTCTTTGCCACAGTCGACTGGATAGTCGCTCATCGGCCATGCTCAGCCGGTCGACCGAGATTACGACGGTGACAGACGAAGAATTGCAGCATATCAGTTTCTTGCAGCATCCGCAGGAGGTGCTGGCCGTGTTCCCACAATTCGCAGACAGCACCGATGGATCGATCGCTTCACAAACCTTGTCGATGGCGCTCGATGGCGTTCAAGACCCTGGAAACCTCGGCACGATCATCCGCATAGCCGACTGGTTTGGTATAACCGACATCTTTTGCAGTCGCGACACAGCCGACGTCTATAATCCCAAGGTAGTGCAAGCAACTATGGGCAGCATCGCGAGAGTGCGCGTCACTTACACTGATCTGGTGCAGTTGATCGACTCTCTCCCAGCCGGTACGCCCGTTTACGGTACACTTTTAGATGGCAAGGATCTGTATGGCGAAACGCTGTCGGGTAACGGACTCATCGTGTTGGGCAACGAGGGCAATGGCATCTCGCCTGAGATTCGTAAGCGCGTCACACGCCGACTTCTCATTCCTAATTACCCGCCAGGTCGCGAGACAGCCGAGAGTCTCAACGTGGCCATCGCAGCCGCTATCGCATGCAGCGAGTTTCGGCGTCGTCAAACTCTTTAAAACAATCAATGAAAGGAATCAAATAATGGAAACAGAATTATACAAAAGCCGCAGTCACTCTGCCTGTATCAAAGCCGCTTACATCCTTTTCAGCACCCATCTCACCACCGTCTTCAAACGTACGTGGTTCCCGGTCCTGGTTTATTCGATGGTGTTGGCTGCGCTGATCATCCTATATATGCCGAACAAAGCATGGACAGATGCCGGCTTGTCGACACCATTCGAGAGGTTGTTGATCATGGGAGGCGTAGATGTTCTCGCCCTGGCTTCAAGCGTTTGGATCGCAACGGTCTTGGCAAGTCTGTTCAACGGTCTGCCAAAACGGTCTAATCTGTTGCACTCACTGTTGCTGAATGTCTTCTTAGCGGGCATCATCCTTCTGGCGGCGATCGTCCTCAGAGAAGGAGATGTACTCGCCATGAAGGCCCTATTCAGTATGAAAATGTCGGCAGAAACGGCTGGCGTGGCTTCATGGGGCATCCTAATCTTGCTTGCAACCATCATCGGCGCCGCCCTGTTGCCCCTTGCTTTCTCCCTCATGAAATATTGGATAGAGCCGGATATGAAACTGTCTGTCGTCTTCGGCAAAGCTTATCGCCGTGGCCTGCGGCATTGGGGCTTCCTCTTCATCACACTGTTTGTCATGGCGCTCATCTTCGGTCTTATCCTGTTTGTACTTTCGATACCCTTCGGAATCATAGCCATGGCGCAGGTGTGCAACCAAATAGGGATATTGCAAGGCGATCTGTCGGGCGTTCCGTCGGGATTCTCAGTTTTGCTTTACGGCACTGCTTTGATAACGTTTTTCCTCTCGATCTACCTTGTGATTTGGTCGATCTTCGTGCTCTATTATGCTTATGGTTCGATCGAAGCCACCGAACGGGAACGCGGTCAGATATGAAACCTGTATTTATGCTTTGCGCGTTGAGGCGTTGTCGGGCTAAAAACGCCTGAGAACCCGCTATGGGTCACGCCGCGATACTGCGCCCAACGATCGCGAATGCGCGATACATATCCCACCGTTTCACCACCACGCATATAGCCATAACGCACTACTGGATCGGTGTAGTAAGCCGATTCGCGTAGCTTTAAAACAAATTCTGAAACGTCGTCCCAGCGGTATGGATCTCGATTATACTTACGGGCGAGTGCCATGGCGTCACGAATGTGGAAATAACCGCCATTATAACTGGCCAGCACGAAGTAATAACGCTCCACCCGATTACGCACATCCGAAAACTTACCCTCTAACTCTTGCAAATATTTAGCCGATGCAGCGATGTTCGATTCTGGATCGAACATCTTCGATTGAGGTAGGCCCAGGTGGGCGGCTGTCCCCGGCATAATCTGCATCAGTCCGCAAGCACCTGCCCAAGAACGCGCTTGCGGATCGAAAGTAGATTCCTGATAGCATTGTGCCGCCATTAGTCTCCAATCCCAACGAGCCAACGGAGCATATTTCTGAAAGTAGTGATCATAGTGCGAGATCACGCCACCCGCACGGTTCAACATCGGCGAAAAGACCCTGCGTGTCACACTTCGGGTGGACAATAAGAATGCTTCCTCTGCACGAATCTCTTGGATCATTCTCGGCTTAAACCATCGGTTGAGTGCGTCTGCCAATTCGTTGTTGCTCGACTGCACTGCCCATTGTGTACGAAGAGAATCTATTCTTGTTCCGCAAAACATCACGCCGCGCGTGGTTCGAGGTAACTGAAAAGCCGCAATATCACCATCGCCTTTGCGCAAACGCGTTACCAACTCTGTCGTATCCTTGCAAACTTCCACTCGAAGAGACACACCCAACTTCTGGGCAAACTTCTCGCACAGCAGATATTGCGTGCCTAAGCCATGTCCGTGATAGTCATAATAATTGTCGGGACCCGTTAACGTAAGCATTATCAACTCGCCGTTATTCACAATATCATTGAGTTTGAAGTCGCCGGAAGCAGGTATCGAATCGCTGTCCAGCGATGTTCCCCAAGGCGTTGTCACCGGTTCTCTCTTCTCGGAACAACTTATCATGAAAGCGAGAAGAAACAAAAAACAGATCGATTTGATGTGCATACGAAAACGATACAAAAGTAATACATTTCTTGGAAATATCTTTTGAAATACCTATTTTTGTGCTGTGAAACGCTGATTAACCATCAATGAGAAGTTTACAAGAACTGATTCGCCCCAATATTCATGCGCTTTCGATGTCCGCCGACTTCTTTGCTACAAGCGAAACGCGTGAAACCGGCATCCGACTCGATGCCAACGAAAATCCTTACAACGCTCCTTTTAATCGTTATCCCACTGATTTGGAACGGCAATTCAAGGCTTTGATCGCCGAAATCAGGGGTATCCCAGCCGAGCAGATCACATTGGCCAACGGCAGCGACGAACTGATTGACCTATCATTTCGTATCTTTTGTCGACCACAAAAAGATAATGCAGTAGCCATTTCGCCCACTTACACAATGTATCAACACTATGCCGATCTCAACGAAACGACTTATCGGGCCGTGATACTTGACGAACGATTCGCACTTTCGGCTCGGAAAGTGCTCGATGCATGCGATGTGCGCACCAAAATAATATGGCTTTGTTCACCCAACAACCCTTCGGGTAACAGTCTCGAACGCGAAGAGATGTTGCAGGTCGTAACCAAATTCAATGGCATTGTCGTCGTCGACGAGGCTTACGGCGACTTTGCCGCGCAACGTTCGATGCGTCATGAGATCGCCACCCACCCCAATCTGATCGTGCTCAACACGTTGAGTCACGCATGGGGAAACGCTGCCATCCGATTAGGCATGGCTTTTGCGCAACGCGACATCATCGATGTTTTCGAGCGAGTGCGTCCTCCGCACGCCATCAACAAGCTCACTTTGCAACAAGCCATCGAGTCGATTCGCGATCCGTATGAGGTAGACAAGTGGGTGCGGATGCTGCTTTTGGAACGCCGCCGGATGCTCGACGCGCTGCGAGAGTTGCCCATCTGCGAAGCCGTCTACCCCACCGACGCCAACTTTATACTTGTCAGGATGACCGATGCAGCGGCCATTTACGATACTTACTGCACAAACAGATCTTTGTTTGCATGCTCATCGACACACCGCTTTGCACAAATTGCCTACGTATTTCTATCGGGACCAAGAGCGAAAACAATGCTTTGCTTGCCGCATTGAGACAGTATTACTAAGACAGCAGCACAGAGCTGCATTCTCATTCATGCTTCATTGCACTGCAATTGACGGTTAGTTGCAGCGCGATGAAGCGTTAGTTGCAGTGCATTTAACCATTAATCAGTGCACGCTTTATATCACTCGCGCATTTATTTTCTAATTCTCCCCCTCCTTAACTCATCCGTTTGTCCACTCGTCAAGACGTTCACTCGTCCACTTCTCACCCTCGTCCACCTGTCAAACACTTCTTTTTTCAACGAATTTAAATCTTGTTTGATATAAATATAGGTTAGTATTGAAAAAACGGTTATATTTGCACACATAACAACCAACAATCACTCCAAACATTATGACTATTACAATGATTATCGAGCTGCTCATTGTCTTGCTGGCTCTTTGGGTGGGTTCCCGATACGGAAGCCTCGCTCTTGGTGCTATTTCGGGTATCGGACTCGCACTACTCGTATTTGGATTCGGATTGAAACCAGGCTCGCCGCCGACCGATGTCATCTATATCATCATCGCAGCTGTGACTTGTGCGGGTATCTTACAGGCTTCGGGCGGTATGGATTGGCTCATTCAAGTGGCCGAACGATTGCTTCGTAAGCATCCCGATCGCATCACGTTTCTGGCTCCATTGTGCACGTTTTTCCTCACAGTATTGGTCGGCACAGGGCATGTTGTCTACACATTGATGCCGATTATTTGCGACATTGCTATCAAAAAAGGCATCCGGCCCGAGCGTCCCTGCGGTGTGGCCAGCGTTGCTTCACAAGTGGGCATCACGTGTTCACCTATCGCTGCGGCCGTGGTGGCATTCGTTACGATTTCGAGTGCTTATCATTTCGATGTCACCATACCGCAAGTGCTGATGGTGACAATCCCCGCTTGCCTATGCGGATTGATGGCAGCAGCGGTCGCTTCTTATCATCGCGGATTGGATTTGGATAAAGATCCGATGTTCCAAACTAAATTGCAAGATCCTGTTCAATACACTTACATTTACGGAGAAACGGCTACGACACTCGACAAAAAGATCGACGCGAATGCCAAACGATCCGTCTATATCTTCTTCGGCGCACTGGCTGTCATCGTGTTGTTTGCTATTTTCCAGGGGCTTCTGCCGAGTTATGATGAAGTGCAAGTGGTGAAAGGCGGGCAAAGTAGCATCACACTCATAAACGGTGTGAGTGAGTCGGCAGCGCAATTAGCCCAAGCCGGCGTAGTGGTGAAAGGCGTCACAGAAGGAGTGTCGAAGTATTTGAAGATGAATCTCGTCATTCAGATCATCATGATCAGTGCTGCGGCGCTGATGATCATCTGCTGTAAGCTTCGCCGAAAAAAGCTGTGAATGGTGCAGTTTGGCAAAGTGGCATGGTCGCCGTGGTCGCAATCTACGGCATCGCATGGCTTGCCGACACTTACTTCGGCAACTATCTGAAAGAGATGCAGGCTATGCTGGGCAACATGGTGGCGTCTTATCCATGGAGCATCGCCATTGCTTTCTTCCTGGTTTCGGTGTTAATCAATTCCCAAGGAGCTGTGGTCGTGGCGATGTTGCCGTTGGCTTACAAGCTGAACATCGACGGATGGGTGTTGCTGGGCGTATTTCCGAGTGTTTACGGTTACTTCTTCATCCCGAATTATCCATCAGATATTGCTACCGTCAACTTCGATCGGTCGGGCACGACAGTGATTGGTAAATATCTGCTAAACCACAGTTTCATGATGCCGGGCCTCGTGAGCGTCATCACGAGTACGCTCGTTGCCTACGCGTTATCGTATGTTTTCCATGGCATTTTAGGCTTGTATTGATACGATAAGTCATGCATCGATCAGTCGGCGGTGTTAAGTCGCATTCTCATTCATGCTTTATCGCATTGCAATCAAGCGTTAGTTGGCGTGCATTTAACCATTAATCAGCATAGCATTCTGATCGGATTGGGAAACAGACAACGCCGCAAGCTCGGATGACTTGCGGCGTTGTCGTATGCATTGATCGAATAAATTCAAATCACAAATGACCTTTCTATCATCTATTCTTGCGTAAATAGAGATTGGTGTATTGATAATAAGCCTGCGCTTTCATGATGAGCGACGGTTGCGGTCGATGTGTCGGCGTCTCTTCGAAAGTGCCGTCAGCAAGCGGCGTCACATCATATTGCGTGATCTTTTTCACTGGCGAAAGAATCGTCAGACGATTATTCTCCAAATAACCCAAGTCCTGATACGTGGCCATGAAAGCCCGGGAATGAAACGACGGAGACAGAATGTCTTGGCCGGCAAAGCGAACCCGACACCGCAAATGAAGCAAAGCAAATAGTGTCGGCATCACGTCGATCTGCGAACAAACTTTATCGACCGACTTGGGTGCTATGCGTCCGGGACTATAAATGAAGCCGGGAATATGGTATCTGTCTATCGGCAACGATGTCTTTCCGGCACTCGAAGCGCAATGGTCGGCAATGATGACAAACACGGTGTTGCCAAACCACGGTTTGCGAGAGGCATCGCGGATAAACTTCCCAATAGCATAATCGGTGTATTTCACGGCAGCCTCACGTGTGTTTTTATCTCCATCAACCTTGATCTTGCCGTCGGGATAGGTGTAAGGACGGTGATTGCTGGTTGTCATAAACTGTGCAAAGAAAGGCCGTTTACGCTTCGCATTGTCATCAAAAACTTTCAAACCTTTATTAAATATGTCTTCGTCACACACGCCCCATATATTAGAAAAGGTGATGTCATGCTGATTGATCGACGAACGATCAATAACTTGATAGCCATTGTGCGAAAAGAAGTCGCCCATATTATCGAAATAGCTGTCGCCTCCATACAAATACTGCACCAAATAACCCTGTTTCCGAAGCACATCACCCACAGACAAACTCCCCATTCGATTGTTTTTTTGTTTGATAATACTTTCGCCGGCACTCGGAGGAATGCAAAGCGAAAGAGCCTCTAAGCCGCGAACGGTTCGGTTTCCATTCGCATACAGTCGATCAAAGACCAAACTCTGATCCATCAATCGGTCAATATTGGGCGTGATCTGCTCCTTGTTGCCGTATCGTTTCAAGAAATCTGCACTCAAACTCTCCACTGTGATGAGCACGATATTGCAGCGTTGAGGTTGCAACGAATCACCGATCGACTTCTCACCCTGCATATCCAAGCCCGCCAATTGACGGTAAAGCGTCTTGCACTTTTGTTCGGGAAGCATCGCATAAAAGCATCGTAATCCAGCCGACTGCTCTGAAAGGCAATCACAAAATCGCATGCACCATTCTGCTCCAACTGTGTAACATATTGGTTTTGACTCGACAACGAATGTGTCGATACTGTTATTCCATAACCGACAGCACAAAAAAGCAGGTAGATCCCTAAGTGAACTGCCAGAAGTTTAGGGCCGTAGAGCTTCTCCAATTTGAATCGTTCTTTCCGCGATTGCCCATAAATGATACCCACCGAAAGCATCAACAGCACCGCGCTCAATGGCATGATGGCATAAGATTCCATGATATTGCCAATCACTTCATGCGTGTAAACAAGATAATCCACGGCAATGAAGTTGTATCTCACGCCGAATTCCTGCCAAAACAGATATTCGCCAACGGCAACAACCAACATAAGAAACACGTAAACAGCCCATGCAAAATAAAGAGACAGTCTCCGCCACACCATTCTGATCCGTGGAATGAAATGGCGGAAAGAGAAACTCAGCAGTTTCCAACCTAAAAAGAGGTGGGCCACTTTCGGTGCGCCGCCACCATACTGATAAAAAATAGACTGAGGCCAATACGAATAGAGAAAAGCCACCAACAGTAAAACGTTGATGACCAAGCCTGTCTTTCGTCCATACTTCACTTCATTCAGACCGAGATAGAGAATCATCAGCGGGACAGTGAGCAAAATCCCCATACCGAAATCGGCCAAAATGCCCACGCCCAAACATCTGAACACCGACCCAAAAGTGAGACCAGCATCGGAAGGCGTGGTCAACATCAGGATTATACGAAGCAGAAAACCGACAGCAAGATATGCTTTCAGAAACTTACACATCATCAGGAAAACGGGATTTCTGCGTCGCACGCTTCCTTCTTGAAAGAAATGAGCCTTCATTTATACGTTTTTATTTGGGACGCAAAATTACAAAACAATTTTAAAAAAGCTATCCGTTCACATCTTGTTTTTACATAAAAAGTGAGCACGAATTGATGTAATGAGCAATCAGATCAGGTAGAAAACCATGGCGAAAAGTCGCTTTTCACGATGTTTTTCCTTATTTTTGCCCGCAAATTCGCATCCGAAATGAGAAAGATCTCTAAACATTTAGGACTCTATGTCGTGTATATCGGCGTGCTGACGTTGCTGATCTGCTATGCAACGGGCTGGACTCGGTATAATATTCCGATGCTGACCGGCTTGGCATTGATCATCATCGGCATCATCATCCATATCGTTTTGCAACGCCGAGACGGCATTTATTGAATGGCAAAACGCATAATGAGAAATAACCAGCAAATGAAGCGTATTTTCATTCACCGTTAAATGCACGACAACGAACGGTCTTTTGCCGCGCAACGAACCATTAATCGAAGCACAACTCACGCTTCGTTAGAAACAGCTCCCAAACACATGGGCCAACCAATTGGTCAAAAGCTAATTCGTCAATGAAATAACGACACGGGCGACAAAACGTGTTTCAGTCTGTCTCTTTATCTTTCGGGGTACCAACAAAAAGGGCTTATCCTATGCGGATAAACCCTTTTCCTAATTACATTCCACTATTGATCGATTCGTCTTAATCCTCTTCCGGCGTAATCAATTTGTAACCTTTGCCGTGGATATTGATGATTTCGATCTGGTCGTCATCTTTCAAATGCTTGCGCAATTTAGTGATATACACATCCATCGAACGCGCATTGAAATAGTTGTCATCAATCCAAATGGTCTTCAAAGCAAAGTCGCGCTGCAAAATTTCATTAGCATGCGAACAGAGAAGCGCCAAGAGTTCGTTTTCTTTCGTGGTCAACTTGGTCTGCTTGTCACCGATGGTGAGCAGCTGTTTCTGCGTGTCGAAGGTGAAGCGACCGATGTGATAAACAGAGCATTCCTTGTTTTTCTTACCACGAACACGGCGCAAGATTGCTTCCACCCGCAGCACGAGCTCTTCCATCGAGAACGGTTTGGTGATATAATCATCTGCTCCAATCTTGAAGCCTTCAAGTATATCTTCTTTCAATGTCTTAGCCGTGAGGAAAATGATCGGCATCTCGGCGTTGGCCTGCCGAATCTCCTGGGCCAGCGTGAAACCGTCTTTCTTGGGCATCATCACGTCGAGCACGCAGATGTCAAACTTGTTTTTCATGAACTCTTTATATCCGGCATCGCCGTCAGGACATAGCGTTGCCTGATAACCTTTGGCCTGTAAATATTCACGAAGCAACATTCCGAGGTTCTCATCATCCTCGCAAAGCAAGATTTTTAATTTCTCATCCATAGTCGTTGTTATTTTAAAAGTTAATGATATTGTTGTTATTTAATCCTTAATGATCGGCAATTTGATGGTGAACGTGGTGCCTTTGCCCCACTCGCTGTCCACATGAATCTCGCCTCTATGCAGATCGACCACCTTCTTGACATACGCAAGTCCGAGCCCGAAACCCTTTGCATCGTGTCTGTTTCCAGTGTGAACGCGATAAAACTTTTCAAAGATCTTTTTCAGATTATCCTTCTTAATGCCGATACCCGTGTCCCGAATAGACAGATAGAGACTGTTGTCATCGTTCCAAGTCTTCATATATATGTCGAGCGAACGATCGGGATTGCTGTATTTCACAGCGTTGTCCATCAAGTTGAAGATCGCATTTTGGAAGTGCATCTCATCCACATAGATCTTCGAATCAACGGCTTCGATATCAGTATAGATCTTTCCGCCCGTATGCTCTACACGTAAGGTAAAAGAGTTGGCAATATTTTCCACCATCTCGTTGAGATCGAGTTCTTTCTTGCGAAACACTGCCTTACGACGGTCAAACATCGACATCTGCAACACCTTTTCCACCAAGAAGCGCAATCTTTTGGTCTCGTCATTGATCACCTTACCCAAATGCGCCATCATCGTTTCGCTCTTCGTCACGCCGGGATCATTGAGCATCTGCGCCGCCAACGAAATACTGGCGATCGGCGTCTTCAATTCGTGCGTCATATTGTTGATGAAGTCGTTCTTGATCTCCGTGTAACGCTTCTGCCGGAAGATGACAACGATCGTGAAGATAAACGTCACCAGCAACACCAACGTGAAGATCACCGAAGGAATCATAAACCGAATCGACGAGAAGATGTAGCTATTCATATCCGGGAAGTGAATCCTCACGATGCCCGTTTTAGAGGCAGGTTCGTTGCGGAAGAGCTGCTGCGAGTAGGAATACTCTATCCCGTCGTCGGTGTAATCAGGACAACGATAGATCTCCCGACCGTCTTGCGTCGACACCGTGAAATGATACGGAATCCGGATACCATTCGAACTCAATGCCGTTTTGAGATTCAAGTCCAGCAATTTGAAATTGACCCGATCGCGCAACGACTTGTCCGAAGCCGCATACAAGATGCCGTTGACCACCTCATCGAGCAATGATTTTTGATAATTATATCCGCTCTTGACCAGCTCCTGCATCGATTTCGACGTCTCGTCGAGCGATTTCCGGTCGTTGTTCAGTATCAGCCCCTTCGGTCTCTGCGACAATTTGGTGGTGATCGTCTTCAACTTAAACTCCGAGTAATCTGTCTCGCGCTTCTTCGACGCATGCCGATGCGTATGTCGACTGCTCTTTTCCAGCGAGTCTTTCTTTGAAGTACGCCGCGTTTCCTCGCTCACATATTTGTCAAGATAATGCAGCGTCTCGTTCAACTCCAAGTTTCGAGACGCCTGATAGAGCGCCCTGTGAACCGATTCGTCGAATTGCTCCTTCTTCATCTCAGCCATCTCCTCGATGTATTTGAGCTGGAGATAAAGCAAGGCAAGGAACGAGAGTCCCATGATAATTGCTATTGTCCAAATCGTTTTCTTCTTCATAACTGCAAAGATAACCGAAAAAATTAAAGCGTTAACACAATGATGTTAACTAATTCCATGATATTTTGTTTCGTTAACTATAACCGGGAATTTAAATACATATAATAAAACAATATCCCATTTACCCATCGCCAACGATCCACCAACGCATCCATGCTCAACAACCCACGCTTCCCTCAATATCCTACTCATGCAAAGATCATTCTTTCCAATAGCACTCGCAATTGAGAGAACGTATTCTTTTTGAAATATCATCGTGATGAGAAATTTGTTTCATCATGATGAAAATTTAATACCATCGTGATGAAACTAATTTCTCATCACGATGATATTCCGATTTGGATATGATCTCTGCATTACGAGTAGCGGTAGAAAAAGATACGAATTCCCGAGTAAATGAATAAGCGAACGATCATAGGAGGCGGACGAGATGATCATAGGGGGCGGACGAAAGAGCGCCGTGAGAGACTGTCATGCGGGGTGTTTGCGATAACAAACAGAAATGTAAAGTCGACTTTGCATTTTTCCGGGTAAAAGTTTTGCTACGTGATGAAATTGACGTATATTTGCAGCGCAGAATGAGATCTAACATTCATATAATATATATAAACCCACTATGAGCGAAAAAAGAGTTTATACCTTCGGCAACGGTAAGGCCGAAGGCAAGGCGGATATGAGAAATCTGCTGGGCGGTAAAGGCGCTAATTTGGCTGAGATGAACTTGATCGGCGTTCCTGTTCCTCCGGGATTCACGATCACCACGGATGTTTGTAACGAATACTTTGAGCGGGGCAAGGCCGAAGTTGTAGCCTTGTTGCGAAAAGAAGTCGAAGCATCGGTGCACCACATTGAGAAGTTGATGAATGCCAAATTCGGCGATGTTGCTAATCCGCTGCTGGTGTCGGTGCGCTCGGGTGCGCGTGCTTCGATGCCGGGCATGATGGACACGATTCTGAATTTGGGATTGAACGACGAAGTGGTCGAGGGTTTGGCCAAGAAGACTGGCAACGAGCGGTTTGCTTATGACAGTTATCGTCGGTTCGTGCAGATGTATGGCGACGTGGTGCTCGGTATGAAGCCCGTCAACAAGGAAGATATCGATCCCTTTGAGGCCATCATTCAGCAGGTGAAAGCCAAGCGCGGTATCAAGCTCGACAATGAGATGAGTGTGGAGGAACTCAAAAGTCTTGTGACGCTCTTCAAGCAGGCGATCAAGAAGCAGACGGGTAAAGATTTCCCGACCGATCCGATGACTCAGCTATGGGGGGCGATCTGTGCCGTGTTTGACAGTTGGATGAACGAGCGTGCGATCCTCTATCGCAAGATGGAAGGTATCCCTTCGGAATGGGGCACGGCTGTTTCGGTGATGGCGATGGTATTCGGCAACATGGGCAACACGTCGGCTACGGGTGTTTGCTTCAGTCGTGATGCCGCCACGGGCGAAAACAGGTTCAACGGCGAATATCTCGTCAATGCACAAGGCGAGGATGTGGTTGCCGGCATTCGCACGCCGCAACAGATCACGAAGGAAGGCAGTCTGCGTTGGGCCAAGTTGCAGGGCGTCGACGAGGAGGTTCGGGCTTCGAAATATCCCTCGATGGAAGAGGCTATGCCCGAGATCTATGCCCAGCTGAATGATCTTCAGAACAAGCTCGAGAAGCATTACCACGACATGCAGGATATGGAGTTTACGGTGCAGGAAGGCAAGCTGTGGTTCTTGCAGACCCGCAACGGAAAGCGCACGGGTACGGCTATGGTGAAGATTGCGATGGATCTGCTTCGCGAGGGCGAGATCGATGAGAAGACCGCACTGAACCGTTGCGAGCCTAACAAGCTCGACGAGCTGCTGCATCCAGTGTTTGACAAGCTCGCACAGAGTCAGGCCAAGGTGCTCACACGGGGTTTGCCGGCATCGCCGGGCGCTGCTTGCGGACAGATCGTGTTCTTTGCCGACGATGCAACGAAGTGGCATGCCGATGGTCATGAGGTGATCATGGTGCGGATCGAGACTTCGCCCGAGGATCTGGCCGGTATGTCGGCTGCCGAAGGCATATTGACCGCTCGCGGCGGCATGACTTCGCACGCTGCGGTGGTTGCCCGCGGTATGGGTAAATGCTGTGTGTCGGGTGCTGGTGCGATCAGCGTTGACTATAAGGCTCGCGCGGTGGAGATAGACGGTGTGGTGCTGAAAGAGGGCGACTATATTTCGCTGAACGGTTCGACGGGTGAGGTTTATCTGGGCGAAGTGCAGACCAAACCGGCTGAGGTGAGCGGCGACTTTGCCGAGCTGATGAAGCTCTGCGAGAAATATACCAAGCTGCAAGTACGCACCAATGCCGACACGCCCCACGATGCCAAGGTGGCCCGTGGTTTCGGTGCGTTGGGTATCGGTTTGTGCCGTACGGAGCACATGTTTTTCGAGAACGAGAAGATCAAGGCCATGCGCGAGATGATTTTGGCTGAGACCACCGACGGTCGGAAGAAAGCGCTCGAAAAACTTCTGCCCTATCAGAAACAAGATTTCTATGGCATCTTGAAGGCTATGGATGGTTATCCCGTGAATGTTCGTCTGCTGGATCCACCTCTCCACGAGTTTGTGCCTCACGATCTGGAAGGTCAGGAGGCGATGGCTAAGGAGATGGGCGTGAGCGTTCAGCACATCCAACAACGCGTGAACTCGCTGAGCGAGCACAATCCTATGCTGGGTCATCGCGGTTGCCGATTGGGGAACACTTATCCCGAGATTACGGCCATGCAGACCAAAGCGATTCTGGGTGCAGCCATCCAATTGAAGAAAGAGGGTTATGACCCGCATCCCGAGATCATGGTTCCGCTGATTGGTATTGTCAAAGAGTTTGACGTGCAGGAAGCAGTCATCCGGAAGACAGCCGAAGAACTGTTCAGCGAAGAAGGCGTAGAGATTCCTTACCGTGTCGGTACGATGATCGAAATACCGCGCGCAGCACTCACCGCCGACATGATCGCGAAGAAAGCCGAATATTTCAGCTTCGGAACCAACGACCTCACGCAGATGACCTATGGTTATAGCCGCGACGACATCGCGAGCTTCCTGCCCGTGTATTTGGAGAAGAAGATTCTGAAAGTGGATCCTTTCCAAGTGCTCGACCAGCAAGGTGTGGGTCAGCTTATTGAAATGGCCGTGAAGAAAGGGCGCAGCACTCGCCCCGACTTGGTGTGCGGTATCTGCGGCGAACACGGCGGCGAACCAACTTCGGTCAAGTTCTGCCACAGAGTGGGATTGAACTATGTGAGCTGCTCTCCGTTCCGTGTTCCCATCGCACGTCTGGCTGCGGCACAGGCGGCAGTGGAATAAATACGCCATCCCCTAATGATGAATCATTTCAGATGATACGCTTGGCACAGAGTCCGGTAAAGACACCGGACTCGTGCCTTTGTTTTATTCCCAGACAGATAGATAGAAGTTTGCAGGGGAAATGTCTTTAATAAAAAGCGCAAAGTGATATTCTAATTACGGAATAATTGTTAACTTTGCATCCGCAACATATATAAGAGCAGAATTACAACATTAATAACGTTATATGTATTTTATCTTATTGATTACCGTTTTGATAACAGCCGTATTCTTGGTTGTGGCAGCTTATGTCATCGCTAAGTTGATCGGTCCGAGGTCATACAATCCGGTAAAAGGAGAACCTTTCGAATGCGGTATTCCAACACGCGGCTCCTCGTGGATTCCCGTGCATATCGGATATTACCTCTTTGCCATCCTTTTCCTAATGTTCGACATCGAGACCGTTTTTCTTTATCCTTGGGCCGTAGTCGTGAAACAGTTTGGTGCGATGGCACTTGTCAGCATCGGCTTTTTCTTATTGGTACTAGTATTTGGCTTGGCGTATGCCTGGCGGAAAGGAGCATTGGAATGGAAGTAAGAAAGCCCCATATCAAGAGCATTCCTTATGGCGAATTTACGGATAACGAATCTCTTGAAAAAATAGCAAAAGAATTAAACGAAGGCGGTGTCAACGTCATTGTCGGTTCACTCGATCAGGCCGTGAACTGGGGCCGCAGCAATTCTCTCTGGTCGCTGACATTCGCCACGAGTTGTTGCGGAATCGAATTTATGGCAGTGGGATGCGCCCGCTATGACTTCGCCCGCTTCGGTTTCGAAGTAACGAGAAACTCTCCCCGTCAGGCCGACTTGATTATGTGTGCCGGCACAATCACCAACAAGATGGCTCCCGTGATGCGTCGCCTTTACGACGAAATGGCCGATCCGAAATATGTCATTGCAGTGGAGGATGCGCCATCAGCGGCGGTCCGTTCAAATCCAGCTATCATGTTGTACGCGGCATCGAAGAGATCGTGCCCGTGGACGTATTCATCCCGGGTTGTCCTCCACGGCCGGAAGCTATCCTCTACGGTATGATGCAGTTGCAACGCAAAGTGAAGGTCGAGAAATTCTTTGGTGGAGCTAATCGTAAAGAGCACAAGCCGATCATTGTAACGGATGTCCCCGAAGATTTTAATGTAAAGGAAGCGTAAGACATTATGAAGCTGAATAATTTAGAATTCAATCTGAACGACTTCTCGGCAGAGATGTCTAAATTGAAAAACGAGAAGCAGTTTGACTTCCTTGTGACCATCATCGGAGAAGATTTCGGTGATGAAGGATTGGGGTGCATCTATATCCTTGAAAATACGAAAAGCCACGAGCGGATTTCTGTTAAGGCGGTAGCCGAAAGTCGAGACGAAGCTTTTCTGCCGACGGTGAGCCACCTTTGGAAAGCCGCCGAGATGCTTGAACGTGAAGTCTTTGATTTCCTGGGTATTAAGTTTGTCGGTCATCCCGATATGCGACGATTGTTTTTGCGTAGCGACTTTGTGGGTTATCCGCTCCGTAAAGACTTCGACATGGACCCCGAAAAGAACAAGGCTCCGATGTTTGACGATCCCGAACCGGACTATACCATAACGTATAGCTTAGACCAAGAAGGCAAACTCGTGGCCACGAAGAAACCTCTATTTACAGACGACGACTATGTGATCAACATCGGTCCGCAGCATCCTGCCACACACGGTGTGCTTCGTCTGCAAACGATTCTGGATGGAGAGACCATCCGCAAAGTCTATCCACACTGCGGATATATTCACCGCGGCATCGAGAAAATATCTGAGAGTTATACCTATCCGCAGACACTCGCTTTCACGGATCGTATGGATTACCTCAGTGCGATGATGAACCGCCACGCTTTGGTAGGCGTTATCGAAGAGGCGATGGGAGTGGAATTGAGCGACCGTATCAAATACATTCGCACAATCATGGACGAACTCCAACGTCTTGATTCTCACCTCTTGTTTTATAGCTGCTGCGCGCAAGACCTGGGCGCATTGACTGCATTCATCTATGGCATGCGTGATCGCGAGCAGGTTTTGAACGTTATGGAAGAGACAACAGGAGGTCGGCTGATTCAGAATTATTACAGAATCGGCGGTTGTCAGGATGATATCGATCCTAATTTCGTGCAAAACGTCAAGAAACTCTGTGCTTATATGAAGCCGAAGTTCAAAGAGTATCACGATGTTTTCACTGGAAACGTAATCTTGCACAATCGATTCAAGAAGGTAGGCATGCTTTCCAAGGAAGACGCCATCAGTTATGGCTGTACTGGCGGAACCGGTCGTGCATCGGGATGGGCCAATGATGTCCGAAAGAATCATCCCTATGCCATGTACGATCAGGTGGACTTCAAAGAGATTGTCTATAACAATGGCGATAGCTTCGATCGTTATATGGTGCGTATGGACGAGATGGAACAGAGCATCCATATCATCGAGCAACTCATTGATAATATCCCCGAAGGCGATTTCTATATCAAGCAGAAGCCGATTATCAAAGTTCCCGAGGGACAGTGGTATTTCTCTTGTGAAGGATCTCGCGGCGAGATCGGTGTTTATTTAGACAGTAAAGGTGATAAGAGTCCTTATCGTTTGAAATTCCGTCCGATGGGACTTCCATTGGTTTCTGCAATGGATGAAATGCTGCGTGGTGAGAAGATTGCCGACTTGATCGCTGTCGGTGCTTCATTAGATTATGTAATCCCTGATATTGACAGATAGTTATGTTTGATTTTTCAATAGTATCTACGTGGTTTGATGGTCTGCTTCGCAACACCTGCGGACTAAGTAGCTTTTGGGCAATTCTTATTGAATGTGTACTTGTTGGACTTTTTATTCTCACAGCGTATGCCCTGCTCGCCATCATATTGATATTTATGGAACGTAAGGTCTGTGCTTATTTTCAGTGCCGTCTCGGCCCGATGCGCGTAGGACCTTGGGGACTTTTCCAAGTCTTTGCAGATGTTGTGAAGATGCTGATTAAAGAGATCTTTGCCGTGGATAAGGCTGATAAGTTGCTTTATTCTATCGCTCCGTTCCTCGTTCTGATCGGTTCTGTCGGTGCTTTTGCATTTATGCCTTGGAATAAAGGGGCAGAGATTCTTGACTTTAATGTGGGAGTATTTCTCTTGACAGCAATATCAAGCATCGGCGTCATCGGTATTTTCATTGCCGGATGGAGTTCAAACAATAAGTTCGGTGTAGTTTCCGCTATGCGTGGTGCCGTGCAGATGATTTCTTATGAGATGTCACTTGGGCTTAGCCTCATTGCAGCCGTGGCCCTAACAGGGTCAATGCAGCTCAGCGGAATTATCGAAGCACAGAGCGGTCCATTCGGATGGCTGATATTCAAAGGGCATATTCCTGCGATTATAGCCTTTATTGTATTCTTGATTGCAGGTAATGCCGAAGCCAATAGAGGACCTTTTGACCTTGCCGAGGCAGAAAGTGAGTTGACTGCTGGTTATCATACGGAATATTCCGGTATGGGATTTGGCTTTTTCTATTTAGCTGAATATCTGAACTTGTTTATCGTTGCCGGTCTTGCAGCTACAGTCTTTTTAGGTGGTTGGATGCCTATTCACATCGGTGTCGATGGTTTTGACAGAGTGATGGATTACATTCCAGGTGTCGTTTGGTTTTTAGCCAAGGCTTTCTTACTTGTTTGGGTGTTGCTTTGGATTAAGTGGACGTTCCCACGTCTGCGTGTTGACCAAATCCTTAACTTGGAGTGGAAATATCTGATGCCACTTTCTTTGCTCAATTTGGTATTGATGACAATCATTGTAGCATTGGGCTGGTATATTAAATAAGGTATAAGAAATGGAAGAAAATAACAAATCATATTTCGGCGGAATACGAGACGGATTAAGATCGCTTGTGACAGGACTCGGCGTTACACTGCGTGAGTATTTTACTCCCAAAGTAACGGAGCAGTATCCGGAGAACCGTAAGACGACGTTGCACGTGGCTAAACGGCATCGTGGGCGTTTAATGATGAAACGCGACGAGGCTGACGTAGTGAAGTGTGTAGCTTGCCTTATGTGTGAGAAGGCTTGTCCTAACGGCACTATCAAGATTGTTTCGGAGATGGTTACCAATGATGAAGGCAAGAAGAAACGTCAGCTCGTGGATTATCAGTATGACTTAGGTGACTGTATGTTCTGTCAGTTGTGTGTCAATGCTTGTAATTTCGATGCGATAGATTTCACCAATGATTTCGAGAATTCTGTGTTTGATCGAGACAGACTCGTTCTGCATCTTGACAAAGAGCATTATAAGAGTTCGCTGCCTAATATCCTTGATGGTGGTGCTCCCGAAGAAATCGGCACGTTTAATACGAAAACTAAATAGGGGAGGAACAGACAGATATGGCAAATTTAGTAATGTTTTGCATCTTGGCCGTAATCATTTTAGGTTCGGCTATGGTATGCGTCTCAACTAAGAGTATTATGCGAGCTGCTACGTTCCTGCTCTTTGTGCTCTTTGGTGTAGCAGGTATCTATTTCCTGCTCGATTATACTTTCCTCGGTGCGGCACAAATTTCAATTTACGCAGGAGGTATAACAATGGTGTATATCTTTGCAATCCAATTGGTGTCTAAGCGTACTTTGCAAGGTATGCAAGAACGACTGAAAGGTAAACGAGTTATTTCTGGATGTCTGGTTGCACTGATTGGCTTCGCAACCGTAGCTACCGTGTTGTTAAAGAATCATTTTATCAATATGTCTACACAAATGGCAGATACGGAAGTACCGATGAATCAAATTGGAATGGCACTGTTAGGATCAGAGAAATATCAGTATGTACTCCCGTTTGAGTTTATCTCCGTATTTCTGTTGGCTTGTATTATTGGTGGCATAATGATTGCAAGAAAGGAGGATAAGAAATGATACCCGTAGAACTTTTACTATTACTTAGTACGTTGTTGTTCTTTATCGGCTTTTTCGGTTTCGTAACCCGGCGTAATCTAATAGCAATGCTGATTTCTGTCGAGTTAATTCTGAACTCGGTGGATATAAATTTTGCAGTTTTTAATCGTATTTTGTTTCCCGGCCAGTTAGAAGGGTTCTTCTTCTCATTGTTCTCTATTGGTGTCAGTGCAGCCGAAACTGCCGTTGCGATTGCAATTATTCTGAACGTTTACCGTAATTTCCATAGTGATCAGGTGAACAGTATTGAAAATATGAAATTATAAGAAAATGGATTACAGTTATGTCTTTTTGATACTCCTTCTACCTGCACTCTCTTTCGTCGTATTGGGACTTGCGGGTATGAAAATGTCGCATAAGGTGGCGGGATTGATTGGTACCATTGTGTTGGGTACGGTGTTCAGTCTCTCTTGCTATACCGCATTTGAGTATTTCTTTGGACAGGGGAGAGATGCGAATGAATTGTATCCCACCGTGACAGCTTTCAATTTTACTTGGCTGAAGTTTACCGAACTGTTGACATTCAATATCGGTTTCCGGCTTACCCCTATCTCCGTGATGATGTTGATTGTCATTTCGACAGTTAGCTTTATGGTTCACATCTATTCATTCGGTTATATGCACGGTGAGAAAGGATTCCAGCGGTATTACGCTTTTCTGTCTCTCTTTACAATGTCAATGCTTGGATTGGTTGTTGCAACGAATATCTTCCAGATGTATTTGTTTTGGGAACTTGTCGGCGTATCGTCTTATTTGCTGATCGGTTTTTATTATCCGCAACATACAGCAGTGGCAGCTTCTAAGAAAGCATTCATTGTGACACGCTTTGCCGACCTGTTTTTCTTGATAGGAATCCTCATTTATAGTTTTTATGTAGGCACTTTCAATTATGATTTGACAGTAATGCCCCAGTTACATGCACAGATTGCGGGAGCAGCAGGCTTGATGCCGATAGCATTGTTTTTGATGTTCATCGGTGGTGCCGGTAAAAGTGCGATGTTCCCACTGCATATTTGGCTTCCGGATGCAATGGAAGGTCCTACGCCTGTATCTGCATTGATTCACGCAGCTACAATGGTTGTAGCTGGTGTATATTTGGTTGCGAGTCTGTTTCCTATTTTCGTACAGTTCGCTCCGGAGCAATTACACTGGATTGCATATATTGCTGCTTTCACAGCTTTTTATGCAGCAACAGTGGCTTGTTGTCAGAGTGATATTAAGCGCGTGCTTGCTTTTTCGACAATCTCGCAAATCGGCTTTATGCTTGTTGCTCTTGGTGTTAGTCTTCCTGATCCGATGACAGGTGCAGTAGCGATGACGGAAGAATATGCTGATGTTAATGGGCTGGGCTATATGGCCGGTATGTTCCACCTCTTCACCCATGCAATGTTTAAGGCTTGTTTGTTTTTGGGTGCCGGTTGTATCATTCACGCCGTACACTCTAATGAAAAGTTTTATATGGGTGGCCTGCGAAAGTATATGCCGATAACGCATATCACATTCTTGATTTCTTGCCTTGCAATTTCCGGAATCCCACCTTTCTCAGGCTTTTTCTCAAAGGATGAGATACTCGTTGCTTGTTATAATTTCCATCCTCTGATGGGAGCCATAATGAGCGGTATTGCAATGATGACAGCGTTCTATATGTTCCGCCTGTATTATGTAATATTCTGGGGTAAGAGTTATTATGAGAGTCACATTGACGAAGGAGCGAAGAAACCTCACGAGGCGCCGCTCACAATGACATTTCCATTGATATTTCTGTCTGCCATTACATTAACTTGCGGCTTCCTTCCATTTGGACATTTCATTTCAGCCAATGGCTTGAGCTTTGACACGCATACCAATTATATGGTCGCGGGTATCAGTATTGGCTTAGCACTTATTGCCATTGCTGTTGCCACAATGATGTATAAGGGTGAGCAGACACCGATTGCCGATAAGCTTGCCAAGATGTTTCCCGCACTTCACCGAGCTGCTTATAAGCGTTTTTATATGGATGAAATCTGGATGTTTGTCACTCACAAAATTATTTTCCGCTGTGTATCTACACCCATTGCGTGGTTCGATCGTAATGTTGTCGATGGGACATTCAATTTCCTCGCGTGGGGAACCAATGAGGCGGGTGAGACCATTCGTCCGTGGCAAAGCGGTGATGTGCGTCAGTATGCCGTGTGGTTCCTGACCGGTACGATTGCACTCACATTGGTATTGTTATGTTGTCTTTAAAGAATTGATGGTAAAATGAGTATATTAACATTATTCGTAGTTATCCCCGTACTGATGTTACTCGGGCTTTGGATGGCCCGTAGCCTTAATCAAGTACGTGGTGTGATGGTGGTAGGAGCATCCTGTTTATTGGCTTTATCTATTTGGCTGACCATTGCTTTTATTCAGATGCGACACGCAGGCAATACCGATGCGATGCTGTTCACATACAGCATTCCTTGGTTTAAACCGCTGAATATTGCTTATTCGATAGGCGTCGACGGAATATCTGTGGTAATGTTGCTTTTGTCCAGCATT
This sequence comes from Hoylesella enoeca JCM 12259, assembly GCF_000613405.1. Taxonomy (GTDB): domain Bacteria; phylum Bacteroidota; class Bacteroidia; order Bacteroidales; family Bacteroidaceae; genus Prevotella; species Prevotella enoeca. Next base: position 31,342 of record NZ_BAIX01000013.1, on the reverse strand, counting down.
ATAGTCTTCACCGGAACATTTGCTTCTTGGCAGTTGAAACCACTCACCAAGGAATACTTCCTTTGGTTTACTCTACTAAGTATAGGTGTCTATGGTTTCTTCATTTCAATCGACATGTTCACGATGTTTATGTTCTATGAGGTGGCCCTGATTCCGATGTACCTTTTGATAGGTGTTTGGGGAAGTGGTCCGAAAGAATATGCTGCAATGAAGTTGACATTGATGCTGATGGGAGGTTCTGCTTTATTGATTATCGGAATTTTAGGAATCTATTTCTTTAGCGGTGCAACAACGATGAATGTTATCGAGATTGCGCAATTACATAATATTCCGGTACACATTCAGAAAATATTCTTTCCATTTGTGTTTATCGGATTTGGTGTGCTTGGGGCATTGTTCCCGTTTCATACTTGGTCGCCCGATGGTCACGCTTCGGCACCAACGGCAGTGTCAATGCTTCACGCTGGTGTGCTGATGAAGTTGGGAGGCTACGGTTGTTTCCGCATTGCGATGTACCTGTTGCCTGAGGCTGCTCATGAACTGGCATGGGTCTTCTTGATTCTTACCACCATTTCCGTTGTTTACGGTGCCTTGTCGGCTTGTGTACAAACAGATTTGAAGTATATCAATGCCTACTCATCCGTCTCCCATTGCGGTTTGGTATTGTTCGCATTGCTAATGATGACGCAGACATCTTGCACCGGAGCCATTCTGCAAATGCTGTCTCACGGACTGATGACGGCTCTGTTCTTTGCGCTCATCGGTATGATTTACGGCCGAACTCACACACGTGATGTTCGCAAACTCGGCGGCCTGATGAAGATAATGCCTTTCCTCGCGTCGGTTATGTCGTAGCAGGTTTAGCCAATCTTGGTCTTCCGGGATTTTCGGGATTTGTTGCAGAGATGACTATCTTCATCGGTTCGTTCCAAAATGCCGATACGTTCCGTCGTGCTGCTACGATAATTGCTTGTACATCCATCGTAGTTACGGCGGTTTACATTCTTCGTGTGGTTGGGAAAATACTTTACCAAAAAGTGGCCGATCCGCATTATGAAACGCTGACCGATGCTACTTGGGATGAACGCGTTGCCGTTGTCTGTCTAATCTTTTGTGTGGCCGGACTCGGTATCGCACCTCTGTGGGCAAGCAATGTCATTAGCGACACGCTCGGTCCGCTCCTCGAACACATCAATTCTGTATCTGTAATGGCTTCACTCTAAATAAAACGCTAAGAAAATGAATATAGATTACAGTCAATTTTTGAGAATGTTGCCCGAAGTAACGCTGATGGCTATGTTGGTTATCACGTTCGGGGCAGATTTCTTCAGCGTAGGTAAAGAGCGCAAATGGTTTAATCCTCTGGTTTGCGTACTGATGGTTGCTCACCTCGTGATCAACATATTTCCTGTCGAGACATCTACAACATTCGGCGGGATGTATCAGACCAATGACTCTATCGGTGTCATTAAAACCATCCTTGCATTGGGAACGCTTATCGTGTTGATTCAGTCGCGTGAATGGATGGCGCGTCCTGATACATCCTTTAAGGAAGGAGAGTTTTACGAACTGATTATTTCCACCCTCTTGGGTATGAATATGATGGTCAGTGCCAACCATTTTTTGCTTTTCTTTTTAGGACTTGAAATGGCATCAGTGCCGATGGCCTGCCTTATTGCTCTCGACAAATATCGTCATAATTCCGCCGAAGCCGGAGCAAAGTTTATTCTCACGGCTACTTTTTCAAGCAGTGTGATGCTTTATGGTATTTCGTTTCTTTACGGGGCGGTCGGTACACTCTATTTTGACGATGTAGCAGCAGCTATCACCACTTCGCCACTAACGATAATGGGACTCGTGTTCTTTTTCAGTGGACTCGGATTCAAGATCTCACTCGTTCCGTTCCACTTTTGGACGGCAGACACGTATCAAGGAGCTCCCACTACTGTTACTGGTTATCTAAGCGTTGTTTCCAAGGGTGCAGCTGCTTTCACGCTCTGTGCCATCTTGATGAAGGTCTTTGCACCGATGACAGAATATTGGCAATATCTGTTGTACATTGTGATCGTATTGAGCATTACGATCGCCAACCTATTCGCTATCCGCCAAAGTGAGTTAAAGCGCTTTATGGCATTCAGTTCCATCTCGCAGGCCGGATATATTATGCTGGCTGTCATCGGTAACTCATCGATGGGTGTGACCGCCTTATCATATTACGTACTGATTTATGTTGTTGCCAATATGGCCGTCTTTACCATTATCAGTGCCGTAGAAGAACATAACGGTGGCGTAACCGACATCGATGCTTACGATGGATTATATGCCACCAATCCTAAATTGGCATTTCTGATGACATTAGCACTGTTCTCGCTCGGTGGAATTCCGCCGTTTGCCGGAATGTTCAGCAAGTTTTTTGTCTTTATGGCAGCGGCCCAGCAAGGCAGTGTCTTTGCTTATGGAGTCGTGTTCGTTGCCTTGATCAACACTGTGGTCAGCCTTTACTATTACCTGTTGATTGTGAAAGCGATGTATATCAAGAAGACCGATACGCCATTGCCAACATTCGCCAGCGGCTCAATACAAAGATTGCTTTGGCTCTTTGCACGGCCGGCATCGTGTTGTTCGGTGTTTGTTCAGTCGTTTACGATTGGATAGAAATGGCAGCGTAGCCGCTACCTAAACAAAATAACAAGAAAACGGATTATGGCCGAATCATTCTCTCGGCTATAATCCGTTTTCTTTTTTAATCCATCTTTTCTCTGATCACATCAATCCCGATGCTTCTCAGTCAGATCGAATCGTAGTGTACGGGCTTTGATCAGATCGTCGTGTGAAACGCGGTAAGACTTGTAACGGCGGCCACCGAGCGTTATACCCTTTATATATATCGACTGAGCCGAGGTGTGGGGGGCTTCGATAACAATGTCGCCGGCAGGATAATAGCAGCGGTCAAGGTGTAGTGTGACGCGATCGAAGACGGGTGTGGTGAGCGTATAAGTGGGTGAACCGGGACAGTCGGGATACAGACCGATCATCGAGAAGATTGCCCAGGCCGACATTGTACCGCAATCGTCGTTGCCGGGAATGCCGTCGGGTGTGGCTTTATAATATTTTTCCAGCAGTCGGGCTACTTGTTGCTGCGTGCGCCAGGCTTGTCCATCGAAATACGAAAACAGGTAGGGATAAGCGATGTCGGGCTCGTTGGCCGGGTCATAGAGGTTTTGGTCGAACACCTTTTGCAGTTTATCGACAAACTGTTGAGGGCCACCCATTACGTGGGCGAGCTTTTTAATATCGTGCGGTACATAGAACGTGTAATTCCAAGCCGATCCTTCGTGAAATCCGGGGGCATTGGTGAAGTCAGCGCCGGCTTTGGGATCGAACGGCGTGAGGAACTGACCGTTGGCCAATTTAGGTCTAAGTGTTCCGTATTCCTTTGAATAATAATTGTGCCAACCGCTACTCAATCGCCGGAAATGTCGTGCATCGGCCTTCTTTCCGAGTGCATCGGCCAGCTGCGAAAGCGCATAGTCGGCCACATAATATTCCAAGGCGTGCGAAACGGAGTTGTCGCCAGACTGATCGGCGGCATAAAGACCGAGCGGGATATAACCCTTGGCGAGATACGGGTCGACGTCGGGTCGCATCTTGTTGTCCTTGCTTGGCGTGGTAGCTGACTTGACGAACGCCTCATAGGCTGTGTTGACATCGAAATCTCGAAGATCTTTCAGATAAGTGTCTGTGATGACGGGAATGGCCGGGTCGCCCTCCATCGTCCACGTCTCACGGCCGAAGAGTTCCCATTTCGGCATCCAACCCCACTCTTTATACATCTCGATCATCGAACGAACCATATCGAGCTGCTTGTCGGGATAGAGCAATGTAAAAAGCTGGTGCACGTTGCGATAAGTGTCCCAAAGCGAATAAACGGTGTAGCGATTACCTCGGGTGGTGCCGATTTCTGCACTTTCCATCTTGGGGTATTGTCCGTTTACATCCTGCAAAATATTGGGATGCAGTTGGGTATGGTAGAGTGCTGTGTAGAAGATACGCCGCTGGGCCTCGGTGCCGCCCTCTACGGTGATTCGGCTCAGCGTCTTGTTCCACTGGTTATAGGCTTTTCGCCGCACGTTGTCGAAGTCGATGGTAGGCTGTTCGGCTGTTAGATTCTCGCGTGCATTGGCAATTGACACAAACGAGATGCCCATCTGCACTTCTATTTGCTCGCCTTCAGCGCAATCGAAGCTGAAATAATAGCCTATTTCATTGCCTGCCATCTCGCGTCCATAGTGCTTATACAGTTTGTATTTACCGTTGTCTGTGTCCCATTGTCCTTTTACTCCGGTCTTTGTTGGCTGCTTTTTCCAATAGCCGGTCTCTGTGGGTTGCTTGTTCACGCGCATCACAAAATACATCGGGAACACAGCTTGAGAATTATAACAGAACGTTCCTAAGAGTCGGAATCCCTCGATTTCAGTGTCGCTGACGCGCTTCACCATTCCCCCGACTTCGTTGGTAAGTCCATCACCAATATTGAGCAGGATGTTTCCTTGTCCTTTACGAAAGGTGAATCGCTCAATAGACGAACGTAAGGTAGAAGTTACTTCGCATTTGATTCCATATTTATCAAGTTTGTTTGCATAATATCCGGGCACGGCTCGTTCGTTACTGTACGTAGAACCGTAATGATGATAATCTACGTCTAACGCTTCCGCCGTGGGCATCAGCAGCAGTGTACCGAGTTCGGGACAGCCTACTCCGCTGAGCGTTACGTGCGCAAAGCCAGTGAAATACTTATTGTTGAACTCGTAGGGAGCCGACCACCAGCGGGCGTCTTTGTCGTAAACATTCAGGTCGGAACCCATCACATTAAACGGAACAACCGACATCAAGCCATTGGGACATACTGCTCCGGGATTGCAAACACTGAAATTGGTGGTACCGATGAATGGATCTACATACTCGACCGGCTTCTGAGCCTGTACGAATCCCATCGCTTGCAAGCAGAATCCCACTGCAATCGCATATTTTTTGATTGTCATAAAATGTTGTTTTTATCGTTCATAAATCGTAGAATCATGCACTCGCGTGCGAAAAGCAAGCATGAGTCAGCCTTGTGTTTTATTCAATTCCTTGATTTTTTTCTTCTCTTTATACTTATATTCCACGGTGAGCTGACCCGTGAGTGCACGCAAACGCAAATCTCGGTAATACGGATCATCGTCGCCAAGTCCCACTCGCGTGGAGTAAAACAGATTTTGATGATCCCTCGGATCAGCATGGTCGTCAACCGGAATCAATGCCGGCACAGCCTCCATTGCAGGAAAATAGACAACCATCTCACAACTTCCGTGTCGTGGATGATCAAAAAAGGCAGGTTCGATCTTCTTTTCTCGCGCATTGATTTGCTGCACGATACGCGTCAACACATTGTTCGGACCGAAAATCATAGTGCCGTCTGACATCACGGCACTGCGCACCAGCGTGCTATAATAATAGGTATCACTGTCCGACAGACAGACACCCATACACACACGGTTGTCTGCTTTATAACTCGCCGTAGCACTTCGGCCGCGCCGATGAATATAAAGCCGTCCGAAATGATTCATCTGCAAATCATTGTCATGCACATAACAGTCTTCGAAAACACCCTTGCGCATGAAATAACTCTCCGTTTCCAGCGGATAAACTGTTATGCCGCAAACATTCACGGCATAGTGCGTCAGCAGCAGTTTCATCGTCTGCTGCATCATGCAGACCATCTTCCCGTGATCGGTTTCTTGCCCCAACTCACGAATCAAATCTATCATCATGTTATCCATCATGATACAGTCCTCGTTTTAGTTTATGCTTTTTTACCTTGCAATTAGATATTGATTGCATTGCAACTAAGCGTTCTTTGCATTACAACTAAGCGTTATTGAAAAGTGACTTCGTCAACCCTTCGCTTTCAAAAGATCGCGAATCTCAGCAAGCAAACGTTCCTCTGCGCTTGGCTCCGGTGCTGCAGGAGCTTCTGCTTCGGGTTCTTTCTTAGCAACAACTTTATTGATACCCTTGATAAGAAAGAATATACAGAAAGCTATTATCAAGAAATCAATGATGTTCTGAATAAACATTCCGTATTTGATTTGCGCACTCCCGATGGTAATAGCAAGGCCAGAGAAATCCACACCGCCCGTAAGCGAACCGATGATCGGCGTAATAATGTTGTCTACCAACGAACTAACGATCTTGCCAAAAGCACCGCCAATGATTACACCGACAGCCATATCAAGCACATTGCCACGCATAGCGAAGGCTTTAAATTCACTGAGAAAATGACTCATACTTCTGTTTTTTATTATTATTTAATACTGAAATTTGTTGCAAATATAAGGAAAAAATCGTATCTTTGCGGCACAAAATGAGTGAAAAGATGCTTTCCAGTATCATATTCAAGTTTTGCTGAGATAAGAACCAACATAAAAGGTAAAAATAGGTAGAAGTTTTTAACTCTTTAAAAAGGATAGAAAGTAAAATGATTAAAATTGGTATTAACGGATTCGGCCGCATCGGTCGCTTCGTTTTCCGTGCCACTTTGGAAGAGGCAAACGCAAAAGATGTCGTTGTAGTAGGTATTAACGACCTTTGCCCGGTTGATTACTTGGCTTACATGCTGAAGTACGACACAATGCACGGACAGTTTCAGGGTACAATCAAAGCTGATGTAGAGAAATCTCAGCTCATTGTTAATGGTAATGTAATTCGCGTAACCGCAGAGCGTAACCCCGCTGATTTGAAATGGAACGAGGTTGGTGCTGAATACGTTGTTGAATCTACTGGTCTCTTCTTAACCAAAGAGAAATCTCAGGGTCACCTCGATGCAGGTGCTAAATATGTCGTTATGTCTGCTCCATCTAAGGACGACACGCCAATGTTCGTATGTGGTGTAAACTTCGACAAGTATGTTAAGGGCACGCAGTTTGTTTCTAACGCTTCTTGCACAACCAACTGTTTGGCTCCCATCGCTAAGGTATTGAACGACAAGTTTGGTATTGCTGATGGTTTGATGACGACTGTTCACTCTACAACTGCAACTCAGAAGACCGTTGACGGACCTTCTTTGAAGGATTGGCGCGGTGGTCGTGCTGCTTCCGGCAATATTATTCCGTCCTCTACCGGTGCTGCAAAGGCAGTGGGCAAGGTTATTCCTGAGCTCAACGGTAAGTTGACCGGAATGTCTATGCGTGTACCGACTTTGGACGTTTCTGTTGTCGATTTGACGGTCAACTTGAAGAAAGCAGCTTCTTATGACGAGATTTGCAAGGCAATGAAAGATGCTTCAGAGGGTGAGTTGAAAGGTGTATTAGGTTACACAGAAGAGGCTGTCGTTTCTTCAGACTTCCTCGGTGATGCACGCACCTCTATCTTCGACGCTAAGGCCGGTATCGCTTTGACTGACACTTTCGTGAAAGTTGTATCTTGGTATGACAACGAAATCGGTTATTCTCACAAGGTTGTAGAATTGATTAAGCACATGGCTAAGGTCAACGGCTAATCGATTTCACGATAAAACCCAATGAAAAGGTCATCCGATATTTGTCGGATGACTTTTTTTTATTATTTTTGCACACAGAGATTTAAGTCAATAGATAAGCATACGAGTTAACAAGTTAACGAGGAAGAAGGTAAATCAAGCTATGCAAAAGATGATCACCATCATAGGACCGACAGCCAGCGGCAAAACAGCAGTAGCTGCCGAGCTTGCAACGGACATTGGGGCGGAAATCATCAGCGCTGACAGCCGACAGGTTTATCGTCGGATGGACATCGGAACAGGCAAAGATCTGAGTGATTACACGGTGAATGGACATGCGATCCCTTATCATTTGATAGATATTGCCGAGCCCGGCACCAAGTATAACCTATTTAAATATCAAGAAGATTTCCGTAAGACACACCAGGAAATCACGTCTCGGAAAGTGCCGGTGATTCTCTGCGGGGGAACAGGATTATACGTAGAAGCCGTGTTGAAAGGCTATTCCCTATCGCCAGTGCCGCAGAATCCGGAATTGCGCAATCGTTTGGCAGATAAGCAGTTGGATGAGTTGACGACGATACTAACCGACTTGAAGGCTCGGAACAACTCCTCGATGCACAATCGGACAGACGTAGATACAGTTCAACGGGCCATTCGCGCCATTGAGATTGAGACCTACAATTGCGAGCATCCAATGCCGGCAAGGCCGATGCCGACCATCAATTCGCTGCTCATCGGATTGCATCTCGACCGCAACAAAAGGCGGGAAAAAATCACAAAACGACTGAAACAACGCTTGACAGACGGCATGGTCAATGAGATTCGGACATTGCTGGATGAGGGAATACCCGCAGAAGACTTGATCTATTATGGTCTTGAATACAAGTTTATCACCGAGTACGTCATCGGAAAACGATCTTACGATGACATGTTTCACGATTTGGAAATTGCAATCCATCAATTTGCCAAACGGCAAATGACATGGTTTCGCGGAATGGAACGACGCGGTTTCCAGATCCATTGGATAGATGCGGAACTGCCTATGGCAGACAAAATAAAAAAAATTAAAGAGTTATGGCAATGAACGAAACACGCTGGGGAATACTCTATTGCCCTAAAAACACGCTTCGCCAACAGAAACGTTGGGAGCAGATAGAGAAATGTCTGCATGAGAATCATATCGATTTCGACTATGTGCAGAGTGAAAATACGGGTAGTGTAGAGCGTCTTGTCAAGATGATGATCAACAATGGATATAAGACGATCATTATTGTTGGAGGAGACTCTGCTCTAAACGATGCCGTGAATTGCCTGATGCAAGTGGATGCCGACACACGAAATCAAATTGCGCTCGGGGTGATTCCCAATGGGGTTATGAATGATTTCGCACATTTTTGGGGCTTTAAAGAGGGAGAAATAGAACAGTCTGTGGCTTGGTTGAAGCGCCATCGCGTCAGAAAAATAGACTTAGGAAGGATCAATTATAAAAACAAAAGTGGTGAGCCTTGTCATCGCTATTTCTTGAATTGTATCAATATCGGACTGATTGCAGCCATCATGAACCTGCGCAGAAAGACTCGCCACTTGCTTGGATCGCGCACATTGTCTTTCATTTTTTCATTTATTCTGATGCTGTTTCAACGTTTGGATTACAAGATGACACTTCGAATCAATACGGATGTCATCAAAAGAAAGGTTATGACAGTGTGTGTGGGAAACGCCTTGGGATATGGACAGACGCCGAATGCCGTGCCTTATAACGGTCTGCTCGACGTCTCTGTGGTTTATCATCCGGAGATGATGCAACTGATAGAAGGCTTTTATCTGTTCCTAAGAGGTAAGTTCTTAAATCACCGCAGCGTGCATCCCTATCGCACACGAGAAATAGAAGTCATCGAGACACAGCATGCTTTGGTGGGTCTTGACGGTCGATTGATGAACACACCGACAGGGAATTTCTGGATTAAAGTGGAACAAGAGGTAATCAATTTTCTGATTCCCGATTAACCCATTTTGGATATTCGACGCAACTCGTCATCTCGAATAATTTTGATTTTGCGTCCATCGATGGTAATTAATTTCTCTCCGGCAAAATTGGAAAGCGTACGTATGGCATTGCTTGTCGTCATATTCGATAGGTTCGCGAGATCTTCACGACTTAGATAAATACTCAGTGTGAAACCATCTTTTTCCACACCATAACTATCTTTAAGGAAAAGTAGCGCCTCGGCGAGACGTCCTCGAATATGTTTTTGAGTGAGACTGACGGTCCGATCATCGGATGCGCCTAATTCTTTGGACAAATTTCGGATAAAGAAAAGACTAATATGATAATTTTCTTTCAATAAATCTACTAATACTTCGATAGGAATGAAAGCGACAATCGATGATTCCAAGGCCACACCTACCGTTCGATAACATTCTTCAGCAAAGTAAGCCCTAAAACCGAAGAAGTCGACTGGCTGAATCACTCTCAATATTTGATTCTTTCCACTGATTCCATCCTTATAAACTTTTACCTTCCCTTGAAACAGACATAGCAAATTACGAGGATACTCCAAATTCTTGTATATGATTTCGTTTTTCTTGAATTGATAGACATTCATGTGCTCAAAGAGTGCTTGCTGTTGCTTCTCGGTCAGCGATGTCCATAACTTTGAAATGGCATCTGCTATTTCAATTTTGATCGAATCATCTTTTAAAATCATATGATCTACCTTAAATAATTGTCTTGTTTATCTCTTGTACGCTATTGCAAAAATACAAAAAAAACACTATCTACAATAAACTGAATGACGTTTTTTTATCTTATGAAACAAAAAACTGATATTTTCTTTAAATAAAATAAGATATTTATTTTGTGTAAAGCATAAAAATTCGTACTTTTGAAAGCGGGTTTGCGAGGTGCACGACAGCTCTCGATTCCCACAAAACAGAGTATTAAACATTAAACCTTAACAGACCGACTATGAGTTATCTGCGATTTGAGAAAGCTCTGATGACTAACCTTGAAGAGTCGTTATCAAAGGAATTGCTCCGCACAAACAGATCCGGTGCTTATTCCTGTTCAACGATAGTGGACTGCAACACGCGCAAATATCATGGACTTCTTGTCGTTCCTGTGCCGGAACTGGATGATGAGAATCATGTTTTGCTATCGTCTTTGGATGTTACGGTCATTCAACACGGAGCTGAATTTAATTTAGGACTGCACAAATATCAAGGCAATAATTACAGTCCAAAAGGTCACAAATATATTCGGGAGTTTGATTGTGACAACGTTCCTACAACCCTCTATCGCGTCGGCGGTGTGTTGCTGAAAAAAGAAGTAGTCTTCCAACATTATGAAGACAGAATCCTATTGCGCTACACTTTGGTCGATGCTCATTCGGCAACGACACTCCGCTTCCGTCCTTTCTTAGCATTCCGAAGCGTTCGCCAATTCACACACGAGAATGCAACAGCCAGCCGAATTTACTTCCCTGTTGACAATGGAATCAAGACTTGCATGTATGCAGGATATCCAGATCTATATATGCAATTCAATAAAAAGAACGAATTTATCTTCCAACCCGACTGGTATAGAGGTGTGGAATATCCGAAAGAGCAGGAGCGTGGCTATGCTTCAAATGAAGATTTATATGTTCCCGGCTATTTCGAGATGAATATCCGAAAGGGAGAGAGTATCGTTTTTGCAGCATCTACAGCTGAAATCAAATCGGGAAGTTTGAAGAAACTTTTCGAAGAGGAAGTTAACGAGCGTAGCCCGCGCGATAACTTCTTTCACTGCTTAGTCAATGCAGCCCATCAGTTTCATATCAGTATGAAAAATGATGATCGCTATTTGCTTGCGGGTTATCCATGGTTCAAATGCCGGGCACGCGACACATTCATCGCTCTACCGGGTCTGACACTTGCCATTGACGAGCAAGACTATTTTGAACTTGTGATGAAAACAGCCGAAAGAGGTCTTCGAGAATTTATGGAAGGAAAACCTCTGACGGTCAAAATCTATGAAATTGAGCAGCCAGATGTACCATTATGGTGCATTTGGGCTATCCAGCAATATGCCAAGGAAGCGGGAAACGAGAAGTGTTTGCAGATGTACGGCAAACTATTGAACGACATCATTCATTTTATCGAAAATGGAAAGCATCCCAATCTACGCCTTGATGCTAATGGACTACTGTATACCAATGGCCGCGAAACACCTGTCACATGGATGAATTCCACAGCCAACGGGCGTCCGATCATCCCACGAACTGGCTATATTGTCGAATTTAACGCATTGTGGTATAATGCACTTCAATTCGCCGCAGCAATGGCAAGATTGAACAACGAGACCGAGAAGATCGCGCATTATGAAGCCTTGGCCGAATTATGCCGGAAATCTTTTGTTGACACTTTCTTAAATGAGTACGGCTATTTGTTCGATTACGTCGATGGCAATATGATGGATTGGAGTGTCCGCCCTAACATGATTTTTGCCGTAGCATTAGATTATTCGCCTTTAAGCCAAGACCAGAAGAAGAGCGTTTTGGATGTCTGCACCCGCGAACTCCTCACGCCCAAGGGTCTGCGATCACTTTCTCCGAAAAGCGGAGGCTACAATCCTATCTATATCGGGCCACAAACAAAACGTGACTATGCCTATCATCAAGGTACGGCCTGGCCTTGGTTAGGTGGCTTCTACATGGAAGCCTGTCTTAAACTCTATAAACGAACCCGCCTGAGTTTCATCGAGCGACAGATGGTGGGTTATGAAGATGAAATGTTCAGCCATTGTATCGGCACAATACCCGAACTCTTCGACGGGAATCCACCATTCTGCGGACGCGGTGCCATTTCGTTTGCCATCAATGTGGCAGAGGTATTACGAACCTTAGAATTACTCGAAAAATATCATTATTAGGGAGGGACGACGATGAAAGTACTAATGTTTGGATGGGAGTATCCTCCTCATATCCTCGGAGGTCTCGGAACTGCCAGTTTCGGCATCACAGAGGGTTTGCATGCACAGGGAGATATGGACATCACATTCTGCCTACCAAAGCCGTGGGGAGATGAAGACAAAACCGCTGCTAACATCATTGCAATGAATTGTGTGCCCATCGGATGGCGTGATGTTAATGCCGACTATGTCGGACAACGCATAGGCAATGTGATGGATACGGACCTATATTTCCGCCTCCGCGACCATATCTATTCCGACTTTAATTATATGAATCTCGACGATTTAGGTTGTATGGGATTCTCTGGGCGCTACCCCGACAATCTGCACGATGAGATCAACAACTATTCTATCGTTGCAGGCGTAGTGGCACGCACACTGAACTACGACATTATCCATGCACACGACTGGCTCACTTATCCTGCCGGCATCCACGCTAAACAAGTATCGGGAAAGCCACTGTGCATCCACGTGCATGCCACCGACTTCGATCGATCTCGCGGGCATGTCAATCCCACGGTTTATTCGATCGAGAAAGACGGAATGGATAATGCCGATTGCATCATGTGCGTATCGGAATTGACCCGACAAACGGTGATCAATCAATATCACCAAGATCCGCGCAAGTGTTTCACTGTGCACAATGCCGTCTACCCCTTACGACAGGAATTGCAAGATATTCCGCGCCCCGACCACACCAATAAAGAGAAGGTGGTCACATTCTTAGGCCGGCTGACGATGCAGAAAGGACCAGAATATTTTGTCGAAGCAGCCAACATGGTACTTCAACGCACGCGCAACGTGCGTTTCTGCATGGCCGGCTCGGGCGACATGATGGATCAGATGATTTATCTTGCGGCCGAACGAGGTATTGCAGACCGCTTCCACTTCCCCGGATTCATGAAAGGCAAACAAGTGTATGAATGTCTGAAAGACTCCGACGTTTACGTGATGCCATCCGTAAGCGAACCTTTCGGCATCTCGCCACTCGAAGCCATGCAATGCGGCACACCCTCGATCATCTCCAAGCAGAGCGGATGCGCCGAAATCTTAGATAACTGTATCAAAGTCGACTACTGGGACATCCACGCTTTGGCAGACGCCATGTACAGCATTTGCCACAATGAGAGTCTCTTCCGCTATTTGCAGGAGGAAGGACTGAAAGAGGTCGACCAATTCACATGGGAGAAAGTGGGATTTTGGATTCGTGAACTATATGAGCGAGCATTAAGCCACCAATAAGAGATCAAGAACACAATACTAATCATAAAACCATAAATCAATGAAGACTATTTGTTTATATTTCGAAATACACCAAATCATCCACCTCAAGCGTTACCGCTTCTTTGATATTGGTACGGATCATTATTACTACGACGACTTCGAGAACGAACGTAGCATCGCCGACATTGCCGAGCGCTCGTATATGCCGGCACTCAACACCCTACAAGAGATGATCCAGCCAACGGCAAGTATTTCAAGGTTGCCTTTTCACTCTCGGGCGTTGGCATAGAGCAACTGGAAATGCACGCACCCCAGGTCTTAGAGAAATTACAACAACTCAACGAGACGGGTTGTGTAGAGTTTCTGGCCGAGCCTTATTCTCACGGCTTGTCTTCACTCACCAATGAGGACTGTTTCTCGCGCGACGTCAAGAAGCAGTGCGAGAAGATGAAAGAGTATTTCGGCCAGACACCAAAGGTGTTACGTAACTCCTCGCTCATTTACAGCGATGATATCGGTCTGCAAGCTGCTCGAATGGGATTCAAGGGCATGCTGACCGAGGGAGCCAAGCACGTGCTGGGTTGGAAGTCACCCCATTATATATACAACTGCGCCCTCGCCCCACATCTCAAACTGCTATTACGCGACGTCAACCTCAGTGACGACATCTCGCTGCGATTCAACAATAGCGAGTGGCCCGGTTATCCACTATTTGCCGACAATTACATCAACCAGATCGCCGCACTGCCCAACGAAGAGCAAGTGATCAACATCTTTATGGAGTTATCGGCATTAGGCATCGCACAACCCTTGTCGAGCAATATCCTCGAATTTATCAAAGCACTCCCCGTCTGTGCCAAAAATAAAGGCATCACATTCTCCACCCCCACCGAACTCTGTCTGAAAATGAAGAGCGTAGGAACGCTCGACGTACCCGACACACTCTCCTGGACAGACGAAGAGCGCGACGTGAGCAGCTGGCTGGGCAATCCCATGCAGCGCGAAGCCTTCAACAAATTATACAGCGTGGCCGACCGTGTACGCATTGCCAATGATCCCCGCATCAACGTGGATTGGGACTACTTGCAGGCTTCCAACAACTTCCGTTTCATGACTACGAAATCCTCCAACGTCGGCATAGACCGCGGTATATACAGCAGTCCGTTTGACGCGTTTACCAATTATATGAACATACTCGGCGACTTCATCACGCGCGTCAACAGCCTTTATCCCGAAGAGATTGACAACGACGAACTCAACAGCCTTCTCACCACCATCAAGAATCAAGACACCGAGATCGAGATAAAGGAGAAAGAGATCATCCGCTTGCAAACCAAGATCGAGAAGATGCAGGCGGCCGAGAAAAAAGTGAAGGCTAAGATCGATAAGGCAAAGACGCCTGCCAAGAAAAAGGTTTCGGTCAAGCAGACGACCGAAGCCGCCCCTGAAACAACTCCTCCTGAGAAGGTCTGATTGATCATTCTTCAAAAGTCCGAGGGATATGCAGCACAATGGCATATCCCTCTTTTTTCGCCCTTTCTTGAAAGGTGCACAAGCACCGTGACATTCCGTCACTTGCTATCCCCTGTTTGTGTCAAACGAGAACTATACGAGTAGACGACGACTCCCCTGGGACTTGTCAGGCAGAAGTCCTATACTTCTCACCGACGAGTATAGCCCAAGAAGAATGAAACACTTGCCAGTATCTCCTATGACGTAAGCTGGGAGTAGATGTGATTAGCCCGACGTTGCAACCAAACCTTCATGTGCTGAGATATGACCATATAGTCGTCGGTCTTGTTCCATCTCGTGTTATTGTGTAGGAACGATGACCGCACATACCGTATATATTCATCGCAGAAAATGAGCAACTCCTGCAAATGATGCTCCATGAATTCTTTCCATACACGATAATAAGCCTCGCGCACGGCCTTGTCCTTGAAACGGAGATCCCTCATAAACTGCTGGTGCTCATAGTTCGGGAGTGCAGGGTGCCAAAAGTCGGCTTTGGGATCCGACGTACCGTAATTACGGTTGGTTTCATAGCCGAGCGTCCAATCCAAGTCCCACACTGGTCCGAAGATGTATTTACCATCGGGCGAGGTGAAATCTTCTTTATAAAGATAGGTGCTTTTAGGGTGCATAAGCTCATAGTTACAGAGCAATTCGTTGACCATCAGATAACGGGCAAGCTGGTCTACATCCACGAGATGGGCAATGCTTTCGCCGTTTTTCAAGGTGGAGCAGAGACGATCGAAATCGGTTCGGATAAGGTCAACCATCTGGGGAGATTTGTCTTTGCTATCCTTGATGTTGACGGGCAGATCATAAAAAGAAGAACGGAATTTGAGTTCTTCGTCGTAATAGGTATCCAACTCCAACAGAGCGGCTTTTGACTTATCTTTGAGCTTCACACTGTTGTCGGATAATCCCACCTTCTCGGTAAGCGTATAACTCCCGCGATATTCCCCGTTGATGTAAAGCTCCACGGGTATGATGTGATTGGGGGCAACCGTTTGCACCAAGGAGGCAAGCTTCATCCCTACGGCATTTGCATCATTGATCTTGGTTGTTTGTTGGCAAGCAACACCCAATTCTTGCCACGAGCCAATCCAAACGGCGCTACGGCTTTACTGAATTTCAGGCAATAAGGGTTCTTGTCATATGGGTTTGCAGCGTTCCAGCTGCTGTTGCCTCGTCCCTTGATCTGCACAGGCTCTGCCATATCAAATTTGCTACCTATCCCGCTGATCTTGAACAGTGCATTGAGATAAGTCGTTTTATCGGTTACAAATGCACCGCCATCGATATTGATATCGATGCGGGGAATGCTGACATGAGCTTCAAGATCTGTGATGTCTAACTGGGACTTAACATCATAGTAAGTATTGGGTTGATAGTCAAACGATTGCAACTTCTTGGTGATGACGCCCTGTGCATGCGTCAAAACGTTTTGGATGTGATATTTGACTGTCAGTTGATGCGTTCCGGGCGCAATCACCATAAAAGCTCCGTTCTCTCGTAGAGCCGGCGCAGCGTTTTTCAAGGGAAGACCGTTGTCATCATCCCCCTGCCCTTTGGTCGTGAGCATGATGGTTCGCTTGTCTCCGACACCTTTGAGTTTCTCATCGACGGGATCAAGCCAGTAAGTGCCGGCGATGTTATCGTCGGAAGTCACTTCGATAGCCGTGATATAAGTGCTGACACGATTATACTTCGCGTAAGGTTGAAAGCAGAGGTAGGCCGCCTTGTGATTGATCCTGAATTCGAGTTGTCCGCTGGCATTTCTTGTGGTAATCCCCATTCCACAGTCTCCGGCATCCCCAAAATGCTTGGTGGTGTAAGGAATGCTCTGCACCTGTTTGTCGGCAATCGTCACCTGATTATCATGCCCTTTGGTCCCGGGATAATAGACCACATAGCCGTCGGTGGCATAAGTGCCGGGCATCATAAAGGTAAATAGAGGATTCTTGTTGGTAACGGTGTTACTGCTGGTTTGGAAAGTGCCACTATCATCTCTCACATAAATGCGGTCGCCAGCATCCCAGAAGAAACGGCCACTTGCATAGTCAAAGGATGTCCGCGTGCCACTATCGCTCCCATTCCCTCGGGCAACGAAGACGGTTAGGCGCGTCTTTTTGTTATGATCTGCCGATGCTTTGTCCGCACTGTGCGCCATATCATCACTCGAACAGCTTGCTGTGAATGTCAGTAGGCCCGATATGACAACCAGCGAAAAAATATTTATCTTCATTGCTTGTTATTGGATTTTGCAGATGGTTTCCTCAGCTCTTTTATTTATGATTTTTATACTAAAAATACAATTATGCGTGCAAAGTTACTGAATATTACCCAATTAAGCGTCCTCGATCTTAACATTTTTAAGATTTGGATCCCTCCAAGATGCACCAATAGAAGGATGTGGCTGCATTTAACCGGATTTCCTTTCTCAAAAAAGAAGCCTCTTTTTGCTACTATTATCCCATTTTCTCTCCCTAAATACGCCCTAATAGAAACTTTCTCTCATCCTGTGTAGGGACACAGAAAGATTTTTTGGAAAAAAGCGCTTAAAATATTTGGTGGTAAGAAAAAATACCTTAACTTTGCAAGTGTTATCCTGAAGACAATCTTTTTACCTTAAAGGAGGACTAATACCTATTGAAGATTTGGAGCGATCGCCTGTGAAGGTCATCGCTTTTCTTGTGCATAAGAGTGCGTTAATCTCTCTTAAAATCTGAAAAGGTATTCTCACAGATCCTCTGCTCTCTCATTTTTTATTATTACTTTTGCATCCGATTTAGTCCGTTAAGGCTTAAAAAGTATCGGCACAGCGTCGTTCGCCTTGCGGAGAAACCGTTTAATCAAATAAAATGTACGCAATTGTAGAAATTAACGGTCAGCAGTTTAAGGTTGAGCAAGGCAAAAAGCTCTTTGTCCATCACATCAAGGATGTGGAAGCCGGCAAAACTGTTGAGTTTGACAAAGTGCTTCTTGTTGACAATGAAGGAGCAGTGACTGTCGGAGCACCCACTGTTGATGGTGCCAAAGTAGTAGTAGAAGTTGTGAATCCACTTGTAAAGGGTGACAAAGTCATCGTTTTCAAGATGAAGCGCAGAAAAGATTCTCGTAAGAAGAACGGCCATCGCGCACAGTTCACAGAAGTAGAAGTTAAACAAGTAATCGCTTAAAGTAAAGGAGGACAATCAGAATGGCACATAAGAAAGGTGTTGGTAGTTCGAAGAACGGTCGCGAATCCGCTTCACAGAGATTAGGCGTTAAGATTTGGGGCGGCCAGAAAGTGATTGCCGGTAACATCATTATTCGCCAGCGTGGCACGAAGCATAATCCCGGCAAGAATGTCGGTATCGGTAAGGACGATACGCTCTATGCACTGACCGACGGCGTGGTTAATTTCCACAGAGGTCGTCACGACAAGAGCGTGGTATCGGTTATACCCGAGGCTGAGGCTTAGTCAATAATAACAACTTATTCCAAACAAATAGCATAATGTGCAACTCTCTACATGAAAGTTGGCACATTTACTTTTCTATCATGTCCCGAATAGTGGACAAATATCATTTCCCGATGCAGAAATTCTTGAAAATAGAATTCAAAACTTCATCCGTAGTGATAACACCCCCGGTAATATTAGCAAGATAGGTAAGAACCTGACGAAGATCTTCGCTGAGAAGATCGCCACTAACATCCTGCTCCAAGCTATCAATGACACGAACAAGTGCGTCATGAGCATGTGTAAGCGCATCGTAGTGACGGGCACTGGTGACGACAACATCATTCTCATTGAATTCAGGAATATCTGCTGCCTGACACAGCGCCTCTTCCAGTTGCGCAACACCATCACCTTGCTTGGCTGAAAGGAGAAGAATGTCCTGTGGCAAAGATGGTGTAACACGTGGCAAATCAACTTTATTGAATACTTTGATGAGTTTCTTACCAGCCGTGCGAACTTTCATCTGATCATATTCTTCTGTGGTCGGCGGTTCATCAAAGAGCCAAAGAATAATGGTAGCTTCATCCAATTTCCGATAAGTGCGCTCAATACCCAACTGCTCGATTCGGTCGACAGTGTGACGAATACCGGCAGTGTCGATAAAGCGAAATGTGATGCCACGAATATCAACAGTATCTTCGATCACATCGCGTGTAGTACCATGGATATCGCTCACAATGGCACGTTCTTCATGAAGTAGCCGATTGAGCAGCGTACTTTTTCCGACATTGGTCTTGCCGACAATAGCCACAGGAACTCCTTTCTTCAAAGCATTCCCAGCTTCGAAAGAGTGAGCCAACGATACGATGCGACGATCAATTGTGAGTGCCAATTCCAACAACTCGTGCCGATCGGCAAAGTTAACGTCTTGATCACTGAAATCCAATTCCAATTCAAGAAGTGAAGTCATCTTCAACAACTGTTCGCGAAGACGCGCCAATTCTTCACTGAAATGTCCTTTGAGTTGTCCTAATGCCAAACGATGTGTAGCACGATTACCGGCAGCAATTAAGTCGGCCACAGCTTCGGCCTGGCTCAGATCCATCTTACCGTTGAGATAGGCCCGCTGCGTATATTCACCAGGCTGAGCCTGTCGGCATCCTCGATCGATTAGCGTCT
This sequence comes from Hoylesella enoeca JCM 12259, assembly GCF_000613405.1. Taxonomy (GTDB): domain Bacteria; phylum Bacteroidota; class Bacteroidia; order Bacteroidales; family Bacteroidaceae; genus Prevotella; species Prevotella enoeca. The sequence continues at coordinate 11,515 of NZ_BAIX01000013.1, read as the reverse complement.
GCAACACTTGGCGCAAAATATATCGACTGCCATGGCAACTGATTTCTGTGCTGTCTTCACCCGTATAAGAATGAGGTGCACGAAAGACCGAAACCAAGACCTCGTCGATAACTTCACTCGTCTTGTCAATGATTTCACCATAATGAATGGTATAACCCTCGGCTTTGCATAAAGACTTTCCACCGGCAGGACGAAAAACAATATCGGTCAACGCTATTGCATTCTGCCCTGAGACACGTATGATTCCAATTGCTCCACCCGCAGATGTGGCAAGCGCACAAATCGTGTCGCCCATCATATTCTTTCCAAAACTGTTTCTATCAAGTTATCGATGCTATTCTTATAATTCGTGTTTGCTCCCTTAGCCAATCGATTGGCAATCACCATGCAGCAAGTCATTGCCTTGTGCCCCATCAATCGTGCAAGACCAGCAAGGGCCGAACTTTCCATCTCGAAGTTGGTGATACGATGACCATTGTATTCAAAGTTTTCTACTTTCTCATTCTGCTTCGGATCAGCGAGCGGTATACGCAATTCTCGACCTTGCGGACCGAAAAAGCCGCCACATGCAATGGTCACGCCGCGCACCATATCCTTACCGGCAATACGATCGAGAAGCTCAGTGTCGGCATCGATCACATAGGGAGCACAGAGTTGCGGATTCCAATCCATATATGTCGTGAATGCTTTCTCAAAAGCCAAATCGCAAACATCATTTCGACCAGCATAGAAGTTAAGCAGACCATCAAAACCGATGCTCTTCTCGCTGGCTATGAATGTGCCCACAGGTGTATTGGGCTGCAAACCACCACAAGTCCCGATGCGCACAAGCGTCAACTGCCGTAACTGGTCACGCTCTTCACGAGTGTGGAAATCAATATTGGCGAGCGCATCCAATTCATTAACCACAATATCGATATTGTCACATCCAATACCCGTGCTTTGAACAGTGATGCGTTTGCCATGGTATGTACCCGTGACAGACATAAACTCTCGATTACTCACTTCGCATTCCCTTGTTTCAAAATGCGCGGCAACCATCGCCACTCGTCCCGGATCACCCACGAGAATCACCTTATCGGCCAACTGTTCTGGCTTGAGATGCAAATGAAAGATACTTCCATCTCCATTGATAATCAGTTCCGATTCGGCAAAATACTTCTTCATAATCTTTATTCTTTAATTCGTTCGACAATATTCATATATCAACGATCCACACCCAACGCCTTATTTTCGGCATTGCGCACTTCCTTTTCCAAGCGTGCAATATCAATCCGCTGTTGTTCTATCACTCGTTCACGCCGCAATAGCTCTTCACGCATCTCACGTCGTGCGCTTGCCGAAGCATTATGGTATTCCGTTCGTCGTTGCTCCAGCATATTCTCATGATCGGCCAACGATTTATGTTGCGCTTCCAAACGGACATACATCTCTCGTGCCGATGTCGAACGAAAATCAGTCAACCGATGATACGTCACGTCATCATTCACGACAAAAGAGAAATCTTGCTGCATCTGTTTCCGAGAAGACCGCTTGATCATCTGTTGCAAGCGTTCCATTGCCCGATTTCGATTGCCGAATCGCCATGTATCTTTGATTCGTTCAAGTCGGGCATAGCGCTCCAATGCTGCTCCCGTGATACCTTCTTCTGTTCCCAAACTCACCCGTGGCGAAACGGGAACAAATGTATAAATGCACACTTTATCTTCGGGCTGATAGCGATCGCTGACAAGCCACCCCAGCGAATCCAACTCATCAATAGCCAACAAGTAGTCATTGGCTGTGGAATTAAAAGGCAATCCATAATTCTCGGGCTTATAAAAACGATCAGACTCGCTGTCAAAAAGCGTCATAAAAATATCATATCCTCCGATGCTATTGGCTCCTTTCGCCGCGAAATAGAGTGTGATGCCATCGGCCATCATAAAAGGATAATCCGGTTCTACAAATTCGTCGCCGATACCTTCAATCACTTGTGGCGATGCCCATTGCTCCCCGATCCTATCTTTTGTCATCAATCGCCCGCCATCGGAATAATAACAACGATTGCGGAATTCATTTTGAAACACCGCTCCATCTTGCATTCGATCCGTATTGAAGAATTGTTCATACGTCATCAGCGATCCCGACTCGGCGTTGAGCGGTACATGACGTAAGAAATCACTCTTGTCAACCACCGTACTATCGATAAACATCACCCGCGCTGTGGCTGACAGCATACTCTGATATAGTTTTTGCGCAGGTGTTTCTTCCGTCACTACAACGGTTTTCACACGTTTTGGCGTACGCCCTTTCGACTTCTGTGCGAATGCGGCGATGTGAATCGCCAACAGTAAGCCCATTGTTAGAATATAGTGTTTCCTCATTTATGATTTCGTTTGGCTAAACAAAGGTAGCAAATATGAATCTAAGCATTCCTTTGTCTGCACCAATATTTATATTTTTTTAGAGTGAACGAATCTCTCAACCATCAATTCTCAACGCTCAATTATCAACTATTCTTCGCCCCAATCGGGATTATCGTCAAAGAGACGAACGGCTTCCGACAGTTCATCATTGTCAAACCACTGAGACAATTTGGTCTTGGCCTTGCTTTTTACATCATCAGAAACCTCGCCCCAAATCTTGCGAAGAACGTAGATCAAGACGGCTAAATCATCACCGAGACCGGCTATGGGGATTGCATCGGGGATAACATCCAAAGGACTGATCAAATAACCCAATGCGCCGATAATGATGGCTTTGTCTTTGATCGACACCCGATCGCTTTCCAATGTATAATAAAGGATCAGGGCGGCATACACCAATTTAACGCCTGCTCGTTTGGCAATGCGAGATATTTTTTCAACAAATCCACTCTGAGTGAACCTATCTTTATATTTCATAAAGTCGGGAAGCTGTGTCAAATCCATTTTTTGTCCTTTCAATATTTCAACACATCGGCAATATACCGTTCAATTTTCTCATTGCGAATCTTGCTAAGGCGCTTTTTAATCGATAAATCTGTAAACAATCGAACAAGCAAAGCAAATACCAGTCCGACACCTACGCCCAAGAGCAAAGACCATCTGCCGCCGGGCATATAGCGGTCGGGAAAAGCAGAAAGAATCAACACCGGAATAATGATACAGATACCTAAAACGGTGTATTGGCTCTTTTCTGTTCCGCGACTATCAAAGATGGCCTGTTTGTCAAAGAGATAATCGTCCAGCTCCCGACGCGTAATTCCATAATCGGCCATGGCGGGAAAGCCGGTATCTTCTGTGTGGTCGGCAATCTTGTCAGTCACCATGTGTTCATAATCCATGATTCTCGGTTCCATATTTCATTCCTTTTTGTTACAAATCCTGCACTTTGATCATCCGCAACTGACCAAAATATTGTTCGCGAGATTGCATCACCTGTCGCCAGGCGACGCTGTCCAAATGCAGATGCAAGTCTAAATCGAGTCGCCAACTGCCTGTCGCTTCCAATCGATCGACCAACACGCCTACGGTGATTCGCTCCAAATCCTCGGCCGGTTGATAAAGCACCTCATCATCAGAACGTTTCCCGCCGATGCTTTCACTCAGCAAATGAATCTTCACCATGTCATGAAGCAGATCGGTGGTGACGCGAATCGGAATGCCGGTTTCCAGTTTCAGTTCGAGCGCCGAATAAGGTTTGCGTCCCTCAGCAAATCGTTTGCAGATCTTGTTTAGCAACAGTGCGCTCATCATCAGGCGATAACGATGACTGATATCATCGGTCTTGGCCAAGAAAGCGAATGTTTCCAGATTCTGATTGGTATAACTCAGTTCGGCACCGAACAAACAAATGGTCCACGATATCTGCACCCAAAGCATGAAAAGAGGCAATGCGGCAAACGAACCGTACACGGCATTATAGCTCGAAAGAAACAACTGGCAATGCACATAGAACAGTTGCAGCAATTGCATAGCCACACCTGCCAGAATACCTGGTATGATTGTATAACCGATTTTGACCTTGGTGTTGGGCATGAAGACATAAAGCGCAATAAAAACGGCCGACATAATGACATAAGGCATGATGTCGATGCTCAAGCGCATCATCGGTCCGAGCAACAAATATTCATGTGTCTGCTTGACCACTGCCGTGAGAAACACCGACACACCGGAGATCAATATGATGATGATGGGCAGCATAAAAAACATCGCCAAATAGTCGGTCACGGTGCGGACAAGACTCCGTTCGCGCTCCACCTGCCAAATATTGTTGAACGTTTGTTCGATGTTTCGAGTGAGCATCAGCACTGTCCACAACATAAAAACGAGTCCGATACCCAAAATCACACCGCTATGCGTGTGCACCAAATAAGAGTTTACGAAGCGGATAATCGTGTCGGCAGCCTGAGGCTGACTCGACAATGCACTGCGAAACCAATCTTCTATATATTTAGAAAAGCCGAAACCGCGCGCGATCGCAAACACAACCGCCGAGATGGGAACGATGGCCAAGAGCGTGGAATAAGTCAGGGCCGCGGCCGACTCGAATACGCCTTTCGTGGTGAAAAATCTCACTGCCAGCAGCAATTTCTTCAAAGCACTCACTGCGACGTTGTAAGGCGGCGGCACATCTGCCGGTGTCAGCCGCCAAATGTCTACCTTCATAAATTGTATGATGCGTTGAAGTCTTTTGCTCATCGATTTCATTTTCAAAGGGTTTATGCGTTCATCGCAACCGCACCACAGACGACATGAAAAAGCGAAAGCAGCGCCTCTATAAGCCGGGTTCTGTTTCCCGATGTCTTTTCAGCCATCGGAATGCCTGCCATTTATCTAATCTGTGAGTCGCCCCACAGCTTGAGCGTTCCACCCTCCGCCGCTCTTATCGAAACGGGCGGGCAACCCGCATGCGACGGTTTACGCGAACTTGCAGCCTCCGGCGGGCACAACCAGATGATCACCCATCTGTTGGTGGTCTCTTACACCGCCTTCTCACCCTTACCATTCATGCGAATGGCGGTTGTTTTCTTCTGCCTGAGCCTACTGTTGCCAATAGCTTCTATTTTCGGAAGCGGAGTGCCCTGTGCTGCCCGGACTTTCCTCCCGTGAAGTAAAATTCAACCGGCGGCAGAGCCGAGACACTGCTTTCAATGTGCAAAGATAGGTAATTTTATCGACAAATGACGCCCAATCGAGATTATTTTTCAATCGGTCGCAATACGCTGATAGTCAAATAGATTCGCAAAATACAACCAAATGCTGCGCAATTAGCCGTTAGTTGCATACTGATTAACCGTTAATGACCGTGCATGTAAGCATTAATTGACGTGCCATTGACGCTTACTTGCAAAGTCATTCACAATGAAGAAACAAATAGCTGATATACAACGAATTATAAGCAATATTAAAAGCAAGGTAGGCCAACATCTGACCAACCTGTCGCCAACCACTATTAAACGAATGTAAAAAGCCTCATCTGGCTTCATTAAGAGCCGTTAATATGTTAAATTCGACTGTTAAAATGGGATAAAGAAGCAAGACAGATTGGCAGGAATCCGTTTTTTGACCTTATATTTGCAGGCATTGCAAACAAGGGTTCAAGCCCGATCATCGTTTCAAAACGATCAGAAAGAATGTTTAAACAAAATAAGAAGACAATGAAGAAGTATTCCAAGTATTTGCTCACGGCCATGTGTGTCATTGCCGTTGCATTCTCGACGGGGGCTTTTATCAAAGCCAACGCCGCAGCAGCCACCGTTCCTGCGGGGCAACCTGTTGATTTGACGTATGCCGCAGAGAAAGCACTGCCCAGTGTAGTCCACATATTGAACACGCGCAACAGCAAAGTGCAGACGGTCGATGTGCAGTCGGATCCGTTCAGCGACTTCTTTGGTGATCCGTTCGGATTCTTCGGAAATCCGGGGCAAGGCAATGGAGGTACGCAGAAAAGACAGGTTCGCACGCCGAAGCAACAAGGTTCAGGGTCGGGCGTGATCATCTCGGCAGACGGCTACATCGTCACTAACAACCACGTGGTTGAGGGCGCCGACGAACTCACTGTGACAACAAACGACAACAAAGAATATTCTGCTCGCATCATCGGAACAGACAAAACCACCGATCTCGCACTGATCAAGATCGAGGGAAAGAGCTTCCCCGCGATTGTAATCGGCAACAGCGACAATCTGAAAGTGGGCGAATGGGTGCTCGCCATAGGTAATCCTTTCAATCTGACCAATACAGTCACGGCTGGTATTGTGAGTGCCAAAGCCCGCACCTTGTATGCCAACGGCGTGGAATCATTCATCCAGACCGATGCCGCCATCAATCGCGGTAATTCCGGCGGAGCACTGGTCAACACGCGCGGCGAACTCATCGGCATCAATGCTATGCTCTATTCGGAGACCGGTTCGTATAGCGGCTACGGTTTTGCAATCCCCACTGCTATTATGAATAAGGTGGTGGCTGATCTCAGAACTTACGGAACAGTTCAGCGAGCCTTTATCGGTATTCAGGGCGGCGATGTGAAAACCTATATCGACGATCAAAAGAATCAAGGCAAAGAGATTGATCTCGGCACGATGGAAGGTGTTTATGTGGCAAAGGTTTCGGAAGAGAGTGGTGCACAAGCAGCTGGTATCAAGGAGGGAGATGTCATAGTTTCCGTTGATGGAAAGAAGATCACCAAGTTCGGTGAACTGTCTGCTATTCTCGCCAACAAACGTCCGGGTGATAAGATTACGCTGACTTATCTTCACAATAAAGTTAAGAAGACGGCTACGATCACGCTGAAAAACGAACAAGGCAATACGAATATCGTCAAGAAAGCAGACTTAGACGTGCTCGGCGGCAATTTCCGCGAAGTGCCAGAAGCCTTAAAGAAACAGCTCAATATCAGTTTCGGGCTCGAAGTTATCAAGGTAAACAACGGCAAATTGAAAGATGCCGGCATCAATAAAGGTTTCATTATTCAGAAAGTCAACGATACACCGGTGAAGTCGATCGACGCTATGCAGCAACTGGTGAAAGATGCCTCGACAAGCAAAGATCCCGTTCTCTACATCCAAGGAATTTATCCCACGGGTAAGAAAGGTTATTTCGCTGTTCCGCTCGAATAATCAATGAGAGGTTGAGAACAGCAGGGGCTCGGTGTGATTCACTTGCTCACAACAAGCAAAGAGAGTCAACCGAGTCCCTGATTTGTTTCAAACGGGCGTATAATTAAGTCAAATCAGGCTTGTTTTGTCAAATAAACTGCAAAATATTTGCGAAGCTGCGGGAAATCGATTAAATTTGCATCACGCATAAAGAGATTGAACTTAATGAGACAACTGAAAATCACGAAATCAATAACTAATCGAGAGAATGCCTCACTCGACAAGTATCTTCAAGAGATAGGTCATGAAGAACTCATCTCTATCGAGGAAGAAGTGGAATTGGCCCAACGCATCAAAAAAGGCGATAAAAAAGCTCTCGAACGATTGACCAAAGCCAATCTGCGATTCGTGGTGTCTGTTGCCAAGCAATATCAGAACCAAGGTTTGAGTCTGTCCGATCTCATCAACGAGGGTAACTTAGGACTGATCAAGGCCGCAGAAAAATTTGATGAGACACGTGGATTTAAGTTCATATCTTATGCTGTGTGGTGGATTAGGCAGAGTATATTGCAAGCCATCGCCGAACAAAGCCGCATCGTGCGAATCCCGTTGAATCAAGTGGGATCAGTGAATAAGATCAACCGCATATTAAATAAATTTGAACAGGAAAACGAGCGACGCCCAAGCATCGACGAAATAGCCGACAAAGTGGATTTGTCCGAAGAAAAAATCGTGGACGCCATGAAGGCTCCGAGCAAACATATCTCTGTGGATGCCCCATTCATCGACGGCGAAGATCATAGCCTTTTGGATATTTTGCCCAACGCCGATGCACCGATGGCCGACCGAGAGCTGGTGTTGGAATCACTCCGCGATGAGATTTCGCACGCATTGCTGGCTTTGAATGAACGCGAGCGGAACATTATCGAAGGTTTTTTCGGTATTAACCAACCAGAAATGACACTTGAAGAAATCGGCGACAAATATGGACTCTCGCGCGAACGAGTGCGACAAATCAAGGAGAAGGCGCTTCGCCGACTCAGAAAGAATACGAAGAATAAGATGCTGAAGTCCTATCTCGGGCTATAAAGTCAGCTTCCAGATTGATATAATTAAGGTAAAATGAGATTGAACAAACTTTTTCGGATAGCATTCTTTGCTTGTGCTTTGCTGGCATTCTCAAGCGCTTCCGCTAAGAACAAACGCACATTGGTTTATGCTTACGGACTATCGGCGTCCTTTAATGATTCTACGGTCTACTTTACAGACATTCAACCCATTGATGCTGCATATATAAGCGATAAGTCGCACTTTCTTTACGGCAGAGAGAATTATGCCAATCAGCTACGCGACTATCTGTCGAATAAAGGCATGCAACATCGCACTTGCATCATCGTTTACAAAGAAAAGCGTAGCGATGTGGAGAAAAAATTTCTCGCAATGCGCAAGAGATATACAGACAAAGGTAATTTCAACGTGAAGTATATCAAACTTTCCGACTTTCGATTCCAAGCCGTCAGTCCCACGGATGACGACAATACGGAGGCTGTTTTGAGTAAGTAAGACATGAGAATGAGCGCAGGAAGCACAACGAGGAATGGCAAATAACAGCATCAATCATTATTGCATAGCAGACTTATACATCCGCGTTATCTTTCAAGATACCGCTATCGACAATGTAAATTTACTCCCTTCTTTCGAGCCTTTTAGGTATTCGGGCGAGCCAAAAGATCTGTTTTTTCAACTTGTTATCAACGACACGCTGACCGAAGTGCCCGAAGAGCGCCGCAAAAGAATTAGAGCTTTCGAAACAGGTAATGGTGACACGATTGTCGACCGACTCGATAACGGCGGTTATCAATATATCATCAAGAGTCTCGACGGGCAGACATGCTGTTTGTTACAGACGGATAAAGATTTCTCAAACTGCGTGTGCAGACTCCAAGGCGATTATAATATGCGTTACTTCGGATTGCAAAATGCATTGATGATGATATTCTCCTTCGGGGGAAGTCGGTATGAAACACTGCTGATTCATGCCTCACTTGTCCGGCAAAACGGCTATGGATACGCATTCAATGCTAAGAGCGGAACAGGCAAAAGCACGCACGTCAGTCTGTGGCTTCGATACATACCAGGATGCGATTTGATGAACGACGACAATCCGATCATCCGTATAATCGACGGCAAACCTTATATTTACGGTAGCCCATGGAGTGGAAAAACACCCTGTTATCGCAACGTCAAAGCACGGTTGGGTGCCATTACGCGAATCGATCGAGCGCCGGCAAACAGCATAGACAAGCTTTCACCCATTGAGGCTTTCACCTCATTGCTCCCTTCCTGTTCGTCAATGAAATGGGATTCAGACATATACAACAAAGCGTGCGACACCATCACGCGAATCGTCGAGACCACAGGTATTTACACATTACATTGCTTACCCAACCAAGAAGCCGCCATCTTATGCAACAAGACCATAGCGAAGTGAAAGAGATCAAGTTCTCCAATGCCGAACTTCTGCCCGAAGTGGTCCGACTCATGGACGAAGGACACACCGTCACCATCAACCTGCGAGGATTCAGCATGCGCCCATTCTTAGAGAATGATCGCGATAAAGCCTTGCTCACCAAAGCCAAAGAAATTCATAAAGGCGATGTCGTCTTAGCCGAAACTGCTCCGAAACACTATGTACTCCACCGAATCATCAACATAGACGGCGACCATATCACGCTCCGAGGAGATGGAAACCTCCTCGAAGAGCATTGCCGACGCGAGGACGTGAAAGGCTTTGCCATCGGCTTCTACCGCAAAGGGAGAAAGACAATCGACAAGACCAACAGCTTCAAGTGGCTACTTTATTCCCGGCTATGGACGTCCCTTTACCCCATCCGGCGCTACCTCTTGGCAGCTTACCGGCATATTTGGCTCAGATTTTTCAAACCCATTTAAAATATGAAAGCAAAAAAAGGATTCAACCTCCGCACCATCTGCGGCAGACAGATTATCGTTGCCGAAGGCGAAGAGAACATCGATTTCAGCAATATCATCACCATGAACGAAACGTCGGCATTCCTCTGGAAACAGATCGGCAACAAAGAGTTCACCACCGACGACCTCGTCAGGCTTCTCACCACCCACTATGAAGTCAGCGAAGAAGAGGCTCGCAAAGATGTGACAGAACTCATCGAGCAATTCCTCAAAATCGGAATCATCGAAGCATAAACCCCAAGCCCGCACTCCAATAAGTGTTAAAAGAAATAACTTTCAAGCCAATCATGCATCGATACAAACTATTTTAACTATCTTTGCAACCGCAATACGGGTGAGTCTTGCACGGCCAGCTCCCTTCGAATCCTCCAGGACGGGAACGTAGCAAAGGTAGTTGGTTGTAGCGGCGCGATGTAAGTAGCTCACCCACCCCCGCCTCTTTAGCTCAGTTGGCCAGAGCACGTGATTTGTAATCTCGGGGTCGTTGGTTCGAATCCGACAAGAGGCTCACAAAAGCAGATGTATCAAAACACAATGCAGTTGTTATCACCCTTTCACCTTTAATTATCTCCTCTTATTTCATGAATCAAAAAATGACGGATTGCCCAAACAATCCGTCATTTCTCATAAATCCATTACGCTACGCGTTTCGATTCTTCGTCTCGTTCACTCTTTCACTTCTTTCAGCGCGTCTTTCTCGCGTACGACCCACAGCGTACGTTTCGGATCGGTGCTGTAAGCCAGCTCATAGAGCTTGCTCTTGCCAGTCCCTTTGGTTTTGCCGGTAAAGAAGAGGACATTGGGAGCGATGCCGTTTACTTCCTCGAATTTGCGGATCAGCGGCTCGAGTTCTTTGCGCAATTCTTCGGCTTGTTTGTCGGCGTGTGCCTTGTTGGTAGCCGCGCGACCGGCCAACAGTGTCCGACGGTTATCCACCAAGTTGTTGTATTGTGTGATGAGTGCGGTGATTGGGGCCGACGGCTCCAATTCGTCGAGGGCGTCGATGCGGCGGAGCACGGCGTTGAGGGCTTTGTCGGTGGCGGCGCGCAGCGGTTTGATGTCGAACGAGCCGGCGGGAGCGCCCGACTTCACCCGAGCGTGGAACAGCGTGTCAAATGCTTTGTTGTCGGCATCGAGCAGGTTGACATACACCTGCGCTTGAATCCGCGCCACGTGTGGTGCGAGTGCAGCCGTGCGCAGGTCGGCCACGAGGTTTTTGATCAGTCCCGTCTCCTTGTCGTAATTGCTCGCGGCCACGTCGGGATAGGCCTTCATCACGCGGTCCACGGCTTCGGCGGCGGCCAACACGGCCTTGTCGGCGCTGTTGAGATGCAGTGCCACGAGCAACCGCAATGATTGATAGGATTTGTCGCGCTTGCGATCGGCCTCTTCCAGCGCCTTGGTATCGGCCCCGGCGCGCGGCTGGTTCAGCACCCGATCTTCGTCGGCCACGCAGGCCGT
>NZ_BAIX01000014.1 GCF_000613405.1 Hoylesella enoeca JCM 12259 | reverse complement strand
CAAGGCAGCAAGGGTGACTGAGGAAGTAAGCAGGGAGAAAGACTTGACCATTGCAAAAGAGGTCAAGGCGGAAAGGAAACACCAAAAGGTAAAAGCCAATCCCACGAGAGAACAGACAAAGCAACAAGTACAGAATATCTGCTACACCTTGCTTGACAAGTACAAAGGTACAAGCATCACCGGGCATTCCATGTTCCTTTACGAGTTGAACAAGAACGGCATTACCATAGAGCGTATGAAGAACAAGCAGGGCAAGGTCTATGGTTTGAAGTTCTCATACGGAGAACATACATTCAAGGCATCCGAAATCGGCAGAGAGTTCGGCTACCGTTCTTTGCAAAAGAATTTTGAACCAACTAACAAGGAAGAGTCAAGGAAACCACATCAAACAGTACAAGAGCCAACAGACAAGAACAAATATCCCGATACAGGTTATCAACTCATACCTCCAAGCCGCTCCTCAATTTCACGAGACAATGACACACCACAAGTGCAGAATCCCATTGGTGCGGTGGCAGACACCATCGTTAGCGCAGCCGATGAAGTTGTGGAAGAGTTAGGCGATTTGATTACACCTACTACGCAAGGCAATGACTATGCCGAAGCTGCATGGCAGCGCAAACTCAGATACCAAGCTAACAGAAAGAAAGGACGTGGAAGAGGATTATAACCCTAATCTGAACAAAAATGCAAAAAGAAGAATATCTCATTAAAAACGCTTGCTATTCGGTAACAAAGTATTATCTTTGCAAACGGAATAACAAGCGTTCTTTGTTAGGCAGAAAACAGCGAAGCCGAGTAGTTCGCTCGTTTCTAAATCGTTACCTGTTTAGTTATACTAACAATGTAACTTCTTTATTTTCAATTAGATACATTTTAATAATTATCTTGCACGACGTTTAACGGTTAGTTGGCCGACAACTAACCGTTAATCGCAGGGCAATTTATTTTTTATGTTTCATCCATTGATCAAAAGCCCTGTGTTGACCGCTAATTTTTCATGATGAGAATTGCACAATAGTTGGATTTATATTACCTTTGCAGGCATGGAGACAAAGGAAGAGCGATATAGAATGTTGTACTCGCAGATCAGCGAACTGATTGCCGGCGAACACAATGAAATGAGTGTCTTGGCCAATGTCGCGGCTGCTATGCACGATGCTTTTGCCGATTGCTATTTTTGGGTAGGCTTCTATTTGGTGCGCGACGGGGAGTTGCAGCTCGGTCCGTTTCAAGGTCCGGTGGCCTGTTATCGTATCAAACGCGGGCGCGGTGTGTGCGGAACGGCTTGGGATAAGGCGCAGACTCTTGTGGTCTCCGATGTGGAACAATTTCCGGGACACATCGCTTGCAGTAGCCAATCGAGGTCAGAGATCGTGGTTCCGATATTCGACAAACGGGGCGAAGTGTATGGCGTGATCGACATCGATAGCACGGAAGTGGGCACATTCGATGCTGTCGATCGGCAGTATTTGGAGGAGTTGGCCCGCCTTGTGGCCGAGTCTCTGGCTCGTTGACATCGATCGTGATCTTTAAAAACTTGGAGAAAGTGTTGGCTAATTGCTAATTAATCTCTAAATTTGTGCATCATTGTAACTAACATAGACTTAAATATGATTGACGTTAAAGCAACACTGAAAGACGCAGAGGAGCGTATGGAGATGGCTGCGATATATTTGGAGGAGCAGCTCTCACGTATTCGGGCCGGTCGGGCCAATGTAGCGATTCTTGATGGAGTGCGTGTTAACTCTTACGGATCGATGGTTCCGCTGAACCAAGTGGCCAATATCTCTACGCCGGATGCTCGTACTATCGCCATCAGACCATGGGATAAGAAAGCCATCAAAGACATCGAAAAGGCTATTATGGATAGCGATGTGGGGATCACTCCTGAAAACAACGGTGAGATTGTGCGTTTGGGCATACCCCAACCCACGGAGGAGCGCCGCCGCGAATTAGCTAAGCAATGTAATAAGATCGGCGAGAAGAGCAAGGTGGAAGTGCGCAATGTGCGTTCGGAAATCAAAGAGAAGTTCAAGAAAGCCATTAAAGACGGTTTGTCGGAAGATAACGAGAAAGATGCCGAAGCTGATTTGCAAAAGATTCATGACAAGTTGATCAAGAAGATAGATGACTTGTTGGAGATGAAGAATAAGGAGATTATGACCGTATAGAAGTGAAAAAGTGAAAGGGAGGAAAGGTGAAAAGACAGTTTGTATGAACCTTTTCACCTTTCTCCTTTTTTCCCTTTCCCCCTTTAACCCATGCGTGGACTTGTTATTAAAAACACCGGAAGCTGGTACACGGTGCGTACGGACGACGGACAAATCGTGGAGAGTAAGATCAAGGGTAACTTTCGGTTGAAAGGTATTCGCAGTACAAATCCCGTTGCCGTGGGCGACTATGTCGAACTGATTCGTAATCAGGAGGGCACAGCCTTTATCTCTTCCATCGAAGAACGGCGCAATTATATCATCCGAAAGGCCTCTAATCTGTCGAAGCAAAGCCATATTTTAGCGGCCAATATAGATCAAGTCTTCCTCTTGGTGACGGTGAATTATCCGCAGACCAACAGTGTTTTTATCGATCGTTTTTTAGCTTCGGCGGAGGCTTATCGTATTCCTGTGTGCCTGATATTCAACAAAACAGATATTCTTTCGGCCGAAGAGCAACATTATCAAGATATGATGATGACGCTCTACGACACCGTCGGTTATGCTTGTCATGCGATTTCGGCAACTTCGGGAATGGGAATTGAAGGTTTGAAGACATTGCTCCGAGATAAGGTTACGCTGTTGAGCGGCAATAGTGGGGTAGGGAAGTCCACCCTGATCAATACGCTCATACCAGACGTACATCTGCGAACGGCCGAAATCAGCGATGCTCATAACACCGGGATTCATACCACAACGTTTAGTGAAATGCTTGCAGTGCCCGGCGGGGGATATGTTATCGATACGCCCGGAATCAAAGGGTTCGGCACTTTTGATATTGAGCCCGCAGAATTGACAAGTTATTTCAAGGAGATATTTCACTTCTCCAAAGAATGTCGCTTCAGCAATTGCACGCATACGCATGAACCTGGTTGTGCCGTGCGTAAGGCCGTTGAAGATCATTATATAGCCCAAAGTCGCTATCAATCTTATCTCAATATGCTTGCGGATAAGGACGAAAATAAATATCGCGAGGCCTATTGAGTCATGCGGAAAAGACCAAGATGTATCTTCTCTTTCTTTCCTTTTTACTACCTTTGCACTCGTTTTAATAAAACGAGTAATGAAAAAAAACAGTTTTAACAAGCGCTCGATTATCCGATTCAAGCACTTCTCTCGCAAGGGCTATGCGCTCTTCAACTGTTTGGGAAGAGAAGTTGTTGTGGGTACGCTGAGCATTGCGACCTTGACTTATGCCAAGGCTGACAGTGCAGCAGTGAGATCCATGATGGCTGCCGACTCTCTAAACAGACAAGAGTTGAAGCTCGATGAGGTGGTGGTGACTGGTTCGCGAGCGCCGCTGACTGCCTTGCAGTCGGCCAAAGTGGTGGCTGTCATTACGCGCGAAGATATTCATCGTGCGGCGGCAGCGAGTATCAACGATGTAATGAAATTAGCCACGGGCGTGGATGTCCGTCAACGCGGTGGCTTTGGAGTACAGACGGACATTTCGATCAATGGCGGAACGCACGATCAGGTAACAATTCTTCTGAACGGCGTCAATATCAGTAATCCGCAAACGGGTCACAATGCAGCCGACTTTCCTGTTTCCTTAGAAGATATCGAGCGTATTGAAGTGCTCGAAGGTGCATCGGCCCGTATCTTCGGTTCGTCTGCTTTCAGTGGAGCAATTAATATTGTGACACGTAGCAAGATCGATGGCGACAGGCTCAGAGGTAGCGGTGAAGGTGGTTCTTTCGGTACATTCGGCGGCAGTGTAGGTTATGAAATGGGGTATTTGAATGTGGGACATCTTTTAGCAAGTGGCGGTTACACGCGGTCTGACGGTGGAACGCCGCACAGCGATTTTGAAAAGGGACATTTCTATACCAACTTCCAATTAGGTAAAATCGACTTATTCAGACTCAATTTTCAGCTTGGATTGAATACGCAACGGTATGGTGCCAATACGTTTTACAGCCCGAGATTTGATAATCAGTTTGAAAAAACGGCGCATCTGATTACTTCCACATCGTTGACTCTTCACAACCTGGTCAAAGGATTAGACATTGTAGCCGGCGGCAGTTTCAATCGGTTTAAAGACCATTTCCAGCTGATTCGTGGGAGAGAAGGGGCTGCCAACGGTGAGAATTATCATCGCTTAAATGTTTATGGAGGTATGCTCAATGCCAATATGGCGTGGACATTGGGCAAGACAGCTATCGGAATCGATTACAGTCATGAACAATTGTTGAGCACGGCTTATGGTGAAGAGCTTGCACCCGACGATTATCGCCATATCAGCGGAAGTGATCGTCAATACACACGCAAGGGTCGACGCGACAACACCAATCTCTTTTTAGAGCACAATGTGGTGCTGGATCGTTGGACTTTCTCGGCCGGACTCTTAGCCAATCGCCATACGGGGCTTGATCATCGATTCCGTTTTTCTCCCGGTATTGACATTGCTTATCGTCCCGATGATCATTGGAAGATTTTTGCTTCATGGAATCAAGCGATGCGCATACCCACTTACACCGATCTCTATACGGACAATAAGGCGCAGAAAGGTGATAAGAATCTGAAGCCCGAGCGTAATTCAACATTTAAACTCGGTGCGCGTTATCGCACTACCGGACTTGAAACGACAGTCAACTCCTTTTATAGTCGAGGACAAAATATGATCGACTGGGTGTTTGAAAATGCTACTGCCACGCGCTATCATGCGTTGAATATCGGAAAACTCGATAATATGGGAGCTTCCATCGATGCTTCCGTCTATGTGACTGAAATATCTTCGCATTCGTTTCTCACGCGTATCAAAGCCGGATATGCTTATATTCATCAGACGCATGAAACTTCACAACCGATCTTCAAGTCGCTTTATGCGTTGGAATATTTGCGTCATAAGGTCACGTTGACAGTGGATCATCGCATTTGGTCACATCTGTCAGCGAATTGGGCATTGCGTTGGCAACAGCGGATGAATGGTTATCATCCTTACACGAAGATCGATTGCAAGGTGCAATGGGATGTTCCGACCTACAATCTCTATATCAGAGCCGATAACCTCACGGCTCACAGATATTATGATATTGGCGGAGTTAAGCAACCGGGATTATGGTTGATGGTAGGCGGCGCAATCAAGTTAGAACTCAATTAACGGTTAATCAGCGTGCAACTAAGCGTTAAATGGCGTGCAACTAAGTGTTAGTTGTCGGGCGATAAACGCTTAGTTGCGAATTATAGGCGTAGGAAACGTTTTGATCTCTGAATTTATTTGTAATTTTGTGAACTGATAACTAAGACGATTCACAATATTAATAATTCATCAATTTATGAAGAAGAGATTGCTCGTTTTTCTTTGTGTCTGCTTCGGAATCGTGTTTGCGGTGCAGGGACAGAATGTCATTCCGCAACCCAATCAATTGATGTGGGACGACGGCGAATTTGTTTTCGATGTCCATACAGCACTCTATACCAATCTCAAAGGCCGCGACAGAAAATTCATCCGTGCGTATGCGGCGGCTTCATTGCCTGTCAAGCGAGTGAAAACCAAGTCCACAGAGACGCGCAATACGGTGCAATTGCTGTTGACCGACACTGCTCCCATGATGGAAGCAGAGGGTTATCGGCTCACGGTTAGACCTGAGTCGATAATTGTGCGGGCTGCTTCTGCTGCGGGATTGTTCTATGGTTTGCAGACGCTGCGCCAACTCTGCGACAGCGGGCACATCCGAAGTGTTTCGATCACAGATTCGCCTCGTTTTGCTTATCGCGGTGTGATGCTCGATTGTTCGCGTCACTTTTGGTCCAAAGACTTCATCTTGAAACAGATCGATGCACTGGCTTACTTCAAGCTCAATCGCTTACATTTGCATCTGACGGATGCCGGCGGCTGGCGAATGGAGAGTAAGAAATATCCCCGACTGACGTCCGAAGGTGCTTATCGGACACAGAGCGACTGGCAGAAATGGTGGAATGAAAACGATCGTCGCTATTGTCACAAAGGCGATTCGGGCGCTTACGGAGGTTTCTATACGCAACGCGAATTGCGCGAAATCGTGCGGTATGCTGCACAAAGACACATCACCGTGATTCCTGAAATCGAAATGCCGGGCCACAGCAATGAGGTCAACCATGCCTATCCTGCACTTTCTTGCACCGGTGAAGCACTCTCGGATCTCTGCGTGGGCAATGAGAAGACGTTCCGATTTTTGGAAAATGTGCTCACGGAAGTGATGAAGATATTTCCCTCGGAGTATATACACATCGGCGGCGACGAGGCTTCGCGTGAGGCTTGGCAGAGTTGCCCGAAGTGCCAAAAAAGGATGCACGACGAACAACTCGCCACCACTGCCGAACTCCAAAGTTATCTCACGGCTCGCATCGAACGGTTTCTCAATGCGCACGGACGCAAATTGTTGGGTTGGGATGAGATTCTCGAAGGGAGGATCGCACCCCATGCAGCTGTGATGTCATGGCGAGGCGAACAGGAGGAATTGATGCTTCTCATGCCGGACACCATGTGATTATGTCTCCCGGAGGCACTTGTTATTTCGACAAAGCGCAAGATGTGCCGTGGACACAACCCAAGTCATTTGGTGGTTATCTGCCTTTGGAGAAGGTGTATGGTTATGATCCCGTGCCCGATAAGTTCAAAGGCACTCAAGTGGAGCGGTTTGTCAATGGTTTGCAGGGCAATCTCTGGACCGAATATGTGACCACTGAAAATCATGTAGAATATATGCTCTATCCCCGTCTGTTGGCCATTGCCGAACGAGGATGGACTCGCCGCCCGGCTCCCTATGCCGATTTTCATCGTCGGGCGCTTGCTGTGGTAGCCTGGATGCAGCAAAATGGGTATCATCCTTTTGATTTGAGTAAGGAGATCGGGCGTCGTTCCGAATCTCGACAACCCATTAATCATTTGGCCCGCGGTAAGAAAGTGATCTATTATGCACCTTATGAGGAGAAATATAAAGCTGCCGGCGAAGGCTCGCTGACAGATGGATTGCGCGGGAATTGGGATTTCGGCGATGGTGTTTGGCAGGGTTTCATCGGCGAGAGACGCTTGGATGCTGTTGTAGATATGGGTACTCTGACAACCATTCATCGTGTTTCGGCCGATTTCTTGCAGTCCATTGGTCCCGATATTTTTGCTCCCGCCGATGTCATTATCTCTGTTTCGGACGACGGAAAACATTTTACACCTATATATAATAGGCACACCAACCGAGACAAACAGCGTGAGTTTTTCATCGCTAATCATCGATGGACCGGTGATGTCACTGCGCGTTACATCCGCTTCCAAGCCCAAGCCGATCGACAAGGAGGCTGGATATTTACCGATGAGATCATAGTGGAATGATGTTGATACCTCTTCCGAGCATGAAAATAGATATTAGTGTTAAAATAAAAACAGACCATCCGATACATCATAATAGGATGGAGAAATGGATATTTTACCATAGCCGATGTGTTGGAAGTTAACCAATTAGCTATCCGGTTAATTTCCGACTAATCAGAAATTAACCGATCAGCCAGTCAGTTAATTTCTGACACCCATTTTGATCAGAAAAATAAAATTTGATCTATTTCGACCTCTATTTTGATTAGAAAATAGAGAAAAGATTAGTTTCTGTCATCTTTTTTGATGTGATCTTGACGTATTATAGGTGTTCGTAAAGTTAGGATTAGTGAAATCTTGATATTTATGTGTTCGTCGAGCGCATATTATATAAATCAGTCGGATGCACTTAGGAGAATCTTTCTGCCCTTTTGTTGCTATTGAATTTACGGTATGAAGATGTTTGGGCGTCATTCTGCCAGATAATCAAGGAGTGGAAATTGATGGCATGGAGTATTGAATTAGATTGTCTTGGTCGCAAGAGTTATTGATTTTCGTTAGCTCCGACTTCTATTCATTTGATACACCGGTATGGGTGTTATTTTCTGTTTTTTTTCCATATTACGATGATTCTTCGTATCTTTGCGCATATTTTGTGACAAAGAACAATAATTAATTTATGAGTAAGCAAACAGAGAAAATCAAAGAACTTGTCGCCAAACGCGAGCAAGCTCGTCTCGGTGGTGGCGAGAAAGCCATCCAAAAACAACACGAACGGGGCAAATATACTGCTCGTGAACGTATTGATATGCTTGTCGATAAAGGAAGTTTTGAAGAATATGATATGTTTAAACTCCACCGTTGTCATAACTTCGGAATGGAGAAGAAGCAGTATCTCGGCGACGGAGTCGTGGCCGGCTCTGCTACGATAGACGGCCGGTTGGTCTATGTTTACGCCCAAGACTTTACGGTAAACGGCGGTTCTCTGTCAGAAACGATGTCTCAGAAGATCTGCAAAATTATGGATATGGCGATGACGATGGGAGCTCCTGTGATCTGTATGAACGATTCGGGCGGTGCCCGTATACAGGAAGGCATCTGCGCATTGGCCGGTTATGGCGAGATATTCGAGCGTAATATCCTGGCTTCGGGCGTTGTTCCGCAGATCTCGGCTATACTCGGTCCGTGTGCAGGCGGTGCCGTTTACTCTCCTGCTCTCACCGACTTTACGCTGATGATGGAGAATACCAGCTATATGTTTCTTACCGGTCCAAAAGTCGTTAAAACAGTTACAGGCGAAGACATCGACTCGGAACATTTGGGAGGAGCATCTGTTCACTCCACGAAGAGTGGTGTAACACACTTCACGGCGAAAAGTGAAGAAGACGCAATGCAACAAATCAAGACATTGTTGAGCTATATTCCGTCGAACAATACAGAAGAGGCACCGCGCATCGAATGCAAAGACCCGATCGATCGGATGGAAGACAGCCTTAACGAACTGTTACCCGACGATCCGAACAAGGCTTATGATATGTACAAAGTGATTTCCGCAATCACGGATAACGGTGAGTTCTTCGAGGTTCAACCGAAATTTGCAAAGAATATCATCACCGGTTTTGCTCGTTTCAATGGTCAGAGCGTAGGTATTGTGGCTAATCAGCCAGCCAGTTATGCAGGCGTTCTCGATGTGAATGCGTCACGCAAAGGCGCCCGCTTCGTTCGTTTCTGCGACGCTTTCAATATCCCCATCGTCAGTTTAGTCGATGTTCCGGGCTTCCTTCCAGGTACAGGACAGGAGTATAACGCCGTAATTTTGCACGGTGCTCAGCTGCTCTACGCTTATGGCGAAGCCACAGTGCCCAAGATAACCATCAATATCCGCAAGAGTTATGGCGGTAGTCACATTGTGATGGGATGTAAACAGCTTCGCTCTGACCTTAATTTCGCTTGGCCGACAGCCGAAATTGCCGTGATGGGAGCATCCGGTGCCGTAGCCGTTCTCTGTGCGAAAGAGGCCAAACAGAAAAAAGATGCCGGCGAAGATGTAGCTACTTTCCTGGCCGAAAAAGAAGAGGAATACACCGAAATGTTTGCCAATCCTTATCAGGCAGCTCAATATGGCTATATCGACGATGTGATAGAACCGCGCAATACACGCTTCCGCATCTGTCGAGGTCTGGCACAACTGGCAACGAAACGGCAGAATCTTCCAGCTAAAAAGCACGGATGCATGCCAATGTAATTCATAATTCACAACTCATAATGCATAATTCATAATTCGGAATACATATATTATGTTGAAGAAAGACAAGCATATTTATGCGGCAATAGCATTGGCTCTGCACGAGTTCAGGGGCAATAACGTGCACGACAAAGAGCCGGGCATCATTACGATAGCGCCCCGTGCGACAATGTGGAATGCCAAATTCATTTCAATGACAGCTAAACCCTAAGAGCAAATGAAGGAATATAAATATACAATTGATGGCAAAGAATACAAGGTTGCCATAGGTGACATCGAGGAAAATGTTGCTAATGTAACAGTCAATGGTGAGGAATTCAAGGTTGAAATGGAGCCGGAACCCGAACAGGAAAAGAAAAAAGTAGTTGTCCAAGCAACTGCCCAACCGGCTGCTTCGGAAGAGAATACAGCGTCGGCAGCACCTGTCAATACGGCTAATGCAGTGAAAGCACCGCTGCCGGGCGTAATTACTGAAATCAAAGTTGCCGTTGGCGATGAAGTGGCTGTGGGCGATACGGTCGTTGTTCTTGAAGCAATGAAAATGGCTAACAATATCGAAGCCGAGAAAGCGGGTAAGGTTACGGCTGTCTGTGTGAAGCAAGGCGAGAGCGTGATGGAGGATACTCCGCTTGTGGTTATCGAATAATTACGAGCGCATAAGCTCAGTCAGATCAGTGCATGCACGAGTTAGAGTCAGTGCATGCACTCTTTTTGTTTAGTGCATGCACTGTTTTCATTTAGTGCATGCACTAATTTTTATTTGCTCATTCACTGATTTTTCAAGCGATATAGAATGCATCAAGCCGAATAACATGCGTTATTCGGCTTGACAGTTTATTGGGTGTTGTTTCGGAGATCTCTATAAATCCCATCCCACGGCAGATGCGCCGAGCACGGCAGTAGAGCTTCCATCGAGACTACTCAACAAGAATTTGGCTTTGCCCTTGAAGATTTTCAAGACATGTTTATTGTAACTATCCTCGAAAGGTTTCATCAGGAGATCACCTGCTTTAGATAGTCCGCCAAAGAAAATGAAAGCTTCAGGAGAAGAGAATGCTGCGAAATCGGCACATGCTTCGCCCAAAATCTCGCCGGTGAAGTCATATACCCGAAGTGCCAGTTTGTCTCCTTGGTTGGCTGCCATGAACACATCGAGTGAGGTGATGTCCGCTGCTTTCATTTCGCGCAATAGTGAAGGCTCGCTCGACTTGGTGAGAAACTCGCGAGCCGTGCGTGCTACACCCGTTGCCGAACAATAGGTTTCGAGACATCCTTTGCGTCCACAGCCACAGGTACGGCCGTTTTCGCGACGGATGATCGTGTGTCCGAGCTCGCCTGCAAAACCGTCACTGCCATAGACAAGCTGTCCATTGACGACGATTCCAGATCCTACGCCCGTGCCCAGCGTGATCATAATAAAGTTTTTCATGCCGCGAGCCACACCGTAAGTCATCTCTCCCACGGCCGCTGCATTGGCATCATTGGTCAGCGCAACGGGGATGCCCAGCTTCTCGGAAAACATATCGGCCAAAGGCACTACACCGTCGTGGCCCCACGACAGATTGGGAGCGAATTCGATGGTGCCGCTGTAATAGTTGCCGTTGGGTGCACCGATGCCCATGGCTTTGATTGTGTCAATGCCGCCCACTTGGTTGATGATCAGTTGAAGCGCCTCGTTCGAAGCATTCACATAGTCTTCCACTTTGTCATAACCCTGTGTCTTGATGGATGTAGTGGCCTTGATTTCGCCGCGGCTATCGACGATTCCGAACACCGAATTGGTGCCGCCTAAATCCAAACCGATTACATACGGTTTAATCTCTTGTTGCGTGTTCATGTTCCTTTATATTTTTTTAGTTATCGTTTAATGGTCGTTTGCTTTGTATTCAACGGTCTTTCGCGTTACGTTTAGCATGCTTTTGCATGCCGATTAAGCGTTAAACGCAGCGCAAATCATTTGTAGCGCAAAGATAAGAAAAAACTCTTAGCAGGCAAACTTTTAATTAGAAAATTTGTCCAATCCGCATAATTTTTGCAATTTTGCATCCATTATGTCATTTCCATTTCATATAGACATTCTGAGCCTGATATTCAAGGGGATTTTGATCGGTATTATTGCGTCTGCACCGATGGGTCCGGTGGGCATTCTATGTGTGCAGCGAACGCTTAACAAGGGGCGTTGGTATGGTTTCGTGACAGGTATCGGTGCCGCTGTGAGTGACATGATTTACGCGCTAATCACGGGTTTGGGAATGAGTTTTGTGATGGATCTTATCAAGAATCCGCATAACAGTTTCGTTCTTCAAATCACTGCCAGCATCATTCTTTTGATCTTCGGCGTGTATTGTTTCAGAGCGAATCCAACGAAAAATATGCACATCAGCGGCAGCAAGAAAGGCACATTGATTCACAACGGCGTGACTGCTTTTCTGGTGACTTTCTCCAATCCGCTGATCATCTTTATGTTTATGGCGCTGTTTGCGCAGTTCACTTTTGTCATTCCCGACCACAAATTCGAGATGAGCATAGGCTTCACGGGGATTGTCTTCGGCGCATTGCTGTGGTGGTTTGGGCTGACTTGGCTGGTGGATAAGGTCAGAGGCAAATTTGATAATGATGGAATCCTGTTGATCAACAAGATCATCGGGGCTGTGGTGATTGTCTTTTCGCTGGTGGTTCTTGTGGGGACGATCTTCAATATTTACACGTTTCATTACTGAATCCGCTGTTAGGAGTAGATTCACAAAGTATTGATCGGATAACGAAAGCATTTCACAACATGTATATCGCACAACAACTGAGACAAAAAAGCATTGCCGAATATCTGCTCTATATGTGGCAGGTGGAGGATTTGATACGTGCTTATGGCTGTTCGTTGGCCCGAATCCGTCGCGAATATATCGACCGATTCGATTACACGGAGGCGCAAAAAGACGAGATGGCAGATTGGTATGGTAATCTGGTTAGGATGATGAACCAAGAGGGATGTCGTGAAAACGGGCATCTGCAAATCAACAACATCCTGCTGCAAGATCTCGTGGAATTGCATGTCCAACTCTTACAAAGCAGCAAATTCCCGTTTTATAACGCTGAATATTACAAAGTTTTGCCGTTTATTGTGGAGTTGAGAAACCGTGGAGAAAAGGATATCAACGAGATCGAAACATGCTTCAACGCACTCTATGGTGTGATGATGCTGCGCCTGCAAGGCAAAGAAATCTCGCCCGACACCAATCACGCCGTGAGCGAAATCACGACTTTTATCGGTATGTTGGCCGACTATTATCACAAGGATAAGACAGAAGGGCTCGTCTTCGAAGACGAATAAACGGGCTGACTATATAAATCAAGGAGTAAAAACAAGAATTATGAATATATTGATTACAGGTTGCAACGGCCAGTTGGGCAATGAAATGCAACTGCTGGAAAGAGAGAATCCGCAACACAAGTGGTTTAACACGGATGTCGACGAACTCGACATCACCAATCAAGCGGCTATCGAGAGTTATGTCGCCAACCATGACATCAACGGTATTGTCAACTGTGCCGCTTATACGGCAGTGGACAAAGCCGAATCGAATAAGCAACTTTGCACGGCGCTCAACACCGAAGCACCGGCTTATTTAGCGATGGCCATGGAGAAGCGAAGCGGCTGGTTGATTCAGATTTCGACCGATTACGTGTTTGATGGAACCAAACATACGCCTTATACAGAGACCGACACGCCTTGCCCCGACAGTGTGTATGGCAGCACAAAGTTGGCCGGCGAGCTGGCCGTTCAGAAACTCTGTCGCCGCACAATGATTATCCGCACGGCATGGTTGTATAGCACCTTTGGTAATAATTTTGTCAAGACGATGATCCGTTTGGGACAAGAAAAAGATCGATTGGGCGTGATTTTCGATCAAATCGGTACGCCGACATATGCGCACGACTTAGCTGTTGCGATCTTGACAGCCATAGAGCAGGGTGTGGAGTCGGGTGTTTATCACTTCTCCAATGAAGGAGTCATCAGTTGGTATGACTTCACCAAGGCCATCCATCGCATTGCCGGAATCACCAATTGTGATGTTTCCCCTTTGCACACGAGTGAATATCCCACACCGGCGAAGCGTCCGGCCTATTCGGTCTTGGATAAAACCAAAATCAAGGAAACGTTTCATCTCACGATTCCTTATTGGGAAGAGTCACTCGAAAAGTGCATCAAGCAATTACAAAAATAAGCTGAACAGCCACGAATGAACGAAATAGAAAGAAGACGAACCTTTGCGATTATCTCGCATCCGGATGCCGGTAAGACCACACTGACGGAAAAATTTCTGCTCTTTGGAGGACAGATCCAAGTGGCTGGAGCCGTCAAAAGCAATAAGATTCGCAAAACGGCAACATCCGACTGGATGGAAATCGAAAAGCAGCGCGGTATCTCTGTGTCTACATCTGTGATGGAGTTTGATTACGAGGGGTATAAAGTCAATATCCTCGACACGCCCGGTCACCAGGATTTTGCAGAAGACACGTATCGCACTTTGACTGCTGTTGACTCGGCAATTATCGTTGTCGACAGTGCGAAAGGTGTTGAGACACAAACCCGCAAACTGATGGACGTGTGTCGGACACGCAATACGCCGGTCATCATTTTTATCAATAAAATGGATCGCGAGGGGCGAAATCCATTCGATTTGTTGGATGAACTCGAAGCCGAGTTGCATATCAAAGTGCGCCCGTTGTCGTGGCCCATCGACCAAGGAATTAAATTCAAGGGTGTGTATAACATCTATGAAAACAAGCTCGATCTGTTTAAACCGGATAAACAACGTGTCACCGAAAAGGTGGAAGTGGCTATCGAAAGCAAGGAGTTGGATCAACACATTGGGGGAAAAGAGGCTGCTCAGTTGCGCGAAGATTTAGAATTGGTGGCCGGAGTTTATCCTTCGTTCGATATCGAAACTTATCGCGCAGGCGAAGTTGCCCCCGTTTTTTTCGGAAGTGCATTGAATAATTTCGGTGTCCAAGAGCTGCTCAATTGTTTCGTAGAGATTGCTCCCCCGCCCGGAGCCACTCAGGCAGAAGAGCGCAAGGTGTTTCCCGACGAGCCGAAGTTCACGGGTTTTATCTTCAAGATCACAGCCAACATCGACCCTAATCATCGTTCGTGTATCGCTTTTTGCAAAGTTTGCAGCGGGAAGTTTGTTCGCAACCAACCATATTTGCATGTCCGGCAGGGTAAGACGGTGCGTTTCAGTTCGCCCACACAGTTTATGGCGCAACGCAAAAGCACCATTGACGAGGCTTACCCCGGCGATATCGTCGGTCTTCCGGATAACGGAATCTTCAAAATCGGTGATACGTTGACCGATGGCGAACAGTTGCATTTCCGCGGATTACCGTCGTTCTCGCCCGAAATGTTCAAATACATCGAGAATGACGATCCCATGAAGACCAAGCAACTCAATAAAGGTATCGAGCAACTGATGGATGAAGGCGTGGCGCAGTTATTCGTCAACCAGTTTAACGGGCGCAAAATTATCGGCACGGTAGGCCAATTGCAGTTTGAAGTGATACAATATCGGTTGGAGAACGAGTATAATGCGAAATGTCGTTGGGAGCCTGTGCATCTCTATAAAGCCTGCTGGATCGAGGCAGATGATGATCAGGAATTAGACAACTTCAAGAAACGTAAGTATCAATACATGGCCAAAGATCGCGAAGGCCGCGATGTTTTCTTAGCCGATTCTGGCTATGTGTTAAGCATGGCACAGCAAGATTTCAAGCACATCAAGTTTCATTTCACCAGCGAATTCTAATGCCAGCTTTGGGGATAAGCACGCACGCAAAACAAGAAATATCAGTTTCATCCACGGATAATTGACTCAAATTCGTAAAAATGGGTTTTCATCCGCGGATAATTGACTCAAAATCGTAAAAAAGGGTTTTCATCCACGGATAATTGGTTCAAAATCGAAAAAATGGGTTTTCATCCGCGGATGATTGGCTCAAAATTGCAAAAACAAGGTTTCATCCCTGGATAATTGGCTCAAAATCGTAAAAACAGGATTTCAGCACCTGATGATTTCACATAGACTGACAACACCAACGGCTCACTTTGATCATCACACCTATTCCCGGCACTTCTTTCAGCAAATAATACTTTTTGCTCTGTCGCACGAGTTTGCCGCTCAAACCTTTCAAAGGTCCGTATTTCACGGTAACGGGGCTACCAATCTTCAGCTTGGCATCGTCTCCGCTAATGTATTTTCGTATTTCCAATTCAGGATTACACATCAACTGAAATTCTTTCATTTGCTTAGCGGGAATTTCATAATAATCAAGATGCTCGCGATCTTTGCGTATGATAGAGATTTTATGTGGTATTTCGTTGACAATCTTACGGATTGCTTTCTCTGAAATGACTTTTTCTATAAACGCAAGATTACGAACAACAGGTTTCAGGATCTGGCGTTTGTGATTCTCTTTATCAACAATCCATGTGTATTCCATCGGTATAAAACAAGTTATTCCTTTTGCTTCGAAGTAGTCGGCGATTTCTTTTTGCTTAGATGAAAAGATACGCACGGCATACCACGGGTTAGCCATCTCTTGATTTTTCTGCGCTTCATCAATCACATTTTCATTTGAGTTTGGCTCCATCTCTGCCTGATTTTCCGATAAATTACAGTTCATATATAACTCTATTCTTGTGCTGCAAATATAAAGAAAACGTTTGAATAAAACGAGGCGAACATCTATCTTCTTTCTCAAATCTATCTTTTTGCTCGCTGATATGTCCTTTGTTTCTGCCTATCACATAGCCAACCAATTCCGCATAATGGTGCGACCTTGTGGCGTAAGGACGCTTTCGGGGTGGAATTGAATGCCGCGGAGATCTTGATTTTTGTGTTTCAATCCCATGATTTGCCCATCATTACTGAGGGCGGTTACTTCCAGAACTTCGGGAAGGCCGGTGCGATCCACCACCCAACTGTGGTATCTTCCCATTGCGATTTGTGACGGAAGAGCTGTGAAAATCGGATCGTTTCCCAGTTGAACTCCCATCGTTGCAATGCCGTGATAGACTTCGGGAAGATTCAAAAGGCGGGCACCATACACTTCGGCAATAGCTTGATGTCCCAAGCACACACCGAGAATGGGTTTGCGACCGGCATAAGTGTTGATGACATCGAGCAGCAAACCCGCTTCTGACGGGAGTCCCGGACCAGGACTAAGAAGGATTTTATCGAATGTGGCAAGTTGTGAAAGACTGAAACAGTCATTGCGCCAAACAGTGACATCAGCACCGAGTTCTTTCACCAAATGCGCAAGATTATAGGTGAAAGAGTCGTAATTATCGATGATAACAATTTTCATCTATCTTTTGTTCTGCCTGATTTTGCTGATAAAAGCATTTAATTTGTCCACATCTTTCACCGCAGGAGCGATCTCGAAATACAGATTGAGATTAATGCCGACACATTTAGGATGGTCGAAATCAAGGACTTTATCTGTATCGTCAGGGCCAATTCCACCGCTCAAAAGAAAAGGAATCTCACCATCATAGTGTGCCAAAAGCGTGGGATCGAAATGTTTCCCCGTGTCGTCCGCAGTGTTGTTGCGCGTGTCGAAGATAAACAAATCCACAGCCCCCTCATATTCCCGACATTGGTTCAGATCACTTTCTGTTCGCACTCGAATCGTTTTGATGATCTTGATTCCGGGTCGGATGTCGGGATCAATCGTGCTGCGGAGATTATCGCAAGTGGTACGTGGCTCGTTGCCGTGGAGCTGCACGTAATCCAATTGATAATTATATACCCGCGTAATGATGTTCTGCGGCATATCATCGATAAACAAACCGACGCGCTGCAATCTCTTTCCTTGATTCCGTTTAACCGCCTCGCTGCTGCCAGAAACACTCTCCAAACGCTCCTGACTATAATCGGGAACGATGCCGGCGCCTGATGGAATCATCCGCACAAAGCGCGGACTCTTAGGATAAAAGACGAATCCCAGCAGGTCGATATCCAATGCCGATACAGCGCGAATATTCTCGGGATCACGCATTCCACATACTTTGATGATCATAGTTATATCGTAAAGATCTGTTTGAAAGAAAAAGCCTGTCGTGAGAAAACGGCAGGCCTCTTCATTGTTTTGTATAAATGTTGGACTATTCATTAAACGATTGCAAAGGTAAGGATATTTTTTCAAACACCCAATATTCTCATTCTTTTTTCCTTGAAGCAATCAAATTTTTATTCGATAGACATATAATAAACAGGTCGTTGCATCGTTAGATAAGCATTATGAATCATGAATAAAAGATTTGCCTATGACTATTTTTACTCCTGAAAAAGCTGTTCCGTCAGAAAAAACATTGAATTTCATCCGACAAGTGGCATACAGTTATCGCGTGATCAAGATCAACGGGAAAATCCAAGTGTACAGTTTGAATTAAAAGAGCAACAGCAATGAGCGTATTAGTATCTCCCTCTCTGCTCTCGGCCAACTTCTTAGAGCTGGGCCGTGAAATAGAAATGATCAACCGGAGTGAAGCCGATTGGCTACACCTTGATGTGATGGATGGCGTTTTTGTGCCCAACATCTCGTTTGGCTTCCCCGTTTTAGAAGCTGTATCCAAGGTTTGTAACAAACCGTTGGACGTGCATTTTATGATCGTTCATCCCGAGTTTTATATTCATCAAACGGCTCGAACGGGTGCCATGATGATGAGCGTGCATTACGAAACCTGCATTCATCTGCATCGCGTGATACAAGAAATCCACGCTGCCGGCATGAAGGCGGGGGTCACTTTGAATCCGTCTACGCCCGTGAGTGTGCTCGAAGACATCATCAGAGATGTCGATATGGTGATGTTGATGAGTGTAAATCCCGGTTTTGGAGGACAAAAATTCATCGAGAATACGATCCGAAAGGTGCAGCGTTTGCGCCGAATGATAACCGAATCGGGCAGCAATGCCCTGATCGAAGTTGATGGAGGCGTACAGCAAGAGACTGCTCCCCGGCTTGTGCAAGCAGGAACAGATGTCTTGGTCAGCGGCAGCTATATCTTCAAAGCGGCCGATCCGCTTGCTGC
The DNA here is from genome assembly GCF_000613405.1 of Hoylesella enoeca JCM 12259. Lineage (GTDB taxonomy): Bacteria > Bacteroidota > Bacteroidia > Bacteroidales > Bacteroidaceae > Prevotella > Prevotella enoeca. The sequence continues at coordinate 38,403 of NZ_BAIX01000014.1, read as the reverse complement.
CATCCATGGTTTGAAAGCTTTGGGAAACTCCTTTGCTCAGTCCAATTGCAAAACAACATGATGTTTTTGGGCCATTCGCCGCATATTCATCACGGCATAACGCATACGTCCGAGTGCCGTATTGATGCTGACATGAGTTAGTTCTGCAATTTCTTTAAACGACATTTCCTGATAAAACCGCATGAAAACGACCTCGCGTTGTGTGGGGGGAAGCAGATCCATGATCTTCTTCACGTCGCTCATCACTTGGTCGTTTACATAGTGATTTTCTATATTCAAATCGAGAAAATTGGTCGGATTGACATTCGTCAGATCATTGTCCCGACCTTGTTCCACTGTTTTGTCCGTTCGTTTTCGCCGATACCAGTCCATCATCACATTGTGAGCGATGCGTAATATCCATGCTCCGAACTTCCCGGTAGTGGTATATTTGCCCGCATGCAACTTGGTAATGATCTTCACGAAAGTCTCTTGAAACAGATCGTTAGCCAATTCACGGTCGCGAACCACGAATAGGATATAGGAAAAAAGCCTCGACTGATTACGCTCCAACAACACGTCGAAAGCCCTATTGTTACCATTTACGTATGCCAAAGCGAGTTCCTCGTCTGTCATATCCGTTAGATTCTTCATCTCTTACATGTTATGATTGAGTAAATGTTTACCAATAGGCGTTGCGAATTTATTGTATTGAGAACATTAAAAGTTGTTGCAAAGATAGATATTTTTGTGGATTTGTGCAAATATCTGGTGAAAATTGTCTGCTAAGTTTATCTTGATGTGAAGGTAGGGTGCACGTTGCTTTTTGGGCGGTTTTCACTTCTTCCCAAAGCAAATAACGCTTTTTTCGCGCGCTGAAAAGCTGTTAGTTGGCATGCAAAATACCGTGAGTTGGGAGCTGACTAAGCGTGAGTTGAAAGCTGTTTTGATGTGATCCTTTTCCTGTTTTAGGTCGACAAAAGAGGTTGGTGCAGGAAGCTACCAACCTCGAGGGACGATTTCGAAAATCTCGAAATCACAAAATATATCGGCAAATATAGTTTTTATATTCTAAAAAAACAAATTTTCGGGTCGTAATGTCGTATTTTTAACATTGAAAGCAGCATTTTGGTCTTGACGATCAGATGATAACCCTGCGTGTCATATACACAAAACGGGCCTATCAAAAATGCTTGATAGGCCCGTGTCGGATATCTGTCTGATGAAAAGCAAGCGTCAGAATCCTTCCTCGTCACTCACATCTTCGGCTTCGAGATCGAGATCTTCGGGCTCTGTTTCGAATGTCGTGCGATAACTCTCTTCCATGAGTTTGTCTTCATCATATGAATCCTCATCCTCGTCATTATATTTTCCCTCGCGCTCGGTTTGGTCTCCATCCTCGCTTTCTATATTCGGAAGACTCGACAATGCATCATCCTTCTGGTCTTTGATACGTGTTTGCGACTCTTCCAATTCGGATTTTTCTTTGGCAAAAATAGCTTCGATCCATGTGCCTTTGGGGATCTCTAACACATCAAAACCATCTTGTTTTTTCTTTTCATACATGCCTCCGGCTTTGTGCAGACGGTCTTTCGGCAGCGTGGTCGTACAGATTTCAAATCCGTGTTCGATCACATCTTTAATGCTTTGGGGCAGAGAATCCCATCCACCACCGAAGTTCCGATCTATCACTTCCAGGAGTTTGTGAGCCGAAATATGGCGAATATTTTCATAAGTGAGATCGGTAACGCGCATGATGGGGCGTTTCTTGATGGCCCATTTCACCTTTGCACCGTCTTCGGCTTTTATTGATCCGATTTTAAATCCGCGATCTTCATACTTCTTTATGATCTCAGGCTTGTCTGCTTTCACTTCTTCAATCTCGAAAGCACTGCGCAGAATATCAATGTAATGACGCATATTGTCTTTCAGATCGGCATCTTTTTCTGCCATTTCCCATAACCGAAAGACATCGTTTTCCTGAACATTCCAGACATTACTTTTGGTGAGTGTCTTCATCGTCAATGCATTCTTGCTTTTCTTAATCATACGTTTTGGTTCTCTGTGTTATATGCCTGCAAAAATAAATACTTTACACTTATCTCACAAACTTTTTCTTTAAAAAGTGAGGTTATCAATGTCTTGCAGAATGGGTGTTGACTTAATCCATTCGCATCTTATAATCATCGTAGCTGTATTCGCGCAGGATTTCGAGTTCGCCGTCTGTGTGTACGATACCGATAGACGGATGATGGATGCCGTTGAACATGCAAGTCTTGACGGTGGTATAATGTATCATGTCTTCGAAAATAATGTTTTCGCCGATAGATAAGGGGTGATCAAATTGCCAAGACGACATAAAATCACCAGACAAACAGCTGTTCCCACCCAATCGATATATGTTTTCGCCTGGCTCATCAACGGTATCTTCTTCAATGATTTTCGCTCCACGAACTTCTGGCATATAGGGCATTTCCAGACAGTCAGGCATGTGACAAGTGAAACTCACATTCAAGATAGCCGTTCGGATACCTCTGTCTTCAACCAAATCCACCACTTGTGAAACCAGCGGACCTGTCTGCCAGGCAAATGCACTACCTGGTTCTAAGATGATTTGAAGGTTGGGATGTCGCGATCGGAAGCCTTGCAGCAAATTGATGAGCATTGAGATATCATAGTCTTTGCGTGTCATGAGATGGCCTCCGCCGAAATTGATCCATTGCAAATGAGGCAACCAACGTCCGAATTTCTCTTCAATGCGTGCCAATGTTCGGGCGAAAACGTCTGCGCCACTCTCACAATGACAATGGCAATGAAAGCCGACGATATCGTCGGGTAATGTTTCGGGTAACTTGTCTGCACTTACGCCGAATCGTGTTCCGGGTGCACAGGGATTATAGAGTGCCGTCGCCACTTCCGAATATTCAGGATTGATGCGCAGTCCTAAACTGATAGCGGGATTGATTTCTCTGACGATGGTGTGATAACGAGCCCATTGCGACAATGAATTAAATGTGAGATGGCTTGAGCAATGAGCTATTTCTGTGATGTCATGATCCGTATAAGCCGGCGAATAAGTGTGTGCCCGACCTCCGAATTCACGATATGCCAGGAGAGCTTCGTTGAGTGAACTGGCTGTCGTAGCATGAATATACTCACGAAAAATGGGGAAAGTTTTCCACAAAGCAAAGGCTTTGAATGCTAAAATAATCTCTACATCGGCCATGCGCGCTACATTTCTGATCAGTTCGAGATTATGCCGCAGTCGCGCTTCTTCTATTATATAAATAGGTTTGTCGACCTCTTTAAAAGATTCTACATCAATCTTCATATCTTGGATTTGAATATTGCCAGGAGTATTTTCGCGCAAAGTTAGTATTTTATCACAGATAAATTGCAGGATCAAATGATTTTTCCTACTTTTGCAATCGTAAACGAATCCAGATAATGAAGCTTGTCATAATGACTAAATCCACATTTTTTGTGGAAGAAGACAAAATTCTTACTGCACTCTTCGATGAGGGTATGGACAACTTACACCTTTTCAAACCCGATTCATCTCCATTGTTTTCAGAGCGCCTATTGACTCTCTTATCTGATGAAGAGTGTCGGAAAATCACTGTTCACGAGCATTACTATTTAAAGAGTGAATACCGACTTGCCGGGATACACATTGATCAAATGGACGCCGAAGCCCCGAAAGGTTATCGCGGGCACATCAGCCGCAGTTGCACCAATATTGCTCGGCTGAAAGAGATGAAGAAAAAAGCAAACTATGTGTTTCTGCAAAACATCTTCAACAGCAAGTTAATTCCCAGCCAACAATCCACGTTCACGATGAGCCAACTCGAAGAAGCAGCCTCGCGCGGCTCATAGACCGCAAAGTTTATGCGCTTGGCGGGATGGATATCGATGCCATCCGCACGGCGCGCGAACTGGGATTCGGAGGCGTAGTCATCAGCGATGATCTTTGGGATCGATTCGACATCCACAACGAAACCGATTTCAAACCACTTCTCAACGAATTCGTCCGTCTGCGCCGAGCAGTAGGATAAACCGAGACCAACAAACATCAATCACATAAACGCAAAACAAAATGAGTGAAAAAGACTCCTTTTTAGTATTCTCGGGAACCAATACGAGATACCTTGCAGAAAAGATCTGCGCCAGTTTGGGATGTCCGTTAGGCAACCTCTTGGTAACAAGATTCTCCGACGGAGAGTTTGCCGTCTGTTACGAAGAATCCATTCGCGGACGCGATGTATTCCTGGTTCAGAGTACATTCCCCAATTCCGACAACTTGATGGAATTGTTGCTGATGATCGATGCAGCCAAAAGAGCTTCGGCGCGCAACATTATCGCCGTCATCCCTTACTTCGGCTGGGCCCGACAAGACCGCAAAGACAAGCCCCGCGTAAGCATCGGTGCCAAACTTGTGGCCGATCTGCTGAGCGTGGCCGGCATCGACCGACTCATGACCATGGATCTTCACGCAGATCAAATCCAGGGATTCTTCAATGTGCCCGTAGACCACCTCTATGGGTCGGGCGTCATCCTTCCCTATCTCCAAAGCCTCCAGCTCGACGATCTTGTGATCGCATCGCCCGATGTCGGTGGCTCCAAACGCGCCAACACCTACGCCAAATACTTCGGATGTCCGCTGGTTTTGTGCAACAAACGCGCGCTCGCGCCAATGAAGTAGCAACGATGCAGATCATCGGAGATGTGAAAGACAAAAACGTGGTCATCGTAGACGACATGGTCGACACTGCCGGAACGATCACCAAAGCGGCCGATATCATGAAGCAAGCCGGTGCCAAGAGTGTGCGGGCCTGCGCTTCCCATTGCGTGATGAGCGGACCGGCTTCCGAACGCGTACAAGACTCTGCCCTCGAAGAAATGGTTTTCACCGATTCGATCCCTTATTCCCACCGTTCGGCCAAAGTCAAACAACTGTCCGTGGCCGACATGTTTGCCGAGACCATCCGTCGCGTGGTCAACAACGAGAGCATCTCTTCACAGTATTTGATTTGATCCCTTGTACCAACATTTTCATCGAACGTGTTGATCAATCAAAGACAAATGGCATGACGGCAACAAAAGCCGTCATGCCAAACGTTTTATAGAAACGTAACCACACGCACAGCGTCCCCAGGCCCTCTCTACCCCTTTCTTATGAGTCACTCAGTAGTGTAAAAATGAAGTTTAATGGCTTCCGCGTGGCGTGGAAACGCGAGGGGAAAAATGGTTTTATAGAAAACTTATAGAAAATTTGGAGCATTTCCTTTTTTTTATTTAAATTTGCGACAGTAAACTAAAAACATTCAAAGATGAGATTCAAAATAACATTGCAAGTACACTCTCAACAATATGGAAATGCGTTTCCAATCAATTATCAATATGAGTTATCGGCAGCCATCTATCAGATTTTGTCGTACGCAGATAGTGATTATGCCGAATGGTTGCACAACAATGGTTTTCAGAGTGATCATGGAAGTAAAAGCTTCAAGTTATTTGCGTTTTCTCATCTAATCGTACCGAATTACGGAATTAATAAAGAGGATGAAAGATTACTCTTGAAATGTGACACCGTAACGTGGTTCATCTCGTTCCTACCCCAGAAGAGTACATGTAAATTCATTGAAGGAGTTTTCAAGGAACAGGTATTTCAAATAGGTGATCAGTTTTCAAAAGTAGAATTTGTGGTACGTGACATTGAAATCATGCCACCATTGGAATATAAAGAGACAATGACCTTTCAAACAATGTCGCCGGTATGTATTACCCAACGTACAGAAAACGGCAATACACAATATCTTTCGCCCGAAGCGCCAAATTATTCGGAGGCTCTATTAAAAGGATTACTGGCACGCTATGAAGCTCTCAATGGTGAAATCTACCAAGGTGAAACTTTCTGTAAAATGAATATCCTCAGCAAAATTAAACCCAAGTTGATTAAAATCAAAGCAGGAACTCGGGCACAAACGTTTGTCCGTGGCTATGATTTCTCGTTTTCTCTGTCACTCCCCGAACCACTCATGCAGATAGCATACGAAGGAGGACTTGGCGAAAAAACAAGCCTGGGATTTGGAATGATTATGTAAAAGTCTAATGATAACAATATGTTCGTAGTCAAGTATCAAGGAAAATTCGGTTTTATCAAACCTTGGACGGCTGTTCGCGATGGTTTGACTTATAGTCAGCAATTTCTGACACCATCCGTAATCGAAGGAATAGAGAAGAAACTTTTCCCAGAAATGTTGACTTATCCAGGGGTGATCGGCAAGATATTGCGACACAAACTTAGTTACAGTGCCATTGACATTCAGCAAGAACGTACGCAGGCACGGGGGTGGGACAAAAAGCCCAAGGAGAAGAGATGGGTGCGTAATCAATCTATTCTCAACCGAGGTGTAATGCTCAATCCTATTCTCCATCTCGCTTTTGCAGATAGAGATTCGGCAGAGATAGCAGCCAGACAGCATCTCTGTTTGTGTAGGAATGAAGATCTGATGCTGCCGAATGCAGAAATTTCAGAGATGGAAGAAGAAGAGTTTGCCACGATTGACGGTTTTGAATTGCGTTTCGGGCAATCGGAAAATTCTTTTCTTGTCGGTTATAATCGCTTTGATGATAATCGCCCGATGTACGGACGCTTGGAGGTAAGCGGAAATCCTGTATTCGGTTTATGAGTAGTGCATACGATCATATCCTGGCCAAACACGAAGACTCGGGACTTATAACACTGAAACAGCATCTTGAAGATGTTGCCCAAGTAGCCGTTATCATTGCAAGAAATCTGGGATTAGACGAGAATCTCGCACGGAAAGGGGCCTGGCTTCACGATATTGGCAAGGCGAGTCCCTTGTTTCAACAGACACTCAAACATGGATATGTGAGACCTCCAGGATTTATCTTTCGTCACGAGATTGCTTCTTTATTCTTTCTATCATTGGTAGAAGAGGAAGAAAGATTACCTATTATCGAAATGATTACGGCACATCATAAGTCATTATTTCGCAATGATCCCAAAAATAAAGGATTATTGGATTTGGATGAAAATACTGAAAGCTTTGAAATCCATAGTGGAAGATTCAACGAATGGAGCACGACAGCTTTGGGAATCTTATCGGAATTGGGCTTGAAGACACATGATATTGATATTAAAGAGGCACAAGCAAATTATAACTTTGTGGTAGACTCGTGTTGGACATTTAAGAACGGATGCTCGTTGTGGAAAGGATTGCTGATGGCTGCTGACCACTACGCTTCTGCTTTGGCAGACAAGACAGAGATCAATATAGACAGATTATTTATAAAGCCCGATTTATCATTTTATCAACGCCAAAATGAACTCTATCCGTTGTCTCTTATCTCTTCGGAAGATAGTCGTCCACACACTTTGGTAACAGCTCCCACAGGAGCAGGAAAAACCGATTTCTTATTGAAAAGATGCCGCGGACGTGTATTTTATACACTTCCATTTCAGGCATCTATCAATGCAATGTATGATCGTATTAAAACGGATCTTAATGATACTGACGCTCAAATCTATCTGTTACATGCAGCATCAAATTTGATTGCCGAAGACGGAACACTCGAAGAGGTGATCCTACAACGGCATATCGGTGCATCTGTTAAAGTGCTTACTCCGCATCAAATGGCATCTCTCGTCTTTGGAATCAAGGGTTATGAAGCAATGGCTGCCGACTTACAAGGCTGCGACATCATACTCGATGAGATTCACACTTATTCAGATACCATTCAATCGATCGTACTTCGGATTATAGAAATATTGCTTGTCCTGAACTGCCGGATCCATATAGGAACAGCTACGATGCCGTCCGTACTGTATGAAAAAGTTTTGTCGCTCTTGGGCAATAAAGAGAAAGTGTACGAAGTCAAACTTCCTAACGACACATTAGCGTCTTTTAATCGCCATATAATATATAAGGTAGAATCTTTCGACCAATGTGGAAACTTGTTATCCGATGCCATTGAACGTCAGCAAAAGATTCTTATCGTGTGCAATCAGGTGAAACGCGCACAACAGCTTTATCTCGAATTGAGTGACAGATATCCTGATGTGCAACGAATGTTGATACATAGCCGTTTTAAGCGAGGAGATCGACAAAGGTTGGAACAGGAACTCAAAAACAAATTCAACGCATTGTCTGAAACTTGCATTGTCGTGTCTACACAAGTTGTTGAAGTAAGTTTAGATATCAGTTTGATCTCATGATTACCGAATGTGCTCCTATTGATGCCTTAATACAACGATTTGGGCGTATCAATCGTAAGAGAAGTGCAGCTACAATCGGTAAATATAAGCCAATCTATGTCCTTGCTCCACCTGAAAATGAGCGTGAAGCACGACCCTATTCCTTACCTGTCCTGCAACGGAGCTATGAGGTGTTACCAGATGGTGCTATCCTCCATGAGACAGGAATACAACAGATGCTCGACAAGGTATATCCCGATATTACGATCACCAATATAGATTATAGTGGGGCTGTTTATACAGGTGGTAAATGGCAGCTGAAAAAACTCTGTCATTATTCTAAGTCGGCGTTGCTTGATGTCTTGGATATCGAATCGGCTATTTGTATCACGCAGACAGATCGCGATAGCTATAAAACAGATACGGCCATAGAGAAAGCAAAAGCCGAAATCCCTGTAAGTTACAGAGCCATTGCTTTTCGCAGGCTCGATAAGATAGAAGTTGGTCATCATCCATATATCATACCGGATAAAGCCTATTCAGAGGAGCTCGGGCTTCAAATGGATTACGCGAGTGCTGAATATTATAACACATTTGAAATTTTATAGACTTATGGTAACAACAAATATAGGACGAATCTTCCTGAAAGTCTACAAGGAAAAGATCGGAAAAGAATATCATGCAAAAGATTTCTTTGATGAAGTCTTTCATCCATTAGTCTTTGGTAGCAATAAATATCTGCAATGGGTTCAAAATTCACCTTTTGTACAAATGAAGAAAGGACAAAAGGTAGATAATCTAACGCCAAACGAACGACAAGAAAAGCTGGAAGATCTTCATGAAAAGATTTCCGCCGGGAGTAAAGATGCCAGCATAGCAATTGGCTATGCAGCATCGGAAGAAAAAGGATATGCCTCGACTTCCGGACAAGTTACAAATATTCCCATCTCAATTTCCGAAGACGATATCTATTATTCGTGGATCGGCTCCTGCTTGGCATTAGGTATTCAAGGAGGAGTATCGATCCTATTCGAAGATCCCGATATTTTATGGGACACGTTCATTGGTTGGAAATATTATCGCCAAATGGTTGATTCAAATGCTGCGATGAGAGGAAATCAGCTATCATCAGCCTGGAATGCGCAGTGGCTTGCACATAGATATTCCAAAATATATGATCCGGATAGTCCATTAGCTAATTTTTCACCAACAGAATTAAAAGGTGATGGACTTGGCATCGAGACGATTTCATGGACCAAACTTCTCATCGGTATTTGTAACCACTTTGAAAAACCTCAACTTTTAGGTTATGTTTTCAGCCTTGGACAAACGAATACGACGATCGGCTTTATTCCTTTTGCATTGGATCAGATTCGTCATCCACTTACGTTGTACAAGAAGTTGTTTGCAATGGACGGGAAGCAAGCGGAGGAATTATGGGGCACAGCGATGGGATTCCAGAAAGCATGCCAACGAGGTGCCATTGGCATCACGGCAATGGAACCGAAAGGGCTGCGCGACTATATCATGGGAAAGAAACTCCCGAAATATAAAGAAGATGAACAACAAACCATTTTATTTAATACTTACATAACTTGGATAATAGCTATGCTGAATAACGAAGATTTATGGGCTACGGCCCAAGAGTTTGCAAATGCGCTTCAAGCGTATGCAACCGCAGGACGACAGAGTAAGACAGGCAATTCCCGCAAGGTGGATGAGGTGATCAAGGCAACCAACAAGAATGCCTTTATCAGCGCATTAGTCAATATTATCGGCGATGCTGAAAATAAGGAGGCTATCGACACGATTGCACAAACAGTAAATGCAATGCCGACAGACAATGTCCCTTATTTTCTAACTCTTGTGCGCTTTCAATACGCAAAAATCAATAACAAAAAAATAAAACAACTATGAATCCTTACATTTACTTGCGTGCATTGAAGCACGCAGATCACACGGTGTTTTGTGTGTCTGATGGTCAGAAAACTTATTTTGATCCCCAATTCAATAGATCAGTTCCATTCTCAAGCGGACAACAAGTGAAGCGGTCTATTTTGCAAGCATTGACAGATGAATTGAATGTGCCAATGGCTCCGATTACATTCAATTATAATATCAATGCCAAGCACGAATTAGAAAATAAAGAGCCTTGGTCACCCTGTGATCCGAGATATGTAGATCAGCTATTAGGCGGGTGGATGAAAGCTGATGGGAATGGCCCGACTGTAAAACGTCGTAGTCCGCTTTCCATCTCGTCGATGCGTGCCATTCATCCTCTTCTTGCAGGAAGTTATAAAGAGAATCTGACTTTTGACCGCAGCGACCGCCCAGACTACAATCCCGTTAATGTTAGGATAGTTGGTAGCAACGAACTTCTGACAGAGGAACAGATCGAGGCTTATTTATTTGAGAATAAGCGAACACTGCCTCGCCGCAACTGGATTCCAGACAATAAGCGTGCAAGCGGTCTCTTCATATCAGACGTTGCCATTGATTTGCGTACACTGTTCTGTGTATCGACGAATCAACATGAACCCGAACTAACCAAAGAAAAAATTGAAGAACTGAAAACCGGAGGATGGATAGAGAGCGAAAATGTGTTCGGCAAATGTCTGGTGCTTCCGCGAGAAGAACGCGAAAAAGTGATTCCAGCTCTGGCCAATGCGCTCATCAACTGGCGTATCACTTCTAATCAGGCTCGCACTTTCAGCCTGATGGAAACCTTGGCTGTTGCTATCAGCGATAACGCCAATACTGTGCCAGCGGCCATTCGGGCTAAGTTGATTGACAACGGCGAAATACAGCGGGCCAAACCAATCATCGATGAAACGGCTGGGGCTAATGTATTCGTTACATTGCCCTGTGCAGGCTATGTACAGACAGAGTCGGAGTCGGCCGACGCCTTAGAAGCCGCAGAGAAGAAGTTGGTTGAAATGATGCTGGCATTTGATTACGAACATCAAGTATAATGGATTTAATCCCGGGCGTTCTCACCCGCAACGAGAACGTCCGGATCTTTCCAACTACTTGGAAAGCGCAAACGATCGCCTGGGAGCATTTCCAACTACTTGGAAAACGCAAATAGACCGCTGGCAACGTTTCCAACCCCTTGGAAAGCGTAAACAGACCGCTGGCAACATTTCCAACCCCTTGGAAAGCGTAAACAGACTGCTGGCAACATTTCCAACCCCTTGGAAAAGGAAAAAGATTCTGTACAGCTTCTCTCAACATAAGGGGAATATGGAATGATGATCTTTCACAAAATAGCAGTATTCCGAAGATTATGCAAATAACAGGAACCTGTTTCAATTATTTTCAAGTGTGCCATCGGAAGCTATGGCTCTTTGCCAATGGGATTACGATGGAACACAATTCTGATGCAGTAGAAGAGGGAATGCTGTTGCATGAAAAGAGTTATCCACAGCGATCTACCCAATATGAAGAGGTGGCAATCGATGGTATAAAAGTTGACTTCTTTGATTCGCGTAACCGTGTGATCCACGAATTGAAAAAATCAAATAAGATCGAAGTCGCACATGAATGGCAGCTGAAATATTATTTGTATGTGTTTCAGCAAAACGGTATTGCCAACTGCACCGGGATTTTAGAATATCCGGCTTTGCGGCGTACAAAGAAAGTCACGCTTGAGGAGGACGATATCTGTGAGTTGCAACGAATGATGGGCGAAATCGAGACAATCATTGCAGAAGAGCATTGTCCGCTAATCAAAAGGCGAGGATTTTGTAGGAATTGTAGCTATTTTGACTTTTGTTATTCTGAGGAGGAGCGTGAATGAAGCGAACTTTTTATTTGTTTAATCCTGGGATATTGGAGCGCCGTGATAATACGTTGAAATTTACTCCCGTGGTGGAAACCGAAGGAAAAGAGGAATTGGGACAAGCAAGATTTCTACCGGTCGAAGATGTGAATGAATTTTATTGCTTCGGTGCCTTGCGCGCCAATAGTGCGTTGTTCAATTTCCTTGGCCAACGAGATATTCCTGTACATTTTTTCGATTATTATGAGAATTACACGGGTTCTTTTATGCCACGCGATGGACTCTTGTCTGGAAAAATGCTGCTTGCGCAGACTGCTGCATATCGATCAATCAAGAAACGTCAGGTGATTGCCCGGAAATTTATTGAAGGGTCCGCTTTCAATATGCAGAAAAATCTTCAATATTACAATAGACGCGGCAAAGATATGGAAGAAAAGATGGAGATGATTCATGTTCTTGCCAACAAGATTGAAGAAACAGAATCTATTGAAGAATTGATGGGAATAGAGGGGAATATTCGGCAGATTTATTACGACGCATTCAACCTAATCATCAATGATTTCGAGATGGGCGGAAGAAGTAAGCAGCCGCCACGAAATGAAGTGAATGCATTGATCTCATTTGGGAATATGATGTGTTACACGCAATGTCTGCGTGCAATACATCAGACACAGCTTAATCCCACGATCAGCTTCCTACACACCCCCGGAGAGCGGCGTTTTTCACTGGCATTAGATGTCTCAGAGATATTCAAACCTATTCTTGTCGATCGCGTTATTTTTAAAGTGCTCAATAAAAAACTTATCCAAGAGAAACATTTTGATAGAAAACTTAATCGATGCCTACTCAATGCGAATGGAAAGAAGATTTTCGTACAGGCGATGGAAGATCGTCTGAAAGAAACGATTCAACATCGCGCGCTTGGGCGAAAGGTTAGTTATCAGCATCTAATGAAGCTCGAATGCTATAAGTTGGCAAAACATCTTTTGGAAATGGAAGAGTATAAACCTTTCAAAATGTATTGGTAATAGGGAGATTTTTTTATGTATGTGGTTTTAGTTTATGATATTGGAGAAAGACGTGTAGGTAAGATGCTCAAACTTTGCCGCCAATATCTGAGTTGGATTCAGAATTCGGTATTTGAGGGCGAGATTACCGAAGTGAAATTGAAGGCACTTCTACTACAAGCAGAGGAAATTATGGAGAAGGAACAGGATAGTATTATCCTTTTCAAAGGTAAATCCCAGTGGGTTTTAAATAAGGAAATTATCGGGTTGGAACGGTGTAGCACAGATAATTTTTTATAGTTGGAAGTTGTCGAACAAAAATAAACTTGTCCTTATTAAAGTATTTGAACTTATCACTTGTTCTTTGACTTATTGATTCACAACTATTTAGATAGAGTGTCGTTCCTCCACAGAAAAATACTTATCAAACATCGACACTTTTTATCAGTTATTTTCCATACCTTTGCATGCGAAAATAACTGAAAATCAGTGAACTCTTTCATGATTTATAACGGGGACTAATTGTACATTATTGAATTGAAATTGCATCTTCATTACGCAAGGCTGCGGAATTTTTAAGGACTAATTGTACATTATTGAATTGAAATTCATAATATTGGCGGTTGCAATCTCGTACAATACGGGACTAATTGTACATTATTGAATTGAAATCAAATCCTACTTTGACATTGATAATATTCTCAATTCCGGACTAATTGTACATTATTGAATTGAAATATGGGCTTACGGAATCGGCGATTACAAGATATATCGGACTAATTGTACATTATTGAATTGAAATTACATTCCTCTGTTTCTTTTTGAATCATTATCAGAGGACTAATTGTACATTATTGAATTGAAATACATTCGCCAGCGGCGATATGTGCGAGAGTCAAGTGGACTAATTGTACATTATTGAATTGAAATACCGAAAGTGAGCTGCTCACCATAACACTATCGACTGGACTAATTGTACATTATTGAATTGAAATAGCTTTTTGCAGAGAATTTATTTAAAGAGGGGGAAAAGGACTAATTGTACATTATTGAATTGAAATCCGCAACTACCATACGAGCCGCTTCGACGAATCCCGGACTAATTGTACATTATTGAATTGAAATTTGCGATACCTTTCAATAGCTCTTCGAGTGCGAGGTGGACTAATTGTACATTATTGAATTGAAATTACCTGCACACCGTTCAACTTGAATGAGTTCACCGGGACTAATTGTACATTATTGAATTGAAATCGATCACCTGTCTACACATAAAATCACCCCGAACGGCGGACTAATTGTACATTATTGAATTGAAATGGTAGTAAGGTTATTGATGTAAAGACGCTGCTGCCGGGGACTAATTGTACATTATTGAATTGAAATTCATCGAACAAGTATATCTATACTGCATCTCATCTACGCGGACTAATTGTACATTATTGAATTGAAATCGATAAAATGCGTGTAAAGCTGGGCGGAGACCAGGATGGACTAATTGTACATTATTGAATTGAAATCGTCAAGAAGTTATGCTGAAGGAAATTGTCAGGTGTGGACTAATTGTACATTATTGAATTGAAATTCGATAGATACATCTCCCTTGCCGGCAGCTTTCAGGGACTAATTGTACATTATTGAATTGAAATCACCTTGGCCTGACTCTGTGCGAGCTTGTCAAACACGGACTAATTGTACATTATTGAATTGAAATGGAAACTATTATCTGTTTAGTGAGGGATTTATACCGGACTAATTGTACATTATTGAATTGAAATTTTGACGAAAATAGTAATAGACTTGATGACAAAGAGGACTAATTGTACATTATTGAATTGAAATTCGGTATCACAAACTGCTAAAAGAAACCAGATCGGGGACTAATTGTACATTATTGAATTGAAATAACTCTCATTTGGATTCACCGATGAAGTCAGGAATCGGACTAATTGTACATTATTGAATTGAAATTGCGAATCTGTTTCGGGATGATCAGCGTCTTCACTGGACTAATTGTACATTATTGAATTGAAATCAGATTCGGATCGTTGGGCATCATGAACTGAACCCGGGGACTAATTGTACATTATTGAATTGAAATTGGATGCCGGCCGATGTAGTAATTATCATTCACATGGACTAATTGTACATTATTGAATTGAAATGGCTCTTTTATGAGGAGACCAATATCAACCAGCGCCGAGGACTAATTGTACATTATTGAATTGAAATTAAAAAACGGCGCTGTGAAGAGTCGGTCGATGCAGTGGACTAATTGTACATTATTGAATTGAAATGAAAAATAAGCTCATCGGGGAGTTTGAAGTCGAAGAGGACTAATTGCACATTATTGAATTGAAATAATATATCGGGGAATCCCAGTAAACGGCGGTTGTGGACTAATTGCACATTATTGAATTGAAATTTGTGAGCGAGAATCCCATGTACTTACAAAGGTGGGGACTAATTGTACATTATTGAATTGAAATAAAGGATTCAGAGTTCTTGGCAAGACAACAGAGGTAGGGACTAATTGCACATTATTGAATTGAAATCACTCACAGCCTTGTGCTCTTCTGCCAGCACTTCCGGACTAATTGTACATACCTAAGAACGCGAATTTGGATGAGTTCGGCCACAGGCGGTCATGAATATTCAAAAGAAGTTGAACCGAAGACCAAGAAAAAACTCAAATTCGACACACCGATAACTTGTTTCTGCAAGACTTTTCACCAATTTCGCATTTGCTGTTGGATTCTACAAAACGATAAAATGGCACCGTAAGAACAAAAAAACAGTCTAAAAATTTGGTCGTAACAAAGAAATGTTATATCTTTGCACCGCTTTCAATAGCAATAGATACCCAACACGGTGGCTGTAGTTCAGTTGGTTAGAGCGTCAGATTGTGGTTCTGAATGTCGTGGGTTCGAATCCCACCAGCCACCCCAAAGGAAATAGCACGTGCCAAGCAAGAAGATGATGAATCATCACTTTTTGCTTGGCACGATCTTTTTTACAACTTCCCTTCTTATTAAAAGTATCCGAGAATCCTGTCTATAACAACAAGGCGTGTCCCTCCGACTCAGAATTTACGAAATCTGAGACGCCAACGCGTGTTCGATAGAAGCATTTTCTGACCTGAAAGAAGCTCGATCTTAAAATGATCGTTGAGCGAATGGATGCCATAAGGAGCGAGGACGGCAGCATCAGATATCGCGATGTCGCCTTTCTCACGATTCGACTCATACGGATCAGACAAGAAGAGACTATCGCCCGTATCATTGAAGCGTAACAAATATTCGAGATGCTGCCAGTCTGCATCAGACAGACTCATCAGCCTGCGCTCGAAAGACCAAAACAACCGTCGATCCGACAAGTCACAGACTCCATTCGTCTGCAAACTATCCACCTGCTCCAAATGCCACATTCCCTCGACTCTTCCCGCTCTTTCCGTTTCCAGATCACAGGAAACAAACATACAGCCGATGATGAAATAACAAACCGATAATCGTATATTTCGTTTCATTTCTTGTTTACAAATTAAAGATTCCACGTTTAGCTATGGTGAATTGAACCCCGTAATTATGTCCCAGAATGTGACCTGCATCCATGCCGTAAGCTCCTGTCACAGACCAACCATGAGACAACTGCCAATCCATTTCCAATAAAATGCTCACGTTATGATGCGGTTTCGTATAAGGCTCTACATATGTTCCATAGCCTGTCTGATACGTGGTCAGCACGCGATAACCCAAACAGTCGATCGGCCGACCGCTAACCCCCAAATGATAGGCCACAAAACGATTATTCGCCACATCGATTCTGCCATTTCGGTTATAGATCGGCGAACGAAACAGTGGGTTACCCATCACCTGTCCCCAATGTTGCCAACCCATGTAAATCGCGTGGTTGTAATAATTATCTCGCCCACCAATATGATCAGGGATTGCTTGCGTATGATCGTGATACACCGGTCCGCTTTGATATTTCGTGTAGATATATTCGAAGACGATGTCTCTCAACCAAGATCCATACTTGACATTCAACTCCATTCCCAGCATCCAGTCCTTGAAATCATACAACAGATAACGTCGCTTCACCCGCTGATTCCATTCACCACCCGTGCCGTAGCCGTCGTAGTCTAATTGTAGCATAGCCGAGTGGTCCTCGAAGAATTTATCGGCATAGGCCCTCAGGCACCAAGTGTCAACATCATAGTTCAGTCGGATGAGCCAACTGCCCAACTGATTACCCTCTGCATTTTGATAAACCGTACCCTTTTCGATCACTTCGGAACCGCCCGGTACCAAGGCTTTCCAGTAATTCCGCAATCCTGTTCCCCCTTTGATGACACGCATTGAGCCGTCATCCTGCGGCAAATAAACCGTACCGCCAAACGTGGAAGCCATCTCAAGCCCCAGTTCCAACGACCACGGACAAAACACATCTTCATTACCCACTTTCAGATAGCCTGCCTTGCTATGATAGAGCACCTTGTCGGCATATCGTTGCCGACGGTCGGTGAAGTCGTGTTGCCACCCATCATCGGTCATCCTGCCATAGGCGAGATGTCCTTTCAGGCGTAGCCATTCCCCGCCGAAAGGCAGAATCCAATAATCAGGAAGCGACAGACGAATCTGCGGGACGGGTCTGGCGTTGATGCCTAAGGCCTGCGATCCACTACTCAATGCGTTGTTTTTAAATTCCATCGGCACCTGTTTGCTACCCACAGACAGCACCCCATGCAGCCATCGCAACTCAACGAAAGCCTGCTGCACCACCACCTTACTCGTATAGTGATATGGGAGAGCGACATCCAGACTGTAACCGAGTCCCCATTTACGACCAGAATCTGTCTGTAAAGGGCGTTCGAGCGCCGCACGTAAATAGCCGTTCGCCTTTTCGAGCGAACTCAATCCGTATCGGTTAGCATTCAGCCACAATGGTGTCTGCCCCTTAGCTGTCGAAGTCTGCACGCCAACCATATAGTGCAATCCGCTCCACGGTCGCATCGGCTGTGGCTGCTCGTCTTGCCACTGTGCGCTCACCGTCAAGGCCATCACGAGCCATGCCGCGAGTAAAGACCATCTTTTCATCAATACCTTATTATATAAGGTATAACGCCATCGTGCTTCCTTTATTATAACGATATAGGGAAAACCCCGTCCGATATAGGGAAAATCCTTTTCGCAGCCTGTTTCCCGAGATTAATTTTGCAGCAGATAAAAGATTAAGAACTTAAAAGCCTACGATTATGAAGAAGATAATGGCAATCCTCACAGCACTGTTCACATTCACAGTCTGTGCACAAGCGATGAGTTATCGACAGGCAAGAGAACAGGCTCTGTTTCTTACCGATAAGATGGCTTATGAACTCAATCTGACGGATGATCAGTATGAGGCTGCTTATGAGATCAACCTCGATTATCTGATGAGCATCGATGATTATGCCGACCTTTACGGAGCATATTGGCGTCAACGCAACATCGATCTCGGTTATATCTTACTCGACTGGCAGTATCGGGCTTATTGCAGAGCCAACTACTTCTATCGACCCTTGTATTGGATGAAGGTTACTGGCACTTCGGCGTTTACGCACGTTATCCGCATAGAGATTACTTCTATTTCGGTCGTCCGACATTTTTCAGTGTATATTGCGGAGATCACAGTTGGCGGATGAATGGCGGACGGAGTTGGTATAGCGGACGCACTTTCAGACCTCATTACAGTGAACATTACATCGGGATGCGCGACGGATTTGATCGTGGAGACTTCGGACGAGGCTCCGTGATGATCGTCAACTCCGGTAACACGCAGTTTATCAAATATGAGAACGCCCGCGATTACCAGCGCAACAGCCCGTTCGGCAACAACCGCTCATTCGGCGAGGGAAACCGTAATATCGATAGACCGCGCTCATTTGGAGGAGGAAACAGAAACATAGATCGTCCCCGCTCGTTCGACAACGGCAATTATGAAACTGCCCGCTCCCGCTCGTTCGGACAGGAATCGGCTGGCAACAACCGTGTACGTTCCTTCGGACAAAGCAGCACAAGAACCACCGTGGGTTACGGTTCGGGGATGCCGCAGAGAGAGTTTGGCGGCTCAGAAACCCGCCGCAGTTTCTTCGACAGCCGCAACTCGCGTAGCAACAACACCTTTGGCGGCGGCCATTTCGGCGGCGCGTCCCAACAGAGCACTTTCACCCGATCGTTCGGCTCATCGTCACGCAGCTTTGGTGAATCCGACAGCAGCATGACAGGCCGGAGTTTCGGAGGTGGCAATAGCAATGCATCCACCCGCAGTTTCGGCAGTAGCAGCAACAGCGGTGGTGGCGGACACTTCGGCGGACGAAAATAAAATAGACAGCTTTCCAATAGTAGAGTTATAAAAAACAAACAGTAGAGTTATAATATCAGCGTTCTAAATTAGATCAATAGGATTAGGAAAAAGATGGAATCAGGATAGATGTTAATCAATGGTAATAAATCAGAGAGTTATTAATGAGAGAGAGGGGACAGCCTGTGACAGGCAGTTCCCTTTTCCATTTTATAGTATCAGAGCTTTAACACCCGCACTTCCGCGTTAGCCATCTTTTGTATTTCGGTCATAGGTTTACCATAAAAGACACTCTGAATGGCTTTATTGATAATGCCATGCCCCACGGCCAGCACCGTCTGGTTGGGATAATCGGATTTGAGTTTATCCAGAAACCGTTGGGCACGCGCCTTGATGGCATCCAGCGTCTCCACATTGGCAGGCCACGTCTTCCCTTTCAGGTCGGGGATAAAAGCTCCCGTGAAGTCGCCCCAGTCGCGCTCACGGAGCAGACTGCTTGTCCTCACCTCCTTGTGGTGAGGTTTCGCAATGATTTCGCACGTGGCATAAGAGCGAGCCAAATCACTGGCTATGAAGCATCGATAGCCACCTCGCGCATTTTGTCGCACACCGCTTGGGCCTGTCTGACACCCGTATCGTTCAACTCGCCGGGTCTCTGCCCCTGCAAGATCTGCCGTACATTGTCCACGGTCTCACCATGGCGCACCAAATATAATGTAGTCATCTGTCCTTATTCCTTTTATTGATCGAACTGCGCAAAAATACACAAAATAATCGGGACAACAAAAGAATCACCCCCAATCGACTCATTTCCCACCAAATGAGAAGTATAGGACTTGTGGGGCACAAGTCCTATACCTGTGCCCCACTTCTATACGACTACTCATAAACACTGATAGAGGCTATCGGCCGCCAGCCTCTATCAGCGCATGTAAAGAATAGCCACCTCCCCCCGCTACATTCACGGCAATCGCTCGTGTATGCACTGCTGCGAGTTGGTGGTTCGGCATTTAATTCATCTCATGTCCTCGGTCTTTCAAACCGAAGATCACACTCCAGCCCGAGCGCCTATCCTTCCTGATCGACAGGGCTAAATAAATCCATAGTGCCTGAACAAGGAATCCGGCAAAATTAAGCATCACATCGTGCGTCCCCATTCCCAAGTGAAGAAAGGCGGCACACACAAAGTTGACGATCAGTAAAGCATAAAAGCCGATTACGCCCCATCGCTGCCTACAATAGATTCCCACGAGGCAGGCCATGACACCTAACCTGAAACAAAAGTCATATGTATTGGATTCCAAAGTGAGGGCACCCAATAAGGGGACAATAAGATAGATTATGTCTAATAACAAGATCAATCTTACCCAGATACTAAGCGGATTTTCGTGTGTTGTTGTCATAAATGTTAAATTTTAATTGTTTGCTAATATCGTTATCCGATTATAGAGAGTATCATATTATTTACAGAATTGGCAGAATTTCTAACGAGAGGATAATATTCAAAAACTGCCAAATAGTTATAGCTAACATCTCAGAACACATGCTGCAGCTGCTGCTGCAATCATTGAACCTGTACAACCTCCTCTTGTAAGGAGGTCTGGCGTTACACACATAATGTGACACCGTGGATCCTTGGCACAACTCTCAGACGCAGTTTGAAATACCCGACGAACACAATTAGACCAAGATTCCTTTCCTTGTGGCGGAGGTAACATTCTTGTTAAACAACTAACCTCGGTACCCTTATCTGAATATACCTTATCAAGTTTAAAACTAATGTTGTTTTCTTTGTGTGTTACTCGATAATCAGCAAGCTCCGTTCCATCACTAAAAGAGACACAAGCCTTAGAGCTATTTGAAATCAGTATATCAGAAAGGTCCATATAGATCGCATAATATTGTGAGTGCTTATAATCTGCACAGACTACCATTGTTCCCTTAGGAGTATCTTCATCCCCGACAGGAATTATATAGCTATCTACATAATAGTCATCATATGATTGTTTACTCACATGATTCAAGTTTATACTACCAAGATCAAGTCCATGACTACGAACCATTAATTGGAAATCACTTGTTTTAAAATAATTGGAGAGCTCTGCATTGTCACTAGATAGGCTTCCCTTCATTTCAGAAACATCTGTTGTTCCATCTAACTCATCTTGCGAACAAGAGAAAACGATTATGCCCAATAAAGCACAAAACGCCGTAATTAGAAAAGTCTTTTTCATTTTAATAATTTATTTAATTATTAAAGAAATATGTATTAAGTAGGCCACTATCCTCCCTTAGCGGTCTTAATACTTTCGTTATTCTCCCATCTTTTGTAGCCATAAAAAGGTATGGTGCAGAACTATCATCAACTGGACGAGGCTGTTTGCCTTTAATCAAGTACACATTGTTTTTAATCTTAGAATATAATAGAAATGCCCTAAGCATCTCTGGATCATAGTAGTGTATTAAGTAGATTACATTCTTATCTTCCTTATGTGCTAAAATATAGTTTTGAAGAGATAAAACGCACGACCAGCAATTGTCTGTCGATAGGCTAGCATATACTTTTTTATCACTAAGAATATCTGCAAATAGAATTTCTCTACCTTTGCTTACTAATTTAATCGAATCAGATCTTAGTTTACGATTCTGTAAATCCCAAGAAAGACCCATAATATCACGATAATTTACAATTGTGCTATGGGCATATCTCAACTGAATTTGAAGAGAATCTTCCACCTTCTCCAAGCAAACAATTTTATTTCTACCATATATACAGAGAGCAATGAAAGCACTCAGGAATATGATCATTAATACAGTTAGTTGTAGTTTTCCTTTCATAGTAAAACCTCCATTCTGTTATTATTTGATACATTCTTCAGCAAAGATATGAAAAAAGTGATATTGGTTGTTCACTTAACGGTAACTATTTTCCATAAATACCTATTTATTAGGATAGACTGTGAATAAAATAGTAATTCACAGGTCGTATATACTAATAAATAGTGATCTTTTGGACTACAATACTGTCTTAATACACTGATCAATCAATCTCTCAAACTCCTCATAGCATCAGCTCATTTCCCACTCAATGAGAAGTATAGGACTTGTGGGCCACAAGTCCCATACCTGTGCCCCACTCCTATACGACTTCTCACAGCACATAAATATGGGCGATTTCTGTCGGTTTTACATGGATTCTTCGTACTTTTGCAACCGCAAGATGACGCCGCAGTGACAGGCGACCATCGAGTTTAATAAAAATCAAGAGGTTATGAAATTGATCCAAACATCTTTCTTCCGTGCAGCCGTCGCGCTAATTGTGGGTGCACTGCTGATCAAATACCGTCAGGATATGGTGACATGGCTCACGGTGAGTATCGGCATACTGTTTTTTCTCTCAGGACTCATCACCTGCATTGTTTATTATGTGTCGCTGCATGATGATCGGGCCACTGCGACCGACGTGCCCGAAGCGGCGCAACCCGACAGCAAACCCACCTTTCCCATTGCCGGTTTAGGGAGTTTGATCCTAGGTGTTATCCTCGCGTTGGCACCAAATACGATAGTGGATTGGATGACCTATATTCTCGGTGGCATTCTCATCCTGGGCTCCATCGGCCAATATGTGATGCTGGCCGGCCTCGCCAAGCACACCCGTGTGGGCATGATCTATTGGCTGATGCCCACGCTGGTGTTTCTCGTGGGCCTGACGGCCATAGTCAAACCCGACTGGATAAGCACGGCCCCACTGTTTGTCATCGGTTGGACGATGATTCTCTACGGCATCGTTGAGTGTATCAACGCATTCAAGATCATGAACATGCGGCGACAGATGGCTCGCCAGGCACAGTCGGGCGCTCCGGTCGACGCAGTGGCAATCGAGACACAGACCGGAGAAGAGACGCCGCAGGAGCCGGCAGACTGACAGGC
Source organism: Hoylesella enoeca JCM 12259 (assembly GCF_000613405.1). Classification (GTDB taxonomy): domain Bacteria; phylum Bacteroidota; class Bacteroidia; order Bacteroidales; family Bacteroidaceae; genus Prevotella; species Prevotella enoeca. Next base: position 15,146 of record NZ_BAIX01000014.1, on the reverse strand, counting down.
CGGCAGCGACAGGCCACCGGAAAAAAAGTAACGGGATGGTCTGTCATTTGATATTTTTTGCCTACTTTTGCAGGCTGTATAGCGAATGAATATAGACAGAATTATGAAGAAGAAAATACAGTTTAGTCTCGTTTATCGAGATATGTGGCAGTCTTCCGGGAAGTTTCAGCCACGCAAGGATCAACTGGAGCGCATAGCACCAGTCATTATCGAGATGGGATGTTTCGCCCGTGTGGAAACCAATGGTGGTGCTTTCGAGCAAGTCAACCTATTGGCCGGCGAGAACCCCAACGATGCGGTGCGCGCCTTCTGTAAACCTTTCAACGAAGCGGGTATCAAGACGCACATGCTCGACCGCGGTCTGAACGCGCTCCGCATGTACACCGTGCCCGACGACGTGCGGGCCATGATGTATCGCGTGAAGCATGCGCAAGGCGTGGACATCCCTCGCATCTTCGACGGACTCAACGACGTGCGCAACATCATCCCCAGTATCAAATGGGCCAAGGAGGCGGGAATGACACCGCAGGGCACACTCTGCATCACCACCTCTCCGATCCACACGCTCGAGTATTATACGAAGATCGCCGATAAGCTCATAGCTGCCGGCGCCGAAGAAATATGCCTGAAAGATATGGCCGGTATCGGTCAGCCTGCACTTTTGGGCAAGCTTACTAAAGCCATCAAGGACAAGCATCCGGAAATCATCATCGAATACCACGGCCACTCGTCCGGGACTCTCGATGGCATCGATTCTCGAAGTCTGTAATAACGGTGCCGACATCATCGACACGGCGATCGAACCGCTCTCTTGGGGTAAGGTTCACCCGGACGTCATCTCGGTGCAGAGCATGCTGAAAAACGAAGGATTCGATGTCCCCGAGATCAACATGAACGCCTATATGAAGGCGCGCGCGCTGACGCAAGAGTTCATAGACGATTGGTTGGGTTACTTCATCAACCCTCAAAACAAACTGATGAGTTCACTACTCTTAGGGTGCGGCCTGCCCGGCGGTATGATGGGATCGATGATGGCCGATCTGGGGGGCATTCGCACCACGATCAACAACATCCGCAAGAAGAAAGGAGACCCCGAACTGTCTATGGACGACATGCTCGTGAAACTCTTCGACGAGGTGGCTTACGTATGGCCGCGCGTGGGCTATCCCCCACTTGTGACACCGTTCTCACAATACACCAAGAACATCGCCTTGATGAATCTCCTCACCCTGGAACAGGGCAAGGGCCGATTTGTCATGATGGACGACTCGATGTGGGGCATGATCCTCGGCAAGAGTGGTAAGATCCCCGGCGAGGTGGCTCCCGAACTCGTGGAGTTGGCCAAGAAACAAGGGCGCGAGTTTACCGATGCCGATCCGCATACGCTGTTGAAGAACAACCTCGAAGATTTCAGAAAAGAAATGGACGAGAACGGCTGGGATTACGGACAAGATGAGGAGGAGCTGTTCGAACTCGCCATGCATCCCGAGCAGTATCGTAATTATAAGAGCGGACAGGCCAAGAAGAATTTCCTGGCCGACTTGCAGAAAGCCAAAGACGCCGCACTTGGCAGTAAGGTTACACCCGAACAGTTGTCTGCTTTCAAGCACGCCAAGGCCGATGCCATCGTTGCACCGGTTAAGGGTCAGGTGTTTTGGGAGTTCAATGGCGACGGCGAATGTGCTCCGACGGTTGAGCCATTCATCGGCAAAGACTATCGCGAGGGCGACGCATTCTGCTACCTGCAAGCACCCTGGGGCGAATTTGTTACTGTTCCGGCAGCACTGGGTGGCAAACTCGTTGAGATCAATGCCAAACAGGGTGCCAAAGTGAACAAAGGAGATGTGATCGCTTATATCGAAAGAGCGCAATAATAATTTAAATAAAGTACAATTATGGACAAGAGCAAATTTTTTGAACGTGTAGGCTGGGTCGGCATGGTGACATCCATATTGATGTATGTCTTTTACTTCCGCGTGATCCAGCAGAATCTGAGTGGACATCCGGGCGACCCACTTCAACCGTTGATGGCCGGTATCAACTGCACGCTGTGGGTGTGCTATGGCCTCTTCAAGGAGAAACGCGACTGGCCTATCACCATCGCCAATGCACCGGGTGTGATCTTCGGTTTCATCGCAGCTTACACATCGTTTTAAAATAAAGGGCGAATCGATCAGCATCATATCACAGCCAACGCTGTGGTAAGGTGCTGATTGTCGTTTCAGTCAGTGGCAGGAAACGATGCCCGATGCCATCAAGCAGACCGAACCACGTATTGAGGATATGGATTATCAGAAGATTATAGACAAATACTATACAGAGGATAACGAATTACGGCATATTCTGCTGACACACAGCAAGAGCGTGACGGCACGCGCGCTGCGCATTGTCGACCGCCATCCTGAATTACAGGTAGACCGACGCTTCATCGAAGAAGCTGCCATGCTGCACGACATCGGCATCATTCATTGCGATGCGCCGGGCATTCAATGCTTCGGTACGCAACCTTACATCCGTCATGGCATGCTCGGTGCGGAAATGCTGCGGGCCGAAGGATTCCCGAGGCATGCTCGGGTGTGCGAGCGACACACGGGCGCCGGAATCTCGATCGAAGACATCCGAAGTCAGGGACTACCCTTGCCCGAACAAGATTTCCTGCCCGAGACATGGGAAGAGCAAGTGATCTGCTACGCCGACAAGTTTTACAGCAAAACGCATTTGGAGCAAGAGAAGACTTTGGAGCAAGCCCGCCAGAGTCTTGCCAAGTTTGGGACAGCAGGTTTAGCACGCTTCGATAAGTGGGTAAAGATGTTCGAATAGATTGAGAAGGTGTCTACTCGTCAACTCGTTTGCTGATGAGATGATACGTTAAAAATAGAAAATCAGACGCACATTCCTTATTAATTAAGTACATTTGTAGCCCAATGAGAAGAAAGTCACTGATTGTTTTATTACTGTTTGCCGTTGTTTTTGTGATGGCAAGCACATCTCTTCCTCTCTTGCAGCGCAAACGGAAGAGTGTGCAGCGCGATTCGGTGGCGATGAACGATTCTGTCCGTCGAGACACCAACAATAGCGTGATCCCTGACACAACCCAAATGGATTCGTTGCAGTTGGCCGTCTACCATCATAACAAAGCTATTGACGACTCAATTCACTTAGATTCTCTTAACCGGAAAAAGAAAAACGGCATTGATGCGCCTGTGGTTTACTCTGCATCCGACTCTCTCGTCTACTATGCTGCCACCAATACAGCCTATCTATTCGGCTCCTCAAAAGTGAAGTACGAATCGATGGACCTCGCCAGTGATAAAATCTATATGAGCTTAGACAGCAGCCTGGTTCACGCAACGGGATCGCGAGACACCACGGCTAAAGACGGGTTGAAGAATAAGCCCGTGTTTAAGATGGGGGGAAGCGAGTATGAGAGTGACACGATGGCGTTTAACTTCAAGACCAAGAAAGGACTCATCGAGAACGTTCGGACACAGCAGGAGGAAGGATTCTTGTTCAGCAAACGGTCGAAACGCAATGAGAACGGCGATATTTATTTGGAACACGGCCGCTATACCACCTGCGATAAGGATTGCCCCGACTTCTATATCTCTCTGTCTCGGGCCAAGGTGCGCCCGGGGAAGGATGTTGTCTTCGGACCGGCTTACTTGGTTGTGGCCGATGTGCCGCTGCCGTTGGCCATTCCGTATGGTTTCTTTCCTTTCTCAAAGAAATACAGCAGCGGTTTCATCATGCCTTCTTACGGCGATGAGAGTACACGCGGTTTCTATCTACGCGACGGCGGCTACTATTTCGCTATCAGCGACATCTGGGATCTGAAACTGCTCGGTGAGATTTACACCAAGGTTCGTGGGGACTCTCCGCAGCCAGCAACTATAACAAAAGATACCGCTATTCGGGTAGCCTTTACCTGAGTTATCAAGATACGAAGACCGGAGACAAAGGCCTGCCCGATTATGCTCGCCAACAGAGCTACAAGATTCAATGGAACCACCGGCAAGACTCCAAAGCCAATCCGTTTAGTACTCTCTCGGCAAGTGTCAATTTCGCTTCGTCCAGCTATGAGCGTAACAACTTGTCGAGTCTTTATAATCCGCAGACACTCACGCAGAGCACGCGGACGTCTTCGGTCAACTGGTCGGTCAATTTTTCGAGCATTGGCATGTCGTTGAGTTCCACTGCCAATCTGAATCAGAATATGCGCGACTCGTCTATTGCAATGACACTGCCCGACTTGAATATCTCTATCAGTCGGTTTTATCCATTCCGTCGTCGTCATCAGGCCGGAAAAGAGCGATGGTATGAAAAGATCTCCATGAGTTATACGGGCCAATTGTCTAATTCGATCAACACAAAGGAAGATCAACTGATGCACTCCAATCTGATCAAAGACTGGAGAAACGGCATGCAACACAGTATCCCGGTTAGCGGAACCTTCACACTGTTTAATTATATCAACGTCAATCCCTCATTTAATTTTACAGACCGAATGCTCTCCAACAAGATCAAACGCTCATGGGATGCCTTCGGTCAGAAAGAAGTTAAAGACACCGTCTATGGCTTTCACAACGTGTATGATTGGCGGATGAGTGTCAGCGCGAGTTCCAAGCTGTATGTTTTCTATGTCCCCAACCGCAAACTCTTCGGCGATAAGATTCAGGCCGTTCGCCACGTCTTCACACCGCAGGTGAGTTTCAACTACGCACCAGATTTCGGCTCACGTCGTTACGGCTACTATGATTCGTATTTAAAGACCGACGCCGATGGCAATGTCTCGCTCGTTGAATATTCGCCCTTCCAGGAAGCACTGTACACGGCACCGGGAAAAGGCAAAACGGGAAGCATATCCTGGGATGTCGCGAACAACATCGAGATGAAAGTCAAAAGCGATAAAGACTCCTCCGGTTTCAAGAAAATCAGTATCATTGACGAGCTTGGGGCCACGATGTCGTATAATATGGCAGCCAAAGAGCGGCGATGGAGCGACCTCACGATGCGCGTCCGGCTGAAATGGTGGAAGAGCTACACCTTTAATATGAATGCCGTATTCTCCACTTACGCTTACGAGTTAGATGATAATGGTCAGCCGTATGTGGGCACTCACACCGAATGGGGAAAAGGACGATTCGGCCGATTCCAAGGCATGTCACAGAATATATCGTTCACCCTAAGTCCCGAACAGTTGAAGAAATGGTTCGGCGGCTCGGATAAGAAAGAGGAGGATAAAAAGAAGAAGCCAAACGACGACGAAGGCATGGACACCGACATCGAGAGCAACGTAGACGACAGTATGATCGAAGGACAGCGCGGCGCCAAAAAGCATGACGAAGCAGGTAAAGCCGAGACCGATGCCAATGGATATATGAAGTTTAAAATGCCGTGGTCGCTCACCTTCGGATATGGAATCACGATGCGTGAGAATACCGGTGGCACGTTCAATACCAACACCATGCGCTATCCTTACAAGTTTACGCAGACGCTGAACGTGAGCGGCAACATACGCATCAGCGACGGATGGAACATCAGTTTCTCGTCGGGCTACGACTTTGAAAACCATGCTATCAGCATGACCACAGCCTCGTTACAACGCGATTTGCACTGTTTCAACATGAGTTGTTCGGTTGTTTTGGCTCCTTACACCAGTTACAACTTCACTTTCCGGTGCAATGCCAGCACCCTGACCGACGCACTTAAATATGACAAACGCAGCAGTTACAACAGTGCTGTGCAGTGGTATTGATTCTGTGATGAAAGATAAACATCGGATTACTCCAACCAGAGTAATCCGATGTTTGTATGATGAGGGCAGCGTTATGCTACTTATTCCTTAATCAGATGCACGCGCAAAGGCACGACCACGCCTTCCACGGCAGTCCCATTGACACTTGTCAACTTCAACTTCAAATTCAGGAAGATACCTTCTTTGCGAGCCTCCACAATCTCAAAGATCGGATTCTCGAAATAAAGATCAAGCGTAGAACCACTTCCCGAAGCCGGCTTCCACACGGTGACAATAGAACTCCCATTGCCCCTTGTCTCCTTTTCAGGCCACAAATCAATATGATTCCCATCACGGCGAACACCCATTTGCACCTTCTCTATCCACGCCCGCACAGGTGAAGCACTCATCTGCGCGAGTTTGTCGCCGTCGGGCGTAGTCCGAAACTTCTTTCCGAAATATTTGCCTAACTCCGTGCTATTGGCCAACAGCAGATCTTTGTTCAGGTCGGCGAGGGGCTTAAATCCGTTAAGCGTTTGTTCAAACTGAGCCAGCTCCGTTTCCTTCCCATCGTTGGCCAAGAGTTTCAGCGTCACAGATATCGTGTTGTCGCCGTCATTTTTTATTTTATGTAAGATGCGGGGAATAAACTTCGCGTGATCATATTGCAGCAATCCGGCATAAAACACGTCGATATGCTCATACACGCCACGCATATAAAACCCTTTGACAGCCTCTGTATGGAGCGAAACCTGATGCTTGTAATACGCATTTTTATCAAACGACAGCTGTGGCGCACCATTCACGCCGCTACCCGTGTTACCTTTGATGCCTTTATAGGTGACGACAAACGAAATTGTCCCCGCACGACTTCCCGATGCAGAGAACCGAATATCGCTGATCGTGGTTTGCGCAAGATCTTCCGGCGTAAACACATAGCGACGAGAACCATCGGGGGCCGACGCCGTGAAATCTACAAACTGCGACCAGTAAGCCGTGGTGAATTTAGACAAATCGCCGAGGCGATAGAGCGTGTCAAAATCAAAATCCTTCTGAAACGCTATGTTGCTTTTCCACGTCGCCACTACGCGTTTGGCCATCGCCTCATCCGTGGGCTTCTGTGCAAATCCATCAAAGTTAACGTTCTTGTTAAATGCCTTGCCTGCCACAGTGCCCGCCACCACCACCGTGAATGAGCCAGCTTGCTCGTCGCGGCTCACCTCGTTGACAGCAGTGACATGGATCTGTCTGCCGTCGACAGTCTTCGCACCCTTCGTGGCTTTCACCTTCTCCAAAGCCTGATAAACGGTGAGACCTTGATTCAAATCAAAATATTTGGCTAATTCCTCATTCTTCACTTTCTGCATTTCGGTATTCGGCGGTGTCGGAGTGTGTTTCCCATTGTCGATAGGCTCGTCTTTGCTGCAAGCCGACATCACGGTGCATAAAGCAATAGCTATTAATACTTTCTTCATCTCTTACTACTTTTCGTGTTATTAAAAAAAACGTCATCCTGATTTGATCTACACTCAACTTGTTGCGTGCAAAGGTAATAATAAAATTCCATTTCCCTATCTACCCTGATCTATCGCAGCTACGAAATCTCCCTCAACACAGCAAAAGGGCGAAAAACAGCTCCCCTCAGCCAGCCACCCGTTCTTGTTTTTCTGATTTTTTGCTCGTCGGGATTCTCCGACAGCTCATTTCTCTTCCGAGCAGCTCGTCGGGGCATCCCGAAACGCTGTTTTTCTGATTTTTGCTCGTCGGGACTCCCCGACAGCTCATTTTTCTTCCGGACAGCTCGTCGGGGTATCCCGAAACGCTGTTTTTCTGATTTCTTGCTCGTCGGGACTCTCCGACGCTTTATTTTTCTCAATTTGGACGTTTGGGGATGCCTATTGATGGTTTTTCAACTTGAATGTTCACTTTTTTATAGCCCATCGACAGCATCAGTTTATGAAATTGGTTGCGAGCATTTTGCTCGGCAGTGTTGATATTTTGACGCGTCAGACATCGGCGGAGCATCGCTTGATAAGCTCGCTGATAGAGATTTTCACGATCTTGCCCCGTCCATGTGCCGCTTTCGAAAAACGAAACCGTGCGCGCTTCATCGATAAAGTCTTGATCTAAGAGTCGGACGGATGGCAATCGAACGGCAATAGAATCTTTCTCAACTTTGATCCAACCCGGTTTGGCTTCACGAAGATTGATCCCAAGGCGCAGCGTACCATAATATATACGTACCAATTCGCTGTCGCCGAAGAATCCGTAGGAAACCGTATCGATGAGTTCTTCGTCACTGATGGAGAGAAACTCCCATTCGCCGATTTCTTCGATAGCACGTATCTGGGTGGGGGTTACGCTGATTCGATCGTTTTGTTCGATACCGACCGAAGTGCCTTTAAGCAAAAAGAAAACGATGATCAATAAAAGAATGGGTGCTGCGATGGCAACAATGAGTGACAAGCCATGCAGACGCGACATCCAATCGAGCACGGAAAGGAATCTATGGGTTGACTTTTTCATTTCGTTCTGACGTTTGATTCAAGAGTGAAGTGAGATCATGGAGGGAGAATTGTTTGCGGAATGTAACGGTGATATCTTTTTCGTCATATCCCATTTGCCGAAACATCGGGATGAGAATGTGAGCTGCACTGGCTTGTGCTTGTTCGATAATCCCCATCCGTGGAATATCATTGATAATGGCTTGTCGACCTTGTCGTTCGTAGGATGACAGTTCTTCGTCGGTGAAATGCGATCGAGTGAGCGCCACAAATTGTCTGACATCACCATTATTGATACGACTCGACGTGAGGACAACGCGCGGATCTGGAAGAATGATTTCGATCTTTCGGCCGTTGCGATGAATATGATCAGCCGAGAAATCACTGAAATCCACATAGGCTTTTAGAGTTGCATCCATCGGGATTGCTACTTTTCGCTTGCCCAAAGGCAGATTGATACTGAAGTCATGGTGCAGAAACGAGCCGGTAAGTTTCTTTTGATCATCGTGCGTAATGATTTTATGCACACGAAATTCTGTGGTGTATAAACGCGAACATTTCTGGATCTGCAACACCATCATCGGTAGGGTATCCACAGGATCGGTCTTGTCGGCCGTCTTTCTCCGTGTACAAGAGAAAGCAACGAGTGTGATCAAGGATAGAAACAACAGGCTTTTCTTCATCTTCTCGACTGATTAATTTGTTTGCAAAGATAAGCATTTACGGTCAATTTTAGTACCTTTGCACGCAAAGCGATATAAAACGATGAGAAAGATTCAATTTATATGTCTGTGGATGCTGATAATCGGGGCGCTGACAGCATGCCACAGCAAGCGTAATTCTAATGAGATCATTGCCAAGAAACCCTCTGTTGTGCGGTCGACAAAAACACTCAAGATGGGTGATTATGTGCAGACGCGCCAGATAGAATGGCTGGGAAGCATTTATACGATTACCGTTCGGTTTGCTGCGGATCCGTCGTTGCCGACTGTTTCAGACGACAATCAAAAATATTTCGACAATCGAATCGAGCTTCAGATATTGAGAAAAGACGGCAGCGAGTTTTTCAGTCGTAGTTTTACCAAGGCCGACTTCCAGGGTTCTATTGATGAATCATACCGCAAAAACGGTGCTTTACTGGGCATCGTTTTCAATTGTGCAGAAGGCGACAATCTTTATTTCGCAGCCAGTGTGGGGTCACCCGACAAGTCAAGCGATGAGTATGTGCCTCTGGTGTTGAAGTTATCCAAAATGGGAGGAGTCACCATCAGCAAAGACAATCAGTTGGATACGGGCAGCGATGTTGGCTCTGATAAAGAGGAAAATGATAACGACGGCGTATGAGCACGCATCAAACGCAGATCTTACAAAGAGTAGATTTCCCGCTATTTTTTACATGCTATGAGTAAAGGCAAGTTACAGAAGTTTGCTGAAATGGAGACATTCAGCAATGTTTTTCAATATCCTTTCGCTGCCATGGAGGGTGTTTCGTTCGATATGCAAGGTTTTTGGCGTGAACGATTCTTTCACAACGATCATCCCATCATACTTGAATTGGGTTGCGGCAAAGGCGAATACACTGTGGGATTGGCCAAACTTTATCCCGAAATCAACTTCATCGGAGTGGACATCAAAGGCGCAAGAATGTACACGGGCGCTAAACAAGCACTGGATGAAAACCTACAAAATGTAGCCTTTTTGCGCACCAATATTGAGATCATCGACCGTTTTTTCGGGCCTGATGAAGTGCAAGAGATTTGGTTGACATTCAGTGATCCGCAGATGAAAAACGTGCACAAACGACTCACGAGTACGTTTTTCATGGCGCGTTATCGCCGCTTCTTGACAGACCGGGGCATTATTCATTTGAAAACCGACAGCAATTTTCTCTTCACTTACACCTCGTTGATGGTAGAGCACAATCATCTTCCGCTTCTTTTCAAGACCGAAGATCTTTATCATTCGCAGTTATCCGAAGAGCATTCGCCGTTGCTCGACATTCGCACTTATTATGAATCAATGTGGATGGAGCGCGGACTGAATATCCGATATCTGCAATTCCAACTCCCGCACGACGGTCAATTGACCGAACCCGAGGTTGAAATTCCGCTCGACGAATACCGTAGTTATCATCGTTCGAAGCGCAGCAGCCGCTCCACCAGCAAGTAAATGATTTATTGAGCAGGTCTGATCGGGAAGATATAGAATGCCCGATTGGGCGTGAAGTCGAGCATCCATTGATCGACAATGATTGTTGCTCCCACGGCTTTCAACGTCAGCGTGTGACTTCCTTTCGCGATATTGATCGGAAGATTGAGGCGCACTTGCCCCTGCAACACATTGTTTTCCCAATCCTTAGAACGATAATCTGTTTCCACCGGGATGGTCATCGGTGTTGCGCCATCCATGCCGACGGCGAGCAACCGCGTGTGTTTCGTGTCCGTAGGAGTGGGTATCAGCGCGATGCGCAACACGGCATTGCCGCTCCGCTCGGCGTAAAACGAATAAACCAGCGAACCGTTTTGCGGAATCAATACGGCTTTCACACTGTGTCCCAGCATGTCAATCTGCTGCACGTCGGGTGTTGACGAGACATATTCACACGCATTTTTGACCGTGCATCCGTCGAGATTCACTTTGGATTGGGGCACTTCTGTCGTTGCATATTGTTTGATTTCCTGTTCCGAAAGACGATCGGGCAAATTCGGTTCGGCAAACACCGGCAGGTTGCGCGGCGCCATATTCATCAGTCCTTTCCATTTTCCCCCAGCCAGTTTGTCGTTATAATAGGCCGTGAGTTGCTGAATCTCGCGATAAGCTTTGACGCTGTTGGCAGCCGAAGCGAGGGCTTCGCTGTCATGATGGAACGACTGCGGACGCGCCAATTCGCGCGCTTCCTGCGCTTGAAGTTGCTTGTTGGCCATGGCGGCGGCAGCCCAAACGGGATATTTAACAGCCGCAAAAAACGCATCGCGAAGCATTGCCGGAACATCTCGCTCGATTTCCTGCACAGCCACTCGCAGCCTGTCATAGTTGCTCAGATAGGTTTCCAACTCATCTCCAAACGCATTTGCATTCAATGCCGTGTGCTGAATGGCCCGCAGCTGACCAGCCGAGCGATTCCATCCCATCCACTCCGGTCGACGAATACCCGTGAGATGATAAAACTGTTGCATCACAGGGCGCAGACGATCAGCGGCTTTTCGCCCTGCAATTTGCTGTAAAACGCCGTCTACATAGCGGTTAGTCGCATCGCGTTTGACGGTATTTGGATTCCATGCCAGATCCATCGCGAGCGACAACGGGATTATGGCTGATTTGGGATTCGTCACATGCACCACCCACAACTGGTTGATTCCACGCTCGTAAGCAGTCTTCAATTCATGGCAGACAAGCCCCGGCTGAATCGTGGTGAGCCACAGATCATCGTGCGGACGACCGGCAGCGTTGAGGTGATAAGACAAGGCGCTGTGAGCGTTGGGCCGCTTATGAACACCCTCGGAATCGCTCGTGAGATAACCGAAACCGTCGTCGTGCAACATGAAATGTACGGAAATCGATTTCTTCTTGCCCTTGACATAAGAGAAAAGATGTGTCTTCGTGCCGACGAACAGATCGAAATTGTCGGCCAACTCCACATTATCTTTGATGGCGGTGAAGTCGTCCCACGCAGCCTCTTCACTCCAAAGCGTGTTGGCGCGCAGCCGCAGCATCAGCTCGAAAAGGCGCCGATAAGTAACCGGCCCGAGTCTTTTACTCGCCGATTGGCGATCGATCGTAGCCTGGCTCCATGGAATCAGGTTGACATCTTGCTCATCGAAAGCAATGGCCCGATGCTCAACGGCCGGCGACTGAACAGTGCTGAATTGCTCGTTCATCACCAATCGCTGTTGGCGCTCAGGCACGATGTCGCCCCACCACACCCAAGGCGAAACACCGGCAATGCGCGACAGTTCGAGCACACCATACGCCGTGCCGCGCGCATTGCTGCCCATCACAATGATCTTACCCTTTTTCACACCGATATAAAAGGCATCCGGCTTGGTGATAATCTGACCGACAGGAAGCCGAAGATTGTCGATCTGCTTAAACTCTTTGTTATTCAGCAGATCGAGTTGATAAATCTCGATAGGCGCATTGACACGTGCTGCAGCCGGAAGTCCCGTGACCGCCTGCATGTCTGATGCAAACATGTCGAGCGCAATACCCACAACGGGCGATAATTTTTCTTGTGTGGAATACGTCACTTGTGTTGTTCCGTCAAACCAAACCACGTTGCAGCCATCGAAACGTTTGGGAAAAGCAGAATAAAAAAAGCAATAAACAGTCTGAAATTCATCATCTTCATTTGTCGTTGATTGTCATGCAAAGTTACGCAAAAAACAATGTATTCCATCGTTAAGTATAAATTTCTTTGTGAAACATTTGCCCGTTTAAGAATCTTTACTTACCTTTGCCCCCGGTTTTTCGCCTTCGCCCCCTAAGTTAGGGGGATGGGGGTCTGAACAAGCGAGGCCGATCAAAAAGAGCAATCAAGATATGATAAAACAAGCAAATATAAACAGCAATAACGTGATGCAAAAGAACAGCAACTCTCTTGCATCTTTTAACGGTTTATATTTGCATATCTCGGAAAAAGTCTTAACACACACACACACACACACATCTTACCTGGCATAAATGCCTTTCACGTCTCACCCTACGCGCGCGCGAGGGGAGACGACTAACCCCCAATAAACAAAGGGCTTCTCGGAGTTCCCTTTGTTCGCTTTTTTATGCCCTTTTGTGAACTCAATTTAAAACAAAATAAGAACGAAATAACAGCTATTTTAATCAAGAAAGTTATGAGAAAAGAACAAGCTAAGAGGGATTATTCTGCACCTAGTTGCATGATCATCCAAATGAACGAAACCACTAATTTGATGGACACGTCTTTCCCGACTACTCAGCACAGACCAGGTCATCATGGCGGCACCATTTCAAGTGCTAAGTCATCAATGCCATGGGAGGATGAAGATGAAGACGAGGACGAAGAGAATCCATCATGGGAAGACTAACAGAGAGTTATTAACAAACAGAACAAAGTAACAATGAAGAAAACAATGAAACAACATTCATTTACCGCACGACTAAAGTCTTTGGCTTTCGTGTTCGGCATAGCGATGGTATTTGCTTCCTGTGCTAATGAGGATGTAGACCAGAACCCAACGAACACCAATGAGGATAACGACAAGAACCTCACTACTTTTGTTACTGGTGACGAGACTAAGACCCGCACCTCAATGGATTACAACAGTGGAAACTTCTATTGGGAGAAAGACGATTATATCTACGTAAAGGACGACGACGGGGTATTGCAAAAGAGTACGAACGCTCCAACGAGCAAGGTAGCTGCTTTTAAGTATATGGTTCCTGGAAAGTTTACTGCAAGTAGTAGTTATAAGGTTTATTACTTGGGCAAGAACAGCAGCGGCAACTCAGTAAGTATCTCAACGGCCCAGAGCCAAACAGCTCCAGACAATACTGCGCACTTTGGCACAGCAGGCGATTACGGTACTGCAACTGCAAATAAGGTGACAGGCAAAAATCAGTTTGCGTTCGAATTGGAGCATCAGCCAGCTTACTTGGTTTTCCAGCCTTACACAAGTAACACTGTACTGCAAGGCTGCTACTTAACAAAGGTGGAGGTAAGCTCCGACAACGATATCGCTGCGACCTACACTGTCAACGCAACAACGGGTGCTTTAGATGCTTCCACAGTAACAGACGGCACTAAGATATCTTAACGACACAAGACGCAACAAGTGGTAGCAGTTACAACAATGGCTTCCCACTGACTAACAGCGCAGCCAGCGTAACAACTAACGGAGCTTACATGGTGATTAAGCCAGGAACTCATACTTTAAAGGTACGTTACTGGGTAAAGGACATGGTAACAAATGTGGAGGGCACCATAACCAAGACATATCCATCTACAGCATACGCTTCGAACACTTACTACGATATGACCGCACAACTTGACGTAAAGAACTACGAGGGCGACAAATACTATATGTGGGACGCACAGGAACAGTACTGGAAGGGGCATGAATGGAACCTTGGTGGCAGCCAGCCAACACTGACGACTCAGTCTGCCAGCAGCGACTACCCCAAGAGCAACACAGACCCACGTTACTACCACGAGGGCGGCGGTTCAGGTCGCTTCGATGCTACCCGCAGTTCATTTAACAACGTACCAAACGTTAACGAGATGTCTTGGTATTGCATGTACGGCGATCCACGTTGGGACGCAGACGAGTTATGGACTACTATGGGTCATTTATATAAAGGCGGCATGTGGTTTAAGAAGAAGTCCGTGTTACAAAGCAAGGGTCATTACAGTACCGAGAAATCTGCCGACGGTACAACCGACCTGCGTACAACGTACAAGAGCTATAGCAACAGCAATAGTAGTATTAACAACTCTGGCCTCCCTTCCGCAGTCGACGCAGGTAATTACTTCTATCTGCCGCCTTGGGTTTCTACAACTCTGGGCAGCTGAGCGGCGTTGGCTTCATCGGCATCTATTGGTCGTCAAGTGCTGACCCAGTGCTCAGCAACCGCGCGTACGTCCTGAGCTTCGCCAGTGGTAGCGTCGGCGTGAGCAACGGCTACGGCCGCGACGGCGGGTACAGGGCAGAGGCGTGGGAGTGAGCCGGGCGAATATTCTTTTACTGATGGCGCACAGAATAATTCTTATGTATGAGTCCGTGCACCGGCTGCATGAACCAAAAAGAATTTCCGACGGGGCCATGCACCTGCTGCACGGACCAAAAAGAATTTCCGACGGGGCCACGCACCGCTGCACGGACCAAAAAGAATCTCCGACAGGGCCGTGCACCGGCTGCACGGACCAAAAAGAATCTCCG
>NZ_BAIX01000015.1 GCF_000613405.1 Hoylesella enoeca JCM 12259 | reverse complement strand
TTTTCTGCTCTTCCGGGCGGAAATGTTGTTTTTTGTCTAGGAAAGTTTCCGCCGCGGCGGAAACGCTGTTTTTTCGATTTTCTGCCTTTCCGCCCAGGCGGAAATATTGTTTTTTTGTCTGGGAAGGTTTCCGCCGCGGCGGAAACACTGTTTTTGGTTTTCTATGAATCAATCGTATGGCATATAGCTCTTAAAATCTATATCCCAATGTGAACAACAATTGATGACGCTTATTGTCTACACGCACTGCATCTGCGATGTTACTATCGTTTGGATTCTTATTATCATAATAACTCATAAACGGATAGAAATCACCCTTGGTCGCACTGAATTGATAAGCGAAATCGAAATTAAATTGACCGATGATATATCCGAATCCGCAGGTGAAGCGATTTGTCGACCGCCAGTTGGTGTAAGCGGTCTCTGAAGCGTAAAAAGTACCGGCCGACGAAATGGTTCCATCCTTAAATCCATCGCGATCAAACATCGGCGAGAGATAATTATACCCTACACGGATGGCAAAATCGGGTAAAGGTTTGAACTCTAAGCCTAACTTCAATGTGGAAACACCTTTCAAAACCTTTTGGGTATGATCATTCATCGCTTTGTCGCTTCTGCTTGACTCATAATACGCATCACGCCAAGTATCATAATACTCGCCGTCATTGATCCTTGTATCAGTGACTCCGTAATCGGCATATTCATAGCTTGCACCAAGAGCAAGACAATTACCCACAGAGTGTCCGAGACTCACCCCGAAACGCCATGGGGTAAAGATTTTGAAGTCATAACTCTCACCAACACTTTGATTTTTCTTTCCGGTAGAGATGGTTGTGGAATTGCTCGTCGTGAGATCATACCACGTTGGGCTGGCAAAGGAAAGACCAATGCGAAACGGCGAACCTTCGATGGGACGGAAAATGGCACCTATTCGGAGATTGACTCCTGTCCCTGTGATCTCGCGATCGTCAGCTATGCCTACACTGGAAATGTTGTCATGATTGGCTGCCAAGGTCTCTATGTATTCTCCATAATGCTTGTAGTGCACGTCGTGAACACCTATGGTCAGACCTAAATAGAGCCGATCGTGAATATTTCCACTCACATTGAAATCATATTCGCCGATATATCCTCTCATGGCTTGGTTGAATATGTAATCGGTGGCATTATAATAGTCAAAAATTTTATTGTGGCCTACAATCGTGGTATTCACCAAATTCTGCATATAAAGGTGGTCCAACTGGCTGTAAGTAGCGTCTTTATTATCACGAAAGACTTCGAGTTTTGCCTTTATGGCAGTCAACTTGTTTTGTGAAGCATTCGATAAGGCGCCGGAAGCCGATAAAATCTGATCGAAATTGCGGCTTTTATGATAGTTGAAAGCAAAGTTGAGAAATGAATTTCGACCATTGCGAAGCGCGTAAACAAAGCCGATCTGATCAAAACTTGCATTGTTTTTATGACCTGAGTCGAAGTTTTTCACATTGGGTTGCGATACCAAACCGAACGAGAGATTGGCCATTGACCGACGGAAAAGACCGATACCGGCCGGATTGGTACTGATCGTCGAGATGTCGGCTCCAAGTGCATCCATGGCTCCTCCCATACCCACATAGCGGGCAGTACCATTGAGTTCGTTGTCAATGAGTTTGGTGTTCTCGTATGTTTCCTGTGCGGTGGCAGACGCTGCAAATAGCACTGCGACCGCTAAAAATAAATGCTTCATATTCATTAAATATATAAATTGTTCTTGAATAAACGCATGTGTGCACTATCGTCTGCCGTTTCCAAAATGTCCACCACCACCTCCGGAATTACCGCCTCCGCCAAAACTACGGTTTCCGCCACCAAAACTTCGGCCGCTGTTCATCGGCGTATAGCTGCGAGAAGGCATGTTGTTGTCATAACTACGAGACCTAATGGAATTTACAAAACCTTCGTTCTCCTGTCTATTCCAGCTCGAGTTGCTATTTCTTGAACCAAAAGAACGAGTTCGATTACCGTTTCCGAACGTGAAATCACGTCTTCCTTCGATACGCGGACTTACGCCGTCCGAGTGATTACGGGTGCCTGTGATACCGCGTTGAACCACATATCTGTCGGGATAATAAGGATAATCCCATCCCCAACCATAATAATAAGGATTGCGCCATCTATATCCGTAATACCCGTAATACCAAGGATCGCGCCACGGATAATCCCATCCGGCATAGCCATAGTAGCCATAATACCAGGGATCATACCATCCCCAACGCGCCGACCAATATGGTCCGTAACCCCAATGGCCGTAGAACCAAGGATCATACCAGCCGTAATAGCCATCAAAGCGACTCATTCGACGACAATAAGCATAATCATTCTCATCTTCATAAATGGTGTCGGGATAGATTGCTTTACCATTGCGGTAACCGATCATACCATCCGAAAGAGAATCGGAATCGATCCTTCCATAACGACTTCTGAATTTGCCGCGATGATTGTATTCATCAATATTGCGATCACTCCCTATGTAATAAGTCGACCGATCTAATCGATCAATAACAGAATGATTTGTCTCGACCGTCTTTTTCGGTACGAAATAGAGGTCGTCATCTTGTGCCATCATTGTGAAAGACGGCATTGACAATAAGACTGAGACTAAAAATAACTTGTTCATTTGACATTCCTCTCCATCATTTCTTAAAATTTTCATTGCAAAAATAACACCTATTTCCATGCAAATATAGGGAAAAGCCCTAAACGCAAATAGGTTTTCTCCTATTTTTTATATATTTGCATCGCATTTTTAACGTATCAGACCAATTCTCAAAAAGATGTAATTGGTAGGACTTTACAGATAAACAGATGGAATATTTAGTAGCGGATTTCAAAATCGATTGTACTGAAGAGTTGATACAAATAGCTCGTGATCTACTCGCAGACGCAGCAGGAGAAGTCGGTTTCGAATCATTTGAAGAGACAAACAATGGATTAAAAGGATATATTCAACAGAGGATGTACGATCGCAATGCCTTGAATGCTGTACTGAATACGTTCCCGATTCCAGGTGTTCAAATCGATTATACGATTCAAGAAATGGAGAATCGTAATTGGAATGAGTCCTGGGAAGCTGCCGGATTCGAACCAATCAACATTGCAGATAGGATAACGATCTATGATGCAGCACACACTTTCTCTGATATTTCACACAAAGACATCGCCATCGGAATTGAAGTGAAGCAAGCATTTGGCACAGGAACTCATCAGACGACACGGTTAGTTATATCGAGTCTTTTAGATACTGAGATTATGGGCAAGCGTGTATTGGATTGCGGTTGTGGTAGTGGTATATTGAGTATTGCGGCTTCTAAATTGGGGGCCAGGGATGTTTTGGCGTATGATATTGATGAATGGAGCGTGAGAAACACTCAGCATAACGCAGCTTTAAACGGTATTGAGAATATCAAAGTGGTGTCAGGCGATGTGAGTGTATTGGTCAATCTGGATGAGACTTTTGATATTATCATGGCCAATATCAACCGCAACATTCTCCTCAAAGATATGCCAGCTTTCGCACGCGTTATGAATAGAGATGGTATCCTGATATTGAGTGGCTTTTATCAAGCCGATTCTGTGCTCTTATTGAAGCGAGCTTCAGAATTTAATCTGATAGAAAGAGGTAGGCGAATAGAAGATAATTGGACCTGTCTCACACTACATCGGGCAAGGATTTAGGCTATTTCCTTAGTGAAATGAGCTATATTTGCTTTCTCATTCTTTCATATTCCAGATAATATAACTACTTTTGCCACTGAAAATCATGATAATATGGACGAAAAAATTCGAATTAAAGATATTGCGGAAAGAGCTGGTGTCTCTGTCGGAACCGTAGACCGGGTATTACATAAACGCCCAAATGTATCGCAAAAGGCCCGTGAGAAAGTAGAGAAAGCTCTCGCAGAAATGGATTATCAGCCCAATATGTATGCCAGTGCATTAGCTTACAACAAGTCATATACTTTCTATCTGTTGATGCCCAAGCATGAATCCGAGGCGTATTGGGAGGAAATCGAAGAGGGAGCAATGAAAGCTTGCGAGCGAATGCGCGATTTCCAAATCAGTGTGAAGATCATGTTTTATAAACGATTTGACACGCTTTCGTTTACAAAAAAATATAACGAATGTCTCGATTCTGCTCCTGACGGTGTGATTATTGTACCTGCCGAACTGGAAATAACGCGTCAATTCACGGACAAACTGCATCAACGCAACATTCCTTTCGTGCTTTTAGACTCGAATATGCCAGATCTTCGACCACTTTCTTTTTATGGACAAGATTCTCTCAGCAGCGGTTCGTTTGCCGCAAAAGTATTGATGCTCGTAGCGTCGGGCGAAAAAGAGATCATGCTCATGAAGCAAATGAAAGATGGAAAAGTGGTAAGTAGACAACAAGAAAACCGTGAAGTGGGATTCCGGCATTACATGCGCGAACATTTCCCTCATATCAAAATCATTGAACTCAATCTTCCTCTTGAATATGAACGCAAGAATTATGATGCCATACTGGAAGACTTTTTCACAGCCCATCCACAATTACATCATTGTATAACGTTCAACTCTAAGGCGCATATTGTCGGTACTTTTCTGTTGCGCACGAATCGACGCGACATTCAAATCATGGGTTATGACATGGTGGGTAAGAATATGGAGTGTCTCAAACAAGGCAGTATCTCTTTTCTCATTGCTCAACATGCTTATATGCAAGGTTATTCATGCGTAGACACTTTATTCCGAGCCATCGTGTTGAAAAAGGAAGTAGAGCCTGTGAATTACATGCCGATAGAATTGCTTCTCAAAGAAAACGTAGACTATTATCGGCGTACTCAACTATAAATAGGACCGAGCTATTTTGTTTGTGTTCATTTTCCACCAATTCATCAATGAAAACTGACGTCATCAAACGCAATCTCTTCCGACTCCTTAGATCAGGAGCGCTCAACGAGTTTGAATCTTTGGAACCGATGTCAGCATTCAAATGGGATCGATTGATACGTTTGGTTAAAAACCAAAATGTGGTATCGATAGTCCAAAAAGGTATTAAAAATCATCAGTATGATGAGGGAATGAACCTCCCTTCTACACTTTTGACCGACTTATTCGATATTTCCGATACCTCGCAAATATATCAATTGCCTACCGTTATGGGCAATACCCTATTGAATAAGCGATTAAAAACCATTCAAGAAAATGAACGCCACGCGATGGATGCATCCATCGAGACTGTCAAATTACTCAATATCATTGTTCGCAACACTTATGCACTCCTCAATCGAGGCATCTCTTTGCACGACATTTTAGAATTGGGTGTTTTCCTGCGAACACGCGGTGATAAAGTGGATTTTGTGAAATTAGACAGTTGGTTGTTGAGACTTCATCTTCGCCGAATGGCTCGTTTGGAAGGAAGTCTTCTCATTTCATTTTTTCAATTCGAGCAAGCTGAAATTCCATTTGTAGACAAAATTGAACCAAGAGCCAATTATTTGGCTCTCAAAACACTCGAAACAAGTGGTGAAACAATGACCGAAGAGTGGCATTTCAAGCAGAGCCGGACTGGCTTTGTGCGAAACAACTCTGCTGTATTCAGACGTAATCTCCACCGCAGCATTCGTTATGTTCGGTATGCCCCGATAGAAACTGTGAGCAGCTTCGTGGCTAATTTTACCCGTTCGCTATCAGAGATAGAGGAGTAAAAACTTAATATTTATAAAAAACCAAACACCTAACTTTACCGTATCTTAGCTTTTTGCTACCTTTGCGACTATGAATCGAGTCATAGTCATCATATTAAGTCTGTTTTCTTTTATATCTGTAAGTGCGCAAAACAGCCAAGTCCAGTGCGAAGATACCTGCTCGCATATTCATGGCATTGACCTCAGTCATTATCAAGGTAATGTGTTTTGGGAAATTATTGGTGATAATACCAAGATGGCCTATGTATATTTAAAAGCAACGGAAGGTGGCGATAATCGTGATGACAAGTATGTGCGCAACATCGAATTGGCCCATCAATACGGACTCAAAGTGGGGTCTTACCATTTCTATCGGCCTAAGATTGAACAGCAAAAACAACTGGGAAACTTCATGACACAGTGCCTGCCTGGAGACCAAGATTTGATTCCGATGATCGATATAGAGACTACCAGCGGTCTCAGCACAGGCGAATTTTGCGATTCTTTATTCAAATTTATTGATTTGGTAGAGAAAGCTTACAAGCAGAAACCACTGCTTTATACGTTTACCAACTTCTATAATCGCCATTTGGTAGGCAAAATCAACGACTATAAATTGATGATTGCGCAATACACTCTGCGTGAACCCGTGCTGCAAGATGGTCGCGATTTTGAGATGTGGCAGTACACAGGAAAAGGCCAAATTAATGGAATCAACGGCTATGTGGACAAAAGTCGGTTCATGGGCAACCATAAGTTGCGCGAGATTCGATTCCGACACCGATAATCACTGACATAAGAAAATAACAGAATTAACGAATCATTACGAATATGGCAATTATTAAATGTCCCGAATGCGGTCATCAAGTGAGCGACAAAGCACCTGTGTGCCCGTCCTGCGGCGTGGAGATCGCCGGTAAAACCGTTAAATGTCCGCAATGCGGCGAGGTGTATTTCAAAGATCAAGCAGCGTGTCCCAACTGTCACCATGTCACGTTCACGCCGAATGTTACGCCGCGTGCTGAAGAGATTTCGTATGCTCCTGACAAACAACCAGTAACAGAACAGTCCGATGAACAACCGTTAAATGTGTCGCCAAAGACCGTGAATGAGTTTCCGACTAACGGTCAGTCATCGTCCGAAAGTCCGTTAATCAGTGAGCCGAAGAAGAAAGGTCATGCTGTGCTCATCGTTTCATTTATCTTGGCCTTGATCGTATGCGCCGTCTGTTTCTATTTTTACAACGACGCGAAAACCAGCAAAGAGCGCGAGGCCTATGATTATGCGATGGTTAGCAGTGACCCATTGGTGTTACAAAGTTACCTCGACACTTATAAAGATGCGCCCGAAGCCCACCGAGACTCTATTCAAGCCCATCTACAAAAGATTCAACAGACGGATCAAGATTGGACCAATGCTGTGGTCAGCGGATCCAAGAGCGATCTTGAAGTCTATCTGGCTAAGCATCCCGATAGCCCTCACAAGGCGGATGCTCTACACAAAATCGATTCGCTCGATTGGTTGCAGGCCAAGGCAGAAAACACGCAAATGTCTTATAACGATTATCTTCGGGAGCATGCCGACGGTGATCATATCGACGAAGCAACCGATGCATTGAATGCCTTGAAAGCCAAGACGGTGCAGCCCGAAGAGCAATCGGCTATCAATACGATCTTCCGCCGATTCTTCCAAAGTATCACCAGCAAGGACGAAGAAGGTTTGACTTCTACCGTCAGCACATTCCTCACCTCATTCTTAGGCAAAGCTGATGCCACTAAAGCCGATGTAGCTTCTTTGCTGCAAAAGCTCTACAAGGAAGACATCATGACAATGAACTGGCGCATCAATAAAGATTATAAGATCGACAAAAAAGAAGTGGGTGACAATCAATATGAATATACAGTTCAATTTTCGGTCGAGCAGCAAATCGAACGTACCGATCCGACCAAAGAAAAAGCGGCAAAATATCGTATCAAAGCCAAAGTCAGTCCAGACGGAAAGATCTCGGAATTCAATATGGTGAAGATATTGGAGTGACACATAACAAGACAACAATCTCTCTTGATCGGCGACTTAAAATCTATATTTAAGTCGCCGATGTTTTGTTATATCTTCAAACAATCAATTATTTTTATTTCATCACTTGATTGATGGGTATAATACACCTCCCTAAGGGAATCAATGCATTGATCAGAGAGATGAAATGAAAGTGCGGGAGATCGTTAACAGTGATGCGATGAGACGTGATAAACCCTTGATCAAGCAACCAAGCGCGCATCGTGCCGGGCAAAAGTGGCGTGTCGGGTGTAAACCATCGATGGCCGTCGAACAAAGCAACATTGGTGAAAGATGTGTCGGTGACAAGCCCATTTTTGATGATCAGAATGTCGTCACAACCTTGTCGCTGTGCAAATAACGCATTCAGATGCGAGCGGTCAGTGTTTTTGAAAGGATATTCCATGTCATCGGCACGGATGAGTTGTAGACTTTGGATCTGTCGCATCGTGTAAGGCTGATAGGTCTTGTTGATGAGTCCACGTTCATCATAAACAAGTCGTGCTTTGACAAGTCCTTCTGTCAATGGTGCGTCGGCAAGAATGGGCGCTAATGACAACGTTTCTGCTTCAGGGAAAAAGTGTTGACGAGTAGCGTTTAACCGTCGTTCATGATACGAAAGATGACGCGCTCGACCTCCGATGATGGCAATGGTTTCAATAAATGGGCACATATATTTTCTCAATAACTTCCTGATACTCGTCTTGGCAAATGCTTTTGGCCGTGATTCCACCACCTGCTTTATAATAAAGATGCCCATTTTCGGTATCAATAAAGCGAATCATCACGGCACTATCCATTCTGCCTCGCGCATAATAACCCATAACTCCCGAATAGAAACCACGCTGATAGTCTTCTGCTTGGGCAATGATAGACATTGTTTTGAGCTTGGGTGCACCTGTGATAGAACCTGCCGGTAACTGCGTATAGAGCATTTGACCAAGATGGTGATGATAATAGTCGGTCAGCTGACCATTAATTTCCGAGCTGGTTTGCAAAATTGCGCCTCGATTGGTTGTAAGTTGCTCCACATATCGGTATCGTGACACGTGCACATGATCGGCCACGATACTGAGATCGTTCCTAATCAGGTCGACGATCGTAGCATGTTCAGCCGCCTCTTTGGCATTGTCATACAACACTTTTGCAGCATTGGGAATCGTAGCGTCAATAGTTCCTTTCATCGGGAAGGAGCTAATGGAATATCTATTTACCCGCACGAATGTTTCGGGTGAAAAACAGACGAGTCGGTCTTTGATCCAAAGCCGATAAGGAGCATGAGCACGAAGGAAAATATCGCGCATCGAAACGTTGGTCTCCACGGGCACTCGACAGGTGAGATTAACCAAATAACTGTTGCCGGCTTGCAAATGATTCTGGACGATCTGCAATTGACGAGCGTAAGACTGTTGTGTAGGAAGATCGGCTTTCCATATCACTGGTTGCTCAGCAAAGGTCGCATCGGCAGGAATATTATCCCGTCCGGGGAACGCAAATAGGCATTCGCGCGCATCAATTGCATCGACTTCCTCGACGAAAGCCGTTTCGGTGTCATAGCTCACAACAAAAATAAACGGGCGATTAGCCGCTGCCAGTTCGTCAATTCGATGGATTGCTCGTTCTCGGTCGTATGCTTTCATCACAATACAAAGACTTAAAAATCGACAACTGTAATACCTGCACCGCCGAACTGCACATGTTCGTCATGATAATCCGTGACGTTAGGCACCGTCGAAAGATACTGTCGGATGAGTTGGCGCAGGATTCCATTGCCCTTTCCATGCAGTATTCTCACGCGCGGCATACCCACAAGGATGGCGTCGTCGATGAAATAAGTCACGGCGTGAAGCGCTTCATCACCTCGCATTCCGCGCACATCCAGATCTTGTTTGAAGTTCAGTTTACGACTATCGATGGTTTCGCGCGTTGACCGACTGATGGAATAAGGCTGCAATGAACGTTCGGTCTCATTCGATTCGGTTGTCGTCACGTGTTCCAAACGGTCTTTGCGCATTTTCGTTCGCATGTCGCCAAAGATAACGACTGCCATTTTCCCATCGACGGATTCGACTTTCCCAACCGACGAAAGACCTTTGATGCGCACGGCATCACCGACTTCGAAATCGGTCGAAGCCGTCGAACTCTTAGCCAGCACAGCAGCTTTGATTGCTTCGGTAGTACGTCGTTGGTCTTCGGCTTTCTCTCGTTTGCGCTTTTCATGGCGCTCTCTGCGCTGCTGAATCTGCGCCATCTTTCGAGCGATTTTCTCGTCGTTGTCTTTCGTGTCGACTTTTTGGATCTCTTCTTTGAAACTATTCAACTCCTCTCGAATGCGTCTGGTCTCTTCTTTTTCGGCCTGATGCTCACGAATTTCACGTATCGTATTCTCGATCTTTCGATTGCTTTCGCGCAGCAAATCTTCTGCTTGCTCGCGGGCTTTACGCAGAATTTCCTTGCGATTTTGCTCAATTTCGCTGATGTCGTTTTCGTATTTTTCGATGGTTTTCTCCATCTCTTTCTCGCGCTGATGAATGGTTTGGCGCTTGTTTTCCCAGTAACGCTTGTCGCGAATGATGTCTTGCAGATATTTGTCACTCTGCACATAAGCCGAACCGACGATCTCGGACGCGTCGCGAATCACCTCTTCGGGAAGTCCTATCTTACGCGCGATCTCGATGGCAAAACTGCTACCCGGCTGTCCGATCTGCAACTGAAAGAGCGCGCGCATCTCCTGTCTGTCGTACAACATGGCACCATTGACAACACCGTCGTGGTCTTCTGCAAAGTTTTTCAGATTCTGATAGTGGGTCGTTATAATGCCATAGGCTCCTTTCTTACAGAATTGTCGCAAAACAGATTCGGCAATCGCACCGCCGATCTGCGGTTCGTGCCGGCCCCGAACTCATCGATCAACAACAGCGTGCGGTCATTAGCCTGCCGCATCATATTCTTCATATTCAGCAAATGCGATGAATACGTGCTGAGATCGTTCTCGATGCTCTGTTCATCGCCAATATCGATCATGATGTTTTGGAAGATTCCGATGCTCGAACGTTCGCTAACAGGAATCGACAAGCCGCATTGAAGCATGTATTGTAGCAATCCAACTGTCTTCAAACACACAGATTTTCCGCCGGCATTCGGCCCGGAAATGATCAGGATTCGACGTTCGCGAGTGAGCATAATATCGAGCGGCACAATCGCTTTGCCTTGCTTTTGCAAAGAGTGTTGCAGCAAAGGGTGGACGGAATGCATCCAATCGACGTGTGGGAAAGCGTTAATTGCAGGCTCAAAAGCCATTAATCGGCTTGCAAATAACGCTTTCGCGCGAACCAAGTCGATAACTGCCAGAAAATCATACGAATACAAGATGTCATCGACGAACGGTCTGAGCTGATTTGAGAAGTCTTTCAAGATGCGGATTATTTCACGCTTTTCATCGGCCTCCAACTCACGGATGCGATTGTTTGCATCAACAACTTCGGCCGGCTCGATGTAAACCGTCCGACCGGTAGCCGATTCGTCATGGACGATTCCCCTGATGCGGCGCTTCAATGCAGGCGCAACGGGAATCACCAAACGGCCGTCGCGAAGCGTGGGATTGACATCTTTCTCCACAAGTCCTTCGTTTTGAGCCGACCGCAAGATGCTATACAAGGCGCGAGAAACACTCCCTTCGGTCCTGGCCAACTCGCTTCGGATACGCGAAAGTTCGGCAGAAGCGTTATCGCGAATGTTTCCGAATTTGTCTAATATTTGATCAATGCGCTGTATCAGCTGTGGAAACGTGAGCACATCTTGTGTCAGTCGATGGAGCGCGGGATAGGGATACGCAGGCGTTTTTTCGTCGACAGACTCCTCCGCACGGTTAAGATAGCGCACGATTAGGTGTATCGTTTCGAGCGAGCGACGCAAATCGAATAGTTCACCGGCCTCCATATAAGTGCCTTCAAGTCGGATTCGCGCCACAGCCTGACGTACATCGAAGAAGTATTGCAGCGGAAAATCATCGGCTTCTTCCTGCAATCGCCTGAATTCCCGCACCTGTTCCAGCCACTCGTTAATGATATTGACATCCGTGGAAAATGCAATTTGGTCTACTCTTTCCTTACCCAACGACGACAGACAATGCTCTTTCAGCATCGCACGAATATCGTCGAAGCCTATTTTTTGCTCAAAATTATTCGGATAAATCATGCTGCAAAATTACGCGAAGTTATACGAACAGCAAAACATATAACGCTAAAATCAAATGCGAAAGGGTATAAAAAAGACTCCTCAATGATGATATCGAGGAGTCTTTTATTATAATCAAAAGATCAGACAAGCCCTAAGCCTCGTTGCTCCAATCTTCTTTTGTCTTGCGAACATAACTCTTGTAACGGAGTTTAGCCATTTGCTCGGCAGCGGCAAAGAGTTCGTCGGCCTCATTGGGATAGGCTTTCTGCACGGAGAGATAACGCACCTCGCCCAAGAGGAAATCACGGAACTTCGTCCAATCTGGCTCTTTCGAATCGAGCGAGAATGGATTTTTGCCCTCGTCTGCAAGCTGAGGATTATATCTCCACAAGTGCCAGTAACCGCATTCAACGGCACGTCCTTCCTCGGCTTGGCTCCTACCATACCGCCTTTGATCTTCAAACCATGATTGATACACGGTGCATAAGCGATGATCAATGACGGACCGGGATAAGCTTCGGCCTCGCGAATAGCTTTCAACGTTTGTGCTTGATCGGCACCCATGGCAATCTGAGCCACATAAACATAGCCATAAGTTGTTGCCATCAATCCGAGATCTTTCTTGCGAATGCGTTTGCCTTGTGCAGCAAACTGTGCGATGGCGCCGAGCGGTGTCGACTTGGAACTCTGTCCGCCCGTATTCGAATACACTTCGGTGTCGAGCACAAGAATATTGACATCTTCACCCGATGCAATCACATGGTCGAGACCGCCGTAACCGATATCATACGAAGCACCGTCACCACCAATAATCCATTGCGAACGCTTGATGAGATAGTGATCCAAAGTTTTGAGTTCTTTGCAAATCTCACATCCTTGTTCTGCACCGGCGGCAATAAGCGGTTTCAATTTAGCTGCTGCGAGTTTAGAAGCATCAGCGTTGTCTTTGCCGTCGAGCCATTCTTGAGCAGCTGCTTTGAAGTCGGCAGAAGTGCCGTCTTTCGCCATCGCTTCATTGAGAAGTACAGAAATGCGCTCTTTCATCTTCTTATTGCCAAGCGTCATACCTAAACCAAACTCACAGAAATCTTCAAACAACGAGTTGTCGAAAGCAGGACCTTGCCCGGCTTCATTGGTCGTGTAAGGTGTGGAAGGTATAGATGCCGAATAAATCGACGAACACCCCGTGGCGTTGGAAATCATCTCGCGATCGCCGAAAAGTTGAGAAACCAGCTTCACATAAGGTGTTTCACCACAACCCGAACATGCGCCCGAGAATTCGAAAAGCGGCTGGGCAAACTGCGAGTTCTTCACATTGCTCTTGATATCGATGAGATGTTGTTTGCTCTTGACGTCCTTTACAAGATAATTCCAATTGGCTATCTGTTTTTCGTCGTGTGTGAATGGAACCATCGCCAGGGCTTTTCCATTCTTGTTTCCGGGACATACATCGGCACAGTTACCGCATCCCACACAGTCGAGCACACTCACCTGAATGCGGAAGTGCATGCCGGCCATGGGTTTGGGAACTTTCATTTCGAGTGTATTGTCATCGAAACCTTTGAGTTCTTGATCATCAAGCACGAACGGACGAATACAAGCGTGAGGACAAACATACGCACACTTGTTACACTGGATGCAGTTTTCGGATGTCCATTCGGGATTGAATGCCTCTACACCACGCTTCTCGAATGCCGACGAACCGTTCTTCATCGTTCCGTCAACCATATCATATTTGACGAAATCGGAGACTTTCAGCAGGTCGCCCGACTGTGCATTGATGGGCCGAACGATCTCTTTGATATAAGCAGGAACGTGAGTTTCGGGATCAGTTTGCTCGTCAGTCAAGTTAGCCCAAGCCGGATCTACGGTCAATTGCTTATATTCACCGCCGCGATCAACCGCTGCATAGTTCTTGTCGACCACATCCTGTCCTTTGTTTCCATAAGATTTGACAATGAATTTCTTCATTTGTTCCACAGCCAATTCTACGGGAATCACTTTCGTAATACGGAAGAATGCACTTTGCAGAATCGTATTGGTACGATTACCCAAGCCGATTTCCTGTGCTATCTTTGTAGCATTGATATAGTAAACGGTAATATTGTTTTTTGCAAAATAACGTTTGATCCGATTCGGAATGAAATTCACGAGTTCGTCACCTTCGAAAATCGTATTGAGCAAGAATGTTCCGTTCTTCTGCAAACCGCGAATCACATCATACATTGTCAAGTAAGCCTGCACATGACAAGCCACAAAGTTCGGTGTATTCACCTGATAAGTAGACCGAATCGGCGTGTCTCCGAAACGCAAGTGAGAACAAGTGAAGCCGCCCGATTTCTTGGAGTCGTAAGAGAAATATGCCTGACAATGTTTGTCGGTGTTATCTCCGATGATCTTCACCGAGTTCTTATTGGCGCCCACCGTTCCGTCTGCACCAAGACCATAGAACTTCGCCTCAAACATACCTTCACCTCCCATCGGAATCTCTTCAACCTGGGGTAGAGACGTGAATGTAACATCATCCACAATACCTACGGTGAAATGATCTTTGGGTTCGGGCAATTCCAAATTGTTGAATACGGCAATGATATGTGCCGGTGTGGTATCCGAAGATCCCAAACCATAACGGCCACCCACGATCAGCGGTTTATTCTCCACATCATAGAATGCACTCTTCACATCGAGATAGAGCGGTTCGCCTTCTGCACCAGGCTCTTTTGTGCGATCGAGCACGGCAATACGTTTCACTGATTTAGGTACGGCAGCCAGCAAATGCTTTACAGAGAATGGGCGATAGAGATGTACGGAGATCATACCCACCTTCTTGCCTTGCTTGTTGAGATAATCGATCACCTCGCGCGCAGCTTCTGTTGCAGATCCCATCAGAATAATGATATTCTCTGCATCTTCGGCTCCGTAATAAGAGAAGAGATGATATTCGCGACCTGTGATCTTAGAAATCTTTCCTAAATAATCCTCAACTATCTCAGGAATATTGCTATAATATTGATTGCAAGCCTCGCGGTGTGTGAAGAATGTTTCGGGATTCTCTGCCGTACCGCGTGTAACTGGGCGTTCGGGCGAGAGTGCACGATCGCGGAACCGTTTGATATCTTCCGGATCAACGAGTTTGGCAATCTCTTCCTGATCGATCATTTCGATCTTGTGATATTCGTGAGATGTGCGGAAACCGTCGAAGAAATTAACAAAAGGAATACTCGTTTTGAGTGTTGCTAAATGAGGAACAGCTGTGAGGTCCATCACTTCCTGCACAGAACCTGAGCAGAACATCGCGAAGCCTG
Source organism: Hoylesella enoeca JCM 12259 (assembly GCF_000613405.1). Taxonomy (GTDB): domain Bacteria; phylum Bacteroidota; class Bacteroidia; order Bacteroidales; family Bacteroidaceae; genus Prevotella; species Prevotella enoeca. The sequence goes on along the minus strand of NZ_BAIX01000015.1, from coordinate 38,720 downwards.
TTTGTCTGCAAGCCATTACATCCGAGTGATCGCCGAAAATACAGAGTGCATGTGTAGCAATGGAACGAGCCGAAACGTCGAATACACACGGCAGCATTTCGCCGGCAATCTTATACATATTGGGAATCATCAGCAGCAAACCCTGCGATGCGGTGAAAGTGGTTGTCAGTGCACCTGCCTGCAACGAACCGTGCATGGCACCGGCAGCGCCTCCCTCTGATTGCATTTCTTGAACTGTGACCGTTTGTCCGAAGAGGTTCTTCCGACCTTTGGCGGCCCAAGTGTCAACATGTTCTGCCATCGGAGATGACGGTGTGATGGGATAAATGGCAGCCACTTCGGAGAACATATAGCTCACATAAGCGGCGGCTTCGTTACCATCACAAGTGATAAACTTTTTTTCTTTAGCCATTGTCTTATTGATAAATGTTAATTAAATGTTTTGTATCTTGTTCTATTTAGTAGAGAAATCCAAACAACCATAGGGGGATTTGATTATCCAATCCTATTTCGGTATTATATCGTGCATAAATCGTATCGGAACTAAGTCTGATCTTGCCATTCCCCAGCGCATTACAGATCTTAAATTTCTTGTTGCCGTTGATAATATAAAGGTGTTCCTTTCCGCCTTGATTGACGAGATGATCTTTCCACAGCGCATTTACAAAAAAAGTCTCCATCAACTCTTGATTGTCGATTTGAATGGGATAAATGGCATACATCAAGTTGGGATTGTGCATCATCACCTGGGCCGGCTTTTTATGGCGATCCTGCCCCACAGCATAAATAATGTTGATGAGACGGGCATCCGACAGATATTTGATATAATTCATCACCGTGGCCCTACTCGTCTTGATGTTTTGTGCCAGCTGACTGATATTGGGCGCTTTCAGCCCATTCACTGCCAACAGATAAAACAGCTTCTTGATTTTTGTCAAATACTTCAATTCGATTTGCTTGATGAGCAGAATATCCACCTCTGTCATCATATTCATCGTTTTGAGTAGATTCTCAGAGAAATTCCTATGCTCCAAAAAGAAAGGATAAAAACCATGATGAATGTATTCCTGAAAATACTTCAATGGCTGCACTTTCGGCAGAATCTGCTTAATGATGTGTGTGTGACGACGCAAAATCTCATCCAGCGTGAACGACGGAAACTGATGCCCTGTCTGCAAATTGAGATACTCGCGAAATGAAAATCCCGCCAGATTATAACTCTTGACGATGTTATTCAGTTCGGGATTCTCCTCTTTCAACCGCATCACACTCGATCCTGTGAAAACGATTCTCAACTTGGGAAACATATCATAGCATTTGCGGAGTTCGGAGCTCCAATTCGGTTGTTTAAACACTTGGTCGATCAACAACACCCGGCCTCCATTTTTGACAAAATCCCCAGCAAAATCGGCAATGCCGCGCCCTTGGAAATAGAAATTATTCATATTCACATAGAGGCATTGGCGATCATTGGCTCCGAACCGTTCTTTGGCATATTGCAGGATAAAAGTGGTCTTCCCAACGCCACGCGTGCCTTTAATACCGATCAGCCGATCATTCCAATCGATTTCATCCATCAGCTTTCGCCTGACCGGTGCACAGGTGTGATCAATCAAGTAAGAGTGTGTGCGAAAGAAAGCATCCTCCATATTCTGTTTATCCTTCTTTTTTTAATCCATGCAAAGTTACTACTTATTTTGAAATTTGCAACGTGTGGATTACAAAATATTCACGAATTATGTTTTTTTGTATCGCTTCTAATGATCAAAAGACGGTCAGAATCGGTCAGATCTTTGCGCATAACGATTTCCTTTTAGGGACTTTTCTCATGGTCTGTTTTGAAGATAAGTCAAACGTCTAATGGTTTCTGAAAAAACGTCTAGATGTTTTTAGTAAAACGTCTAGATGTTTTTTGCAAAATGTCTAGACGTTTTTCATAAAATGACTAGACGTTTTTTGGAAGACGAAAAGTGGTTTTGTAAATCGCTATGAATCAATAGATTACAGACGACTGAAAAAAGGCGTGAAATGGATTATTCTTTGTCTGATTGAGAACCGAAGTTCGTTGGTGATGGAAAGAAAAACAACCTATGCTGATGTTGGCTTTGCTGCAAATGCACGTTGCGGAAAATGGCAATGTTGGCAGGAGGAATGCTGCATATAGAAAAAGGGAGTGAGCGCCGCCGCAAGTGTCGCTTACTCCTTTTGTTTGACGGTCAATGCGCAGCGTCTAATTCCTTTTTCACGAGATTGGTGAGCGTAACAAACTCGGGAATCGACAGCTGTTCGGGACGCTTCGTCATGATGTCTTGTTCATAAAACACGGGGCGGGCGGGCGCCTTTGTAAACAATTGCCGAAGACTGACACGCAACATCTTGCGCCGTTGGTTGAACACGGCCTTGACCAATCGCTTGAAAAGGATTTCATCACAACCCAGATCGGTCACCTCATTACGCGTCATTCGGATGACGGCACTTTTCACTTTGGGCGGCGGGTTAAACACGTTTTCATCCACCGTAAAAAGATATTCCACATCATACCACGCCTGAATGAGCACTGACAAAATGCCGTAAGTTTTGTGGCCCGGGGCCGATGCCATCCGCAGAGCCACTTCTCGCTGAATCATTCCGGTGCAACACGGCACCAAATCCTTATAATCGAGCATCTTGAAGAATATCTGCGACGAAATGTCATAGGGATAATTGCCCGTGAGAACAAACTGGCGACCACTGAAAACGGCACGCAAATCCATTCGAAGAAAGTCTTCGCCAATGATATTCTCACGCAACGCGGGATATTTCTCGTGCAGATAAGTCACCGATTCGGTATCGATTTCCACGGCTTTCACCTCTCGTCCCTTGGTGACAAGATATTGTGTGAGCACGCCCATGCCCGGTCCGATCTCCAAAATGGGTATGTCGGGACAGCGATCCACAGTGTCCGCAATGCGGCGAGCTATGCTTTGATCGGTCAGAAAATGCTGACCGAGATTCTTTTTGGGCTTGACTGATCTTATCATATTGTGTTGTTTGTGCGTGCAAAGGTAGGCAGATTCGGATAAAGGACAAAGGAATCAACAGAAAAACGGACAACATTCAGACGATGTCTGAGCGTTGCCCGCTTCCCTATTTTAAATGAGACGAATGGCAATACTTGTCGCCGCCTCTTTGATTTCGCTTTTGTTATTCTGTGAACAACAGCTGTAAGTCTTTCCGGCTTACATCTGACCGAGATCGATCTTTCTGCTAAGAACCAACGCTTCGGCCAAAACTGCTGCTACGATTGTGATAATTCCAAATGTTACCATGATCTTTAAACCTTTCTCTTTAATGTTATTGTTATCCTAATTTTTAAATACGATGCAAAGGTAGGATGTTTATTTGTGTGCGCAAACACTTTTAAACGTTATTCGTCTCAAATGCCTTATTTTGTTGATTCAGATCAAAAATCAGGAAAAATAACCGTTGGTTTTATTTTGCGTTACCAGCTATTTAGCGTAACTTTGCCCAAACAAAGAAAAAGACAACACAACATTGGAATTGAAGACAACAATTAATCAGATCCTGAAAATTGTACTCCCACTGTTCCTCGGGGGTGCAATTCTCTTTTGGATGTACCGCGATTTCGACTTCAAACGCATCGAACACGTGGTGATCCACGAAATGAACTGGACATGGATGTTGCTTTCTTTTCCTTTCGGAATCCTTGCCCAATTATTCCGCGGATGGCGATGGAAACAAACACTGGCCCCTATTGGCGAGCATCCGCGCACCTCTACGTGTGTCAATGCCATCTTCCTGTCTTATGCTGTGAGCTTGGTTATTCCGCGGATAGGCGAATTTGCACGTTGCGGCATACTCAAACGCTATGACGGCACGTCGTTCCCGAAAGCGCTCGGCACCGTAGTTACCGAACGAGTAATCGATTCTCTGCTGCTGGCAAGCATTGCCGGACTCACCATTTTGACTCAAATACGAGTCTTTTCCACGTTTTTCGATCGCACAGGAATGAGTATCGACACGCTGATGCGCGGCTTTTCAGCTACAGGTTATCTTGTAACGATCGTCTGCGGTATTGCAGTCATCATCCTCTTATACTTCTTGTTTCGGAGATTATATATATATGATAAGGTGAAAGATATGTTGCGGGGAATTTGGCAGGGCATCATCTCATTACGAAAGGTGCGTAACATCCCGCTGTTCACATTCTTCACACTGGCCATTTGGAGTTGTTACTTTTTACACTATTATCTCACTTTCTTTTGTTTTGAAGCCACTTCACATGTGGGAATGGCCTGTGCATTGGTGACATTCATCGTGGGTAGTATCGCCGTTATCGTACCAACACCTAACGGTGCAGGGCCTTGGCACTTTGCAGTAAAGACCATGCTCATCCTTTACGGCATCTCGGAAACAGATGCCTTATACTTTGTGCTTATCGTGCACACCATTCAAACCATGCTCGTGATTATGCTCGGCATTTACGCTTGGGCCGCATTAGCATTCACCCAAAAGACAAGTTTAACCCTAAACAATAATCAATAATTATGAGTGAAATTAAAAATCTAAATCCCGAGTGCATCTGGCGTAATTTCTATGCACTGACACAAGTTCCCCGTCCATCAGGACATTTGGAGCAAGTACAACGTTTTTTGCTTGACTTCGCAGCGCAAAACGGAGTCGAAGCATTTGTCGACGATGCGCAAAACATTGTGATGCGCAAGCCTGCAACACCAGGCATGGAAAACCGAAAAGGCATTATTATGCAGGCACACATGGATATGGTGCCGCAGAAATCGCCTGACAGTGATCACAACTTTGAAACAGATCCACTACAACCGTATATTGACGGCGAATGGGTGAAGGCTAAGAATACTACACTCGGTGCCGACAACGGTATCGGAGTGGCTGCCATTATGGCCGTGATGGAGGCAAAAGATTTAAAACACGGCCCCATTGAAGGACTTATTACGGCAGATGAAGAGACGGGAATGTTCGGTGCCAATGACTTGGCTAAGGGTATTCTGCAAGGCGACATCCTATTGAATCTCGACTCGGAAACATGGGGTAATCTTGTAATTGGCAGTGCCGGAGGTGTCGATTTAGATGCTTTGCGCACGTATAAAGAAGTTCCCACCGCCCCAAATCATGCTGCACTACGTGTGACTATCAAAGGATTAAAGGGCGGACACTCCGGTTTGGAAATCAACGAAGGCCGAGCTAATGCTAATAAGCTGATGACTCGCGTGTTGTTGAAACTCGTTGAGGAATGCGATGCCGAGCTTTCGAGCTGGCATGGAGGCAACATGCGCAATGCGATTCCGTTCAAAGCTGAAATCGTTGTGGTATTGCCGAAGGAAAAAGTAGCTGCTGCCAAGGCTCTCATCAACGAACTTCGTGAGATTTTCGAAGCAGAATACAAATTCATTGAAAATCAAGTTGAGCTAACAGCCGAAGATATTCCAACACCCAAGACACAATTAGACAAAACTGATCGTGAGACCATTCTCAGCGCTTTTTATGGCTTGCACAATGGTGTAATGCGGATGATTCCCGCCATTCCGACTGTTGTCGAAACATCATCTAACCTCGCAATCATCGACATCGAGGATGGAAAAGTTGCTATCAAGATTCTTCCTCGTAGTTCAAGCGAGACGATGAAAGAGTGTATTTGCAAAACATTACTCGGCCCATTGGCATTGGCTGGTTTTGAAGTCAAGTTCAGCGGAGACTATCAGGGATGGGATCCCAACACCGACAGTGAGATACTTAACCTGCTGAAATGCCTCTACAAAGAGATGTTTGGCGAAGAAGTTGTTGTGAAAGTGGATCACGCAGGTCTGGAATGTTCTATCATTTTGAGTAAATATCCGCATTTAGACGTCATCTCGATGGGCCCGACGATCCGTTCGCCACACACTACCAACGAGCGTTGTCTCATCGAAACGGTGGCTCCATTCTGGGAGTTGCTCAAACGAACGATGGAAGAAGCACCGGTTAAATGAGCCGACCGATTTGACCATAAACAGATGATCATAAATCGTTCTCACGATTGAGAGAACGAAATTATACAAAAACCGATGAACGATTAACAATCGTATTCATCGGTTTTTTATAGCTTTCCACACAGGGAATCACATCTATTGCACGTAAAAAATCATCGGCTAATAATTCGATGAAAATCAATTATATTGCGAAAAAGTATTAATTGGGCTCTCAAAAGGCATCAATTGGCCGATGAAAAAGCCTTTTTCGTTGGCCAATTCACGGTCTTTCGCAAACCTCGCGGAAGTTATTTCGTGATGATCAAACAGCTTTTTTCACACAGTTTCTTCGCTCTTTCAACTTATTTTACTATCTTTGCACCGCCAAACAGAAACGATTCAACAATTTATATGGACGATTATCACGCGGAAAATAAGAACGTGTAGGTTGGAGAACGAAAGCTCTTCGGGCTGATCTCCACCCTATTTTAATTCTTGGAGATGAGCGAAATGAGAACATACTGGAATATAAACGCAAATCTGAAAGCCATCAACGAATGGCAACCCAATTGCTGGATACAGGTCACTTGTCCCACGGACGAAGACCAGCAATACTTGGAAGACCAATTCAAAATACCCGATTATTTTCTTTCCGACATCAGCGATACCGATGAGCGGGCACGTTATGAATACGACGACGGTTGGATGCTCATCATTCTCCGCATCCCTTACGTCAAGGAAATACGCTCGCGCACACCTTATACCACCGTCCCACTCGGCATTATTCACAAGCGCGACGTGACTATCACGGTGTGCTATTACGAGAGCAATATGATGATCGACTTCGTTTCTTACCAGCAGAAACGGGGCGAGGGATTCACCGATTATGTTGATATGATCTTCCGGTTGTTCCTATCCTCGTCCGTTTGGTACTTAAAAAGATTGAAACAGATCAACGCTTTGATTGAAAAAGCCAAGCACAACTTAGATCATGGCGTGAACAACGAATCGTTGATCGGATTGAGCCGGTTGCAAGATTCGCTTACATATTTCATCACATCGATCCGCGGAAACGAAAATCTCTTGGCTAAACTGAAATTCAAACTCCAAGTGGATGAGCTGGATGCCGACCTTATTGAAGACGTAAACATCGAGATGACACAGGCCCGCGAGACTACGAGCATCTATTCAGACATTCTCGAATCGACAATGGACACCTATTCGAGCATCATCAACAACAATATGAATACGGTGATGCGAACCCTCACTTCGGTGAGTATCATCATGATGTTTCCCACGTTGATCGCCTCGCTTTTCGGTATGAACCTCATCAACGGAATGGAAACAAGCCGCTATGGATTTATCATCGCCCTAATCATTTCATTCTTCGTATCGGGCGTTTCTTGGTGGATTTTGCGATACAAACGACTCCTTTAAAGGCTGAAACGACAAAAAATGGATTTTAATTTAGGTGATTACGCTTTTTTTGTTTAAGTTTGCAAGCAATTAGAACGTATTGGAAAACCGAATCATAAACTTAAAACAGTGAAATGATGGACTCTCAATTGAATACCCCGGAGCAGGGATTGAACGAAGAAGAAAAAGTGTTGACAGACAGCACAATAGCTGATGAAAATGCGAAAGAGACCGAATCGCCTTCCGAAAAACCGTTAGACGCAGAGCAACCAACGGTCAATCGCGATACAGAGAACGGTAGTTCGCAACAAGTTTACAACACCAAGCAAGAAGTGTTGGATCGCATTCGCGAAATTGCTCATGGCGAAGAAGCCCCTCGAAAAGAAGAGGTGGACTATCTGAAAACCGCTTTCTATAAGTTGCACATAGCCGAACGCGAAGCCCAACAGCGCGAATACTTGGAAGCAGGAGGCAATCCCGACACTTACACCATGCTCCCCGACGATATGGAAGAGGCATTCAAAGCCGAGATGATCATCATCAAAGAGAAGCGTGCAAAACTTTTCCAAGAGAAAGAAGCAGAGAAAGCGGAAAATCTGAAACGCAAACTCGACATCATCGAAAAGATCAAAGCAATGGTCACTTCGCCTGATGAAGCCAACAAATCATATCCACAATTCAAGGAATTGCAGCAAGAATGGAAAGAAATCAAGGCTGTTCCGGCAGAGAAAGCCAATGAACTCTGGCGTAATTACCAGTCTATGTGGAGCAGTTTTACGATTTGTTGAAACTCAACAACGAAGCGCGCGAATACGATTTCAAGAAAAATCTCGAACGCAAAACGAAGCTCTGCGAAACTGCGGAGAAGTTGGCCGACGAACCGGATGTGATCAGTGCTTTCCATCAACTGCAAGAGTTGCACCAGCAATATCGTGAAATCGGTCCTGTGTCCAAGGACTTGCGCGAAGAAATTTGGGCTCGCTTCAAAGCTGCTTCCACTGTGATCAACAAGCGCCATCAGCAACATTTTGAACTGCTCAGGGCCAAAGAAAACGAAAATCTCATCAAAAAGACGGCCCTCTGCGAGCAAGTCGAAGCCTTGGCACAACAGGAATGCAAAACCAGTGCAGACTGGGAAAAACGCACCCAAGAGATTATTGACCTACAAAAAGAGTGGAAAACCATCGGGTTTGCACCGCAGAAGATGAATGTCAAGATCTTCGAACGTTTTCGCACAACATGCGATGACTTCTTCGGTCGTAAGGCTGCATTTTTCAAAGAACTCAAATCGAAGTATGCAGAGAATGCCGAGAAGAAAAGAAGTTTGGTGGAAAAGGCGCGTGCCTTGCAAGACAGCACTGACTGGAAATCCACCAGCAGTAAGATCATTGCCCTGCAAAAAGAATGGAAAACCATTGGAATGGTTCCCCGGAAGTTAGGCGATCAGCTGTGGAATGACTTTATCAGTGCCTGCAATCACTTCTTTGAAGCTCGTAATTCGGCCAATGCCGGTACGCGGAATGAAGAACGCGACAACCTCGAAAAGAAACGCGATATCATCACCCAATTAAAAGCACTGGCCGAAGAAACTGTCGATGGCATTCAGGAAAAGGTGCAAGATCTTGTGGAAGCGTATAACCAAGTGGGCCATGTGCCTATAAAGAGAAGGACAAACTATACAAAGAGTATCACGATATACTCGACAAGCTCTATAAGAAACTGAATATTTCCAGCGCCCAACGTCGTCTTGACAACTTCAAAAACAATTTGAAAAACGTCGCCAAGCGTGGAGAAGAAGCCTTAGACAACGAGCGAAGTCGGTTGATGCGCCGTTATGAGCAAATCAAACAAGAAATCCACACTTATGAAAACAACCTTGGATTTCTCAATATCGGCAGCAAAAAAGGAAACAGTCTGATCGAAGAGATGAATCGGAAAGTTCAGAAACTCAAAGACGACATGAATCTCTTACGCGAGAAAATCAAAGTCATCGACAAACAAAACGTCGAAGAATAAAAACAAAAAAAATAGCCACGCAAATAAATAATCTATTTGCGTGGCTATTGTCTTCATAAGATCAATCACTTATTTTATTATCTGCCCATCTGTCTTGAAAGGCCCATTACCTTTATCAAACCGGAAAACCAATTCGATCGGCAGCCTATCTCGAAAATAGTGTTTAATCAAATCAGGAAAAGATATGCATAAGGTCGTAATCTAATTTACCACCGCTTGGTAATTAAATTACCACAAGTTGGAAATAAATTCCTATACGGGAAGAAATATATTTTCTCTCGTATAAAAATTTTTACCATGATTGTGAAGAATTTTTCTGCGATTAGTAAGTTCAGAAACAACACCTATACTACTGTTCAGCGATTCCCTCAGTGTCATCCCCTTTTCATGTTTGACAAATGACCGAAGGCAGACTGATTCAGGAAGTACAACAGATTTGTGATTTCGTAAATCATATTATTTTTGTTTCTTAGGAGTGTAAGAGTGTGTGAGTGGGATGGATATCTGTACCAACAGTTTGTGAATAGGTCAGCCATTGGACATCATTCTTTTCCATTTATAATAACCCAAGACAGCTATAATGACATACATGGCATAGAGACTGGCCTTAAACGGGATACCTTTATAGGCGTAGAGGGCCGAACTGACGACGTCTACCACAATCCAAATGAGCCACTGCTCTAAGTATTTGCGGGCCAATGCCCACAGTCCGATAAAGCTGAGCGCATTGATAAAACTGTCTGTCACAGGCACGTTGGAGTTGGTAAACCGCACCAAGATGAAGTAAATGGCGCCCCATGCTGCGACAAACACCCATAGTGCAGGCATGATCAGTCGCCGCTTGAAATGCGTGATGGGCAATGACTCATCTACTTTCTGGTTGCGTTTACGCCCGAATCGCCATACGGCAAATCCATAAATGGCGGCCAATGTGTAATAAATGGCCATGCCGAAGTCTGCATAGAGGCCCACAGACCAGAAAAGCCAGATGTCGATTGCAGGCATTACGATACCCACGAGCCATAAAGCGATGTGCGCTCTGTATTCGAGGATAATGTAGATGATGCCTAACACCGTGCTCAACATATCGAGCCAGTGGGCCGAAAAGAATGCTTCTGCTGTCATTAAAACTTGAGTGAGAGATGAGCTAAAATATGAGTGGGGGCCTGTGCAGAGTAAGTTGCCCATGCCCAACCGCCGTTGTAAGCCACAATTTGATCGTTATCGCGCTTGAAATTCATTGACGAACTGCCATTGCTTTCATATTTTTCGTTGAACAAATTGTAGATGGTCAGTCCCACGGTGGCGCTTGTCAATCTGCGCAATTTGAATGTATAAGATAGGTCGAGATCGTTGACAAACATGGCATCAAGCATCGCCCGCGTGTAGGTTTTGCCATCGGTGTTGAGAAACTCTTTGTATCCCGAATTAGTCATATATTGTTCGCTGATATATTTTAACATCAAAGCAGCGCGCAATCCCTTGTATTCGTAGCTAATGACGCTGCCCATGATCAAGTTGGGAGAGTATGCAAGATGAGTCGTTCCCACGTTGGCGTAACTCAAAGTCCAGTCGGAATTGATCACCGTTACAGTGGTATTCTTGGCTCGATTTTTACTCCACGTAGCATTAATGTCCCATCGAAAGCCATCAAAAGGTTTGATACCGGCCATCAGTTCGACACCCATTCGATATGAATCCTTGATGTTTCGGGCCACCATTTCTCCGTTTGAATCTTGCGCTCCGGTTAAAACAAACTGATTATCATAGTCCATATAATAGAGATTGATGCCTGCATCGAAAACATTCGATTGATATTGATAACCCAATTCCAGATCGTTCAATCGCTCGGATTGCGGATTCACAGGTTCCTTTTCTGCCAACATGTTTTCGAAATCATTGCGGGTGGGCTCTTTGTGAGCGATGGCGTAAGAGGCGTAAACGGTGTGTGCTGGTGCGAATCGATAGGTAAGCCCCAGCTTTGGATTAAAAAAATTGTAGCGACGGTCCACTTCAAACGGCTTTTGTTGCTTGTTGTCGTCGAAAGTTTGCGATGTTCCCGAAGTCTTATAAGTGATGTGTCGATACTGCAAATCAACATAAGCGTTGAGTCCTTTTGCCAATTCATAGTTGAGTTTGCCGTAGATGTTACCGTCGGTCTTCTTTGCATTGTTATCGTAATATTTATGATTGGGATCGAGTTTACCGCTGAATTGTCGCAACCAAATTACATTTCCATAGTGATCTCCATCATATTTATTCCATCCCCCGCCGATATTGAGACTCAATCCAGCACGATTGTCATAGTTGACCGATGCTACAGCGCCATAGAAATCATTATTCATTCGCTTTTGACGAACCAAATCCGATTTAGTGCCGAGTGTCGACGTGAGTAGATATTTATAGAGTTTCTGCTCCTTTTTATATTGTTCGTAATAGCCCGAACCATGAGTGTAGTGCAGTGCTGCATTGAGAGTCCAATTCCGATTGAGGGTTTGGTTCCAAATCAATTGATAATGCTGCTGATGATAGTTATCTGTTTGATTGTCGTAAAAAGCCGTATTTCCGTTGGCATCCGTATATTTTCCACTAGGATTGTAAGTGCGGCCATACTTCTCCATATCGGCTTTCGACGCATAGTCCCATGCATGATATGTCTTCTCTGTGCCGTTGAATGTGATGAATTTCACCACGGTGTTGTCTGCAAAATAGCCTCCTTGCAGGAAATAAGAGTTCAACTTGACCGATGCGCGATCGATATAACCGTCACTTCCAATATTCGACAGTCGACCCTGGAAGCCCCAATGATCACCCAACAAGCCCGTAGAGAAACGGAATGTTTCCTTATGTGTGCCGTAACTGCCTGCCGAAAGGTCGATACTTCCATACGGATGCAGCCCGATATTGTCTGTTTGCAGATTGATCGATGCGCCGAATGCCCCTGCACCATTGGTCGATGTGCCCACGCCCCGCTGTATCTGAACCGACTCTAAACTTGAAGACAAATCGCCCATGTTGACCCAATAGACGGCCGAACTCTCTGCATCGTTCATCGGAATGCCGTTGGCCGTGATATTGATACGTGTCGGATCTGTGCCGCGGATATGTATGCCGGTGTAGCCGATGCCCGTACCCGCATCCGATGACATCGTGACCGAGGGCGTGAAATTGAGCAGTGAAGGAATGTCTTTGCCGTGATTCAGTGTCTTTAATTGCTGTTTTGACAAGTCGGAAAAGGCCATTGGCGTTTTCTTTGTGGCCCGCGTAGAAACCACTTGCACGTTTTGCAATTGATAACTCTTGGTTGTGTCAATCCGTTCTTGCGAAGGATTGGCAGCCGCTGTTGCAACAAACATCGTGAATGTTGCCAACAGAGAAAGGTTTTTTTTCATCAATACTTGGTTTGAATAATACACAAAAAGGGGTACTTTTTATGTTTCCTTTTCCCTACGCCGGCATTATCCGGATCAGGTCAGAGGGTTTGATCTCAGCCCAACGTTATGAGGGCACCCCTTAACTCACAGTCTGCAAGTCGACTGCAAAGGTAAGATGTTTTCTCGAAACAGTGAAACGAAATGCCCCTTATTTTGGTTTCGGTAGGCGGCGAGCTATGAGATGTGTTTCAATCTGCCGTTAATCGCATTGCAACTAACCGTTGGTTGCAGCGCAATTAAGTGTTAGTTGTCGTGCAACTAATCAACGAAAATGAAGAAAGGTCGAAGTTGATGTAAACTGACTGATAATGAGGAGGAAACGGAATGATTTGCATAAGATTGCTCTGTCCGTAAAGGGCAGTAATATTCAGATTTGAGCAGAAGTTCAGTTACCAAAGCGTTACCAGATTTGAGGATAGGTAACGATGAGGTAATATTCGGTAACTGGATTATTTTCGCTCGTGTGGCTGTTGCTTCGGTCGGCAGTTTTCTGCATAAGTGAGGAACGCTTTGAAATTGGTAATTTTGCCACAAAACATCAAAGCGTATGAAACAAGAGAAAATGAAGGTGTTGCTCTACCTCAAAAAGAGCAGTCTTGACAGGTCGGGTAAGGCTCCTATTATGGGACGTATCACACTTGGAAGAAGTATTGCTCAGTTCAGTTGTAAACTCTCCTGCAATCCCGACCTTTGGAATCCCCGTGAGAGCCGTATGGACGGAAAGAGCCGTGAGGCTGTAGAGATAAACGGCAGGTTGGAGAACTTGTTGCTGTCCGTTCAGTCTGCTTATCAGTCCCTGCTCTCCAAAGGCTGCCCGTTTGACGCAACCGAAGTGAAAGAGCAGTTTCAGGGCAGCGTGCAGACACGGTGCATGCTCATCGAAAGGCTGGACATGCTCATCAAGGAAAAGGAAAACCATGTAGGTATAGACATCAAGGAAGGAGCCATACACGGCTACCACTCCGCCCGCATACATTTACAGAAATTTATTCAACGGAAGTACAAGGTTTCGGACTTGGCATTCTCGCAACTCACAGAGAATTTTATCAATGAGTTCCGTCAGTATTTCTTAGGTGAGTGCGGTTTTCAGGAAAGCACGTTCTATAATGTAGCCACGCATTTAAAGACGGTATGCAGATTGGCATACCGTGAGGGATTGGCAGACACGCTCCTGTTTGACAAGGCCAAAGTATCAAAGGGCGACAAGAAACTGCCCAAGGCACTTGACTGGGAAGCATTGGACAAGTTAAAGGCTCTCCGCTTTGATGATTTGGAGGAGGAAATGGAAACGGCAAGAGGCATCTTTCTCTTTGCCTGCTATGTTGGTGCGGCCTATTGCGACTTGATGGAACTGAAGAAATCCCATCTTGTCCGTGATGATGAAGGAAACCTATGGCTGAAGTTCAACCGTCAAAAGACAGGCGTACTCTGCAGTGTCAAACTGCTGCCGGAAGCTATTAGGCTGATGGAGAAACTTCACAGCGATGAAAGGGAAACGCTGCTTCCATACATGAAGTACAAGAACTATCAGACCTGCTTGAAAGCCCTGCGGCTTCGTGCAGGCATATCGTTTCCCTTTACCACGCATACCGCAAGGCATACTTTCGCAACGCTCATCACGCTTGAACAGGGTGTGCCTATTGAAACGGTGAGCAAAATGCTGGGACATTCCAACATAAGCATGACGGAACGTTATGCTAAAGTAACCCCACAGAAACTCTTTGAGGAGTTTGACCGTTTCTTTGCTTTCACCGAAGATTTACGTTTGACCATATAAAAGACAACCATTATGAGAAGTACATTCAAGATACTGTTCTATATCAACAGACAGAAGACAAAGGCGGACGGAAAAACAGGTATTCTCTGCCGTATCACCATAGACGGAAAAAGTATCACCATTACCACGGGCGAAGAATGTAAGCCTCTGAGTGGAATGCCAAGCAGGGCTTGACAACCGAGAAAAAGACCAACCAAAGACTATATGAATTCAAGGAACTTGTGGAAAAGGCCTATCGGGATATACTGACAAGGGACGGAGTGGTAAGTGCCGAGCTCATCAAAAACCATCTGCAAGACATTGCCACCCATCCTACAACGCTCCTTGCCATGAGCAAGGCGGAGCTGCAAGCCGTCAAGGAGAGTGTGGGTAGGTCAAGGGCTGAGAGCACCTATCATAATCTGTCCCATTCAGACAAGAGCCTCCGCGAGTTTGTGGAAAGTAAAGGATTACAGGACATGCCCATATCCACCATTACGGAGGACTTGTTTGAGGAATACCGTTTCTTTCTCAAAAAGCGTGGATTGAAGGGAACGACTATCAACAACTATCTTTGTTGGCTGAGCCGACTAATGTTCCGTGCGGTCAGTCAAAGGATTATCCGATGCAATCCCTTTGAGCATGCCAAGTATGAGAAGGAGGAAAAGAAGATACGCTTCCTGCAGAAGAGCGATGTCGCCAAACTCATGGTAATGACGATGAATGATAGGGAAGCGGAACAGGCAAGGCTGATGTTCGTCTTTTCCTGCTTTACGGGACTGGCAATTGCTGATATGGAACACCTGCAATATAAGCATATCCAGACGGCAGCGGATGGGAGGAAGTATATCCGTAAGGAGAGACAGAAGACAAAGGTTGAGTTTGTCGTGCCATTGCACCCGATAGCAGAGGCCATTATCCGCCATTGTCTGGAAGAGCAGAAAGGGAATGAAGAACAGCAGACGGTGAAAGAAAAAGGTAAAAAACATATCTTTCCCCGTGAGTGCAGCCGGAGCGTGATAGATGGCAGACAGAGCTTTGTTGGCAAGGCTTGCGGCATTAAGGAACGATTGTCGTTCCACATGGCTCGCCACACCTTCGGAACGATGAGCCTTAGTGCAGGAATACCTATTGAGAGCATAGCCAAGATGATGGGACACGCTTCCCTATCAAGCACGCAGATTTACGCACATGTGACGGACAAGAAAATTTCTGAAGATATGGACAGGCTCATTACCAAGCAATCGGTAAAGAGAAAGGAAACTGCGGAGAGAGAGGTCAGTAAACCTTCGGATATACCAATCTGTAAAATGGAGAAACGGCATGAAAACAAACGATAACACAAAAGTAGTAACAAACGCTGCCTATCATCGCAGTTACTTTGATTGGGGCAGGAATATGCAGGTTGTCCGCAAAGGTAAAGGTGAGATTGCCATGACAGAGAGTGAACTTGTAAAATTCTTCGGTGTAACTTGGAGAAAACTCAATCACAAGCTTCAAACAATAATGAAATTTCCCAACTTGCATCCCGATGAAAGGGATGCAGGTCAAGAAGAAGTTATCAATGGTAGAGAGTGTGTTCGTTATGCGTCACTTTATCCGCTCTCAACAATCATCGCCCTGTCCTTTCTATTGGACAGCATGGAAGCGCATTTGTTCAGAAAGTATGTTTGTCGTAGATTGCAGAAGCCAATAACAACTGTAACACCAATCATTTTATTGGGCAAGACTGACAACTGATAATAACATTTCCTTTTTCTTTCACCGATTATTTCTTACTACATTACTACAATAAGAGTTAAGACGGTGAAAGAAAAAGAATTAACGTGTAGTTAAGTGCTCAAAACAATGGTACTACGCAGTAACTACATTTGCTATTCTTTTTTTACCGATTTATTATTATTTGATAGATACTTCTTTGATGAATGTTTTCATTGTTTGTAGGCAAAGAATCAGTGCTTGACATCTCATTCATTATAATTTATACTTATACTCTTTTATAGACATTTGTGATATAAAATCATTCCCATTTGTCGCAAGCTGTAGCATCTTTTGTCTAAGACGGTTCATCAGATCCTATTCAGATTCCCCCATCATCCATAGCTCTCTGAAATCATATTACCTGTATGTTGAATTATATCCATATCGCCATTATGATTAATTGTTATTTACGTATTCCCTGATTAAGTCTTTAACTTCCACACCCAAACACTTTGCAATCTGGAAGAGCATTTCAAGTCCAGACTGGGCAGTATTAGTACACCACTTTGACACTGTGGACTGGCCTTTTCCCTGTTGCACTGCAAGCCATTTACTAGTGTGTTTCTTTTTCACCAAAACAACTTTAATACGGTTATAATCTTTCGTATTCATATCTAATATTTACTTATTTGGGGTATAAAGATATGTTTTTTCAAGAATCTTGGTAGAAATAGAAATAAAATGCTTATAATTTCATAATTTGTGGCACTTTTCATTGATCTTATCATCTCTCATGATAAGTTTAGCATGACTCAATGTCTATCTATGAAAAAATCAACCATTGAAAATATCTGTTTGTTAGGGGCAGTATAGAAACTACGGCTTCTTACTTTATAAAGGCTTATCATACAATCTCCAGTTCTGCTACTACAAATTTTTTCCCATTGAATACACTAATATGAAACGCCTCAGTTCCAACTACGATCATAATCATAAATGGCACCACAAGCGATGCCGTTTGATAATTGTCCTCAATAGAATTATAATCGACAGCCGATGGTGTGGGGTTGTCCTCTGGATGTGTATGCCACTCTCCAATATAAAAACGAGTATGCTCAGACTGTTCGTAGTCTTCTTCAATAAATTGATTTGCCATTGCTGCATCTCGTTCACAGCCACAACGAGTATGTCTTTTAACACATGGTGGCGAAATCTTACTGATTCTATAACGATTATCATCAATCTGTGCCCCCATCAGTACTCCGCAAAGCTCGTTGCCCTCATGCTGAGCATTGCTTTTCAATTCATCAACTACTTCTTGTTTTATCTCGAAGTGATAATCAGCAATATTTACATTGGCAGTTCTTGCAAAGTGTTTTTTGACAATCCCGACGATGACACGAGGCTTATTCCTTTTTCTGTTGCTATATTTGTGTTTCCTACCCATTGGTAACATCTTGATTCTGAAGGTTTTTCTAATAATTGGTCAATTATGGGGAACATTGATGAAAGAAATAGAGTTACATCATTGGCTGAATACAGCGAATAACTACCATTGCACCCGGCATCATGCTTCGTAAGCTTCTCTCCATATTCATACTCTTCCCGTTTTATCAAGCAAAAATCCATAAAGCAGCCATTTGCCTTTTCTTTCAGCCGCTTAATAGACTCCTTATTTTTTGGGTTGACATATATCATAATGCCTGATATTCCGTAAGGCTCAAGCCAAAGTATAAAAGCAGGTTTGTTTACAGACCCTTCAATCATCTGGCTAAGTAGCCATTTCTCTGACATAACATCGCCCGTACAAACAAATATCGCACTGGCTTTATCGATTTCTTCTTTCTTTTGTTGCTGCAACTGCTTTTGTGATGCATATACTTTCCTGTCTGGTCTATATTGTTGTAGATAGTGCGCAACAGCATATGACTTTTGCTGATTGATATACTCAAAACCGAGCAGATGCCGTCCTATGTTATCAATGGTTAACGAATCCCAATCTATTAGATCAAACACAACATTATTGTAACCATTAAGATAGTAGCATAGGTTACTACCTATGCTACCAAGCCCAACTACCAAGAAACGTCTCTCCATCATCATTGCCCCAGCAGTCCGTTCGGCAATTCGCTGATTAGAATAAACTGAAAGATGAAGTCTGTCAAGTTTTTTGTTCTTATTTTCAAAAGATGTCAGCACTTTGAATGAGGCCAGTGCTCCTTCCCGATAGCCGTTCCTACTCACTTTTAGGCCGCGTATACAGATGCCGCCTACGGCATAATTCAATCCTATCGGAAAAAGTACATTAATATTTTTGAAGTGGTTGAGGTGCTTTTTGAACATCTTTTGGTCTTCATTATCACTTATCCTATCTATTACTTCTTGGCCCGTCATACAAAATGGTGGCACATTAGGTGTTTTTAAAGAAGCAATATAGAGAACTGGGATGTCTATTGTTTTATGATGGAGTTTGATGATTGCTAATGTCTTGTCGTTCTCGTCAGATGCAATAACATTCATCACATATGGACTACCATTATTTAGGTATTTATTAGTATAAGCCACACCTGTCATTTTACAGGTTTCTGTAGGTATATCGCCTAACAAAATCCAATGGTCATCTACATTGTTTTCTCCGTCGTATTGTTCATTCCAATAACTCCTGATCTCTTTGGAATATTCATCAGAGTTATCTCGACCGTAATAGTTCTCAATCCACCTTCTCGTTCTGTCAATATTGTCACGTATTAGTCCTTCGATATTTTCTGTATCATAAACCTCACCATCCTCATATAAACACAATTTGTGCGTTTTTACAGATATATGAGGCAGGTATCTGAACCTGTCATCTGGTATAATCACACATGGCATTGAATAGGGGAAAGCCTCTGGAAACAGGATATAAGTCTCTATATCTTCAGCCTTACCCGATACCAACGCAGGTATCTGTATTTTCCAAATATGTGTTTTGGGCAAATGCTCCAATTGTGGAATGCTATTAACCTTTTCTATATCGTATTCTTTTGAAATTACGAGAAAACAGGCATTCAATGCTGCTTCAACATCAGGCATACTGGCTATTTTTATTTATTGTACCTGAGAATCTCTGTTGTGAGGTATCCTCGTCAATGTCTTTCGCTGTTGAACAACTGAATCTATCACCAAAATGTTTCTGCCATCTAACACATCCGTCATGTTGATTCTTGCTGGCTATTGCCCTCTCGGCATCCTCCTTAAATGATTTCAGTTCTTTTAAGAAAGAGTCTTTCCTGCCTTTAGTATAATTGTCAAACAAGTCCTCGTAAGGATTGACTGGTCTCCAGCAATGGAAGTGGTCTTCTATACTGAGGTCATCATACATATTCTTCAGTATATCCTTCATAGCAATATCATAACGATTTTCATCATTCCATTGATAATACTTAGATGTAAGCATCGACATGATACAACCACTCGGCATTTTAATGCCTTCATTACGCTTGTATTCGCACCATGCCTTCATAAAACGAACAAGTTCCCGCATTTTTGTCTTATTATTACACTCGTCTTTGAACCAATCTATCATTTCATCAGGATTGGATTCATGCCACGGCTCTGCCCTATGCGCAAGCATCGTCTTGTCTTCTGTAGTATGCAAAAAGTATATCGCGAGATCTATATGATGACCATCAGCATATTGTACTCTTACGCAAGGATCAAGATCATCAGCACCATTCTCTGTATGGTCTTTTACAGCTTCATATACTTCCTGATGATACCAGTCTATAGACTTACGATCATTTATGTCATCACTTTCAAAATATATTCCATCATCAAGGTCATATGCTCCTAAACCACTTTCATCCTTAATAGGATTAAGTAAGGTGCACATAGCATATGACCCCTGCCAATAGAAAGTTGGCTGGATATAATCGCGGTGGGTTTCTTTGAAATACTTTTTTATTTTGGCTCTCAGTGCATCTCGGTTTGTCTTGAGGGTCTTGCGTCGCGTTGAAGTTGCTTTTATTGCATTTTGGAACGCCACAAA
Organism: Hoylesella enoeca JCM 12259; assembly: GCF_000613405.1. Taxonomy (GTDB): domain Bacteria; phylum Bacteroidota; class Bacteroidia; order Bacteroidales; family Bacteroidaceae; genus Prevotella; species Prevotella enoeca. The sequence goes on along the minus strand of NZ_BAIX01000015.1, from coordinate 18,386 downwards.
TTGTTCATGATTGTTTGCCATATTAATAATCTTTTGGATTTAATGTTTTTTTTGTTTGGAAGTAATGGGCTATTTCTGGACGCATTTTTTCGTTCATAGCCGTATTGTCTGCAATCTTCACCAGAAGTCTAATGGATGCTTCACTTGCATTGTCCATGTCAATTATTTTATCCTGTTCTGGAGATAAAACTATATTCTCAATTCGGTGAAAATCAAAGGGAAATGACAAATATCTCTTCAACTTGGACAACAAAACCATCGTTGATTTCGACTGGCCAATAGAATATGCATCAAAAAGCGTATCGGCCCAATCAATAAAGGATCTGTTCAATTTATGATGTTTCTCTCCTTGAGTTTTCTGACAACTACTTATTGAAAGGATTTCGAGTCCATCAAATCGCTTATCTTGCGCGAACTTATACAAGTATTCTGTCAGAGCAACAAGAATCGGATTGTTTGCCCATAAACCTCCGTCAACAAATTGATCATCTTCGATTTCCATAACGGGCAAATATGTAGGAGCTGCAGAAGTGGCCAATGCAACATCAACATAACTTTTACGGTCATCCTCCGTGAAATTGTCAAAGTCCTTTTTAAAGACTCTCGGGTTGGCTGTTAATGTGTTATAGGATGGTATGCATAGGAAATTATTACTCTCTGCTATCTTTTTGTTCTTAAATACGCATTCAAGAGCTAAACGTAAGGGCTTTGCGGAGTATTTTCCGCCAAATGCAATCTGTTTCGAACGCAGGTATGCACAACCACCTGGTCTATGTTTGACACTTTCATTGAAAATTGATGGGCCATTCTTTTGATAAAATTTTACTACATCACTCATGGGAATTTTAAGCGATGCAGCAAGAGCAATGATGCCTCCAGTAGAAGTGCCACACAGCATATCAAAGCATTCGGAAACTGTACAATCGAAAACCTCTTCGAATTTTACTAAAAGTTCAGCGGAATAGATTCCCTTTATACCACCTCCATCAATACATAAGATCTTGAAAGGTTTTTTAGTCATATAAATTTTATTTGCTATTAATACTATGCAAACGTTATGCCAATTTTAATAATCAGTATTTTTTTTATTAAAGATGACATAATGGTAAGCCCTACTACAAAATGGCAAATGTGCATTCGTTTGCACGCCATTTCCACATCTATTTCCGTTTTTTTCTGCAAGTTTCGGAAACTTTAACTATCTTTGCATCCGATTACAACTATCAATCATTGAACGGATTAGGGAGATATGATGACTCACAGCATCTTTCCTTATATAATAAAGGTGTATGCGCGGCGCAGGGGAACGGAGGTTTTTCTGCGGATTTGCGTATGGCATCGTCTGCGATTCCCTGTGTGACAAATACAGTGGTTCCCTGCGTGAAGAATATAGCATACAACGCTGCGGACAACGCACAATACGCCGCAAAAAAGATGACGGATTATTTGGCAGTTCCAAATAATTTGTTACTCTCTCATATATAGGCGCTACTGGCGTAACTATACTCTAAAACTTTTTCGCATACGCGCGCGAGGCTCTCCGCGCAACCTCGATAAACAAAGGGCTCCATCGAGTTCCCTTTGTCCGCATTTTCATGCCCTTTTGTCAACTCGTGCAAAGGGGGAAATAAGAACGACAAACAAACCAAAATCCCAATTAAAAATTTCACAGTCATGAACAAAAAACAAGTAACAACACAGGGTAAGAAAAGGAAGCCTTATGTAAGGGCAGAAGTCGAACTCATCAGCGTCAAGGCCGACTACCATCTGCTGGAAATCTCGTTCCCCAACAGTGGCGGACACCAAAAGGCCGAAGACGACGGCAACGACCTCAACGCCAAGCGCGGCTTCTTCCTTGACGACGAGGTAGGAGGGGACTTCAACATGTGGGAGGATTGAGCCTCTCAAGGTAAACATCATTTAAGAAAGTAAAACATTTTAAGGAAGAAAACAAAATGAAGACAAGATTATTTTCCATTCTCGCAGCCACGGCCCTGGCGCTTTTCATGGCCGCGTGCGCCAACAGCGACGACATCGCGCAAGTAGAGAACAAGCAGAAAGGCAATACCGAAACCACCGAGGATCTCACCACCTTTGTTGAGGAAGACAACGCACCAACCACCCGCACCACTGCCGAGTACGACGGTTCCGGCTCAACTTCTACTGGACCGAGGGCGACCGCCTCTGGGTGAAGAACGATGCCGAGAGCCCCACCTTGAAGCAGGACGCCAAAAACAACATCGCCGAGAAACTCACCGCCAGCACCGTGTCGGGTGGCGTGCAGCGCGCCGACAAGGCCAAGTTTTGGTTCGACGGCACCCACACCTACCCCACCTACCCCGTGCGCTACACGGGCAAGAACAGCACCTCCGGCGACAAGGTAACCATCAAGGCCGAGCAACTGCAAACCATTCCCAACGACGCCAGCCACCTCGGCGAAAGCGGCGACTGCGGCACGGCTGTGGCCACCAAGATAGGCGGCCGCTACCACTTCATCCTCAAGCACGAGGCCGCCTACCTCACCCTTATGCCTTACAACTCGCCACAGCAGATTAACACCCCTCTCACCCAAATAAAAGTAACCGCCGACAAGGCCATCTGTGGGCAGTTCGACTTCGACGACAACGGTATCAACCTCTCCTCGCGTCCCACACCAACGCCAGCCAACCAGAGCATCACCTTGAAGTTGAAGGATGCCGATCCACAACAGGGGTTCGTGACCACACCGCAAGCACTCACCCCTGCCACGAATGCCGCCACTATAGTGCTGGCTCCGGGAACCTGCAGCACACTTACCATAGAATACACATTCTACAATACCTACAAAAACAAGAATATCACCACCAGCAAAACCTACAACAATGTAGTTCTCACGGCTGGCAAGAACAAGTCCGTAAAAGCGATCTGAACATCCCAGCATTAAATTCCCGGAAGATTATTATTTTGGAAGAAATACCCAAGTAAGTTCTTGTCCCAACATGAATGAGATTGTTTAGTATGTTCAGCATGGCGACATTCACTGGGACGACAGCAAACTTTTCACTGTAAATGGTATACTTTACCAAGGCGGAGTATGGATAAAGAAACTGAGTGTCATCGCTGCCGACCACGGCAAGTCCGTATCAGCCTTGAAGTCCACCGCTCCTGATGGGGGAAGCTATTCCTAAAGAGCAGACAACTGCGAGAACGGCAATGTTGGACTTCGCACGCTTTTTCAGGGAAGCTATTCCTAAAGAGCAGACAACAGTTTCTACGACTCGCATTTAAAATTCTATGGTCCCGCCCCAATCATGGGTGAGCCGACAAACACTAACGACTATTTCTTTATCTATAGTTCAGGACAGGGTATTGGGACAACCTACTTAGACTATTCTACTCCCGGTGAATATATTGAGTTATGGGGCAGGGACTACTTCACAAGCTCTGAGAATCTTACGATTCCTTCCAACAGGTATATGATGCATATCTACAAAACTATAGTATTCTCACAAAATGCTGTCTCGAAATGGATCGTCAATAAATGGCCGAACGAACGATAGGCACGGTGTCCGCCCCGTGAAAGACGAATAGGCCTTGTTGGCCGACAAAGTACCCATGCTACTAGAAAGCAAGGCTTGTCACGATGACAAAGCTCCATGCAACCGGAAAGCGGATATTGTCGGCCGACACAAAGCCCAAGCCATCGGAAAGAACGCCTTGTCGGGTTGGCAAACCCTTGAAGCGAGTCGCTTGGGCGGTATGTCGCCCGACATGGCGTTCTTCCATCAATATCAACCCATTAAACTTAAAATCTATGAGCAAAACGATTGAAAACATCCGGCTCTACCGCATCAACCAAGGACGCCACACGCGCCTATCAAGTCTACCTCTCCGACCAGCCCACCGACCTCTTCTGGCTCACGGTGAAGAACGGTAAGCTTACCGAGATTGAGTTTAAGGTTCAGCCGGACAGCCAGGAGGGTTGGAGACGGAGAAGATAAAGTAATCTTATAAAACTCTTGATTTTTTATAACTTTCTAATTTGTATGGCGCAAGGCTTGTTGGGAAACAGGCCTTGCGTTTTTCATTTTTCAGTGACCGACCAAAAGGATGTACCAGATTTCCTCCTTTTTACCAAATTTCCTTGTTTGTTCCGAAAAAATATCTTATTTTTGTAACAGATTTACGATTATTGCAATAATTATATATATATTACATAAAATGATAAGAGATTTTTGGGTTGAAAACTATCTGTCTATCCGAGACAGGCAAGAACTGGATTTTGTCTCTAAAACCCAAGACGAATTTCTCAGTTACGAAATTTCAAAAGGTGTTTTTCTTAACAAGTTAGGAATTCTTTATGGAGCAAATGCTTCGGGAAAATCGAATATGCTATATGCCATTCAAAACATCTTTGATTTATTATATAGATCCCAAACTGACATTACAGATAAAGTAAAGACTGCTCCCCCATTTGAGTTGACCAAGGAAAAGCCAATCAAGATGCATATATCTTTTTATGCAGAGGCTGTTAGATATGACTATGATGTGGAGTACTTTCCTGATTATATCGTGAGAGAAGAACTGTATTATTATCCTAACAATTCCAAGGCTTTGTTCTATGAGCGTAAATTCAAGAACAAAGGCGTACAGGCAGACACCAAGTTCGGTACAAGTTTAGGATTGAAGGCGGAAACGCAGAAAACACTGATAGAAAATACACTCAACAATCATTCTGTTTTATCCACTTATAGGAAAGTTGCTTTTAAGGAGGACATACAACCAATAGCCAAATTATTTTCGTGGATAGAACATCATGTGCACGAAATAAATGGAGATGGGAATCGTAATTTTATTGAAGAGGTCAAAGATATTTGTAAAGACACCAAACTTATAAATTTCTATCGCCTGATGCTTAGAAAAGCAGATTTGAATATCTCTGATTTTCAAGTTGTAAAAAGTCTTGATAGTATTCCTCAGAAATTACGCCAAATGATCATGGAGGATGATGAACTAACGGAAAAGGCAAAAAAAAGAATGCTTGAAGATGACAGAGAGGATATTTTGTTTGTCAATCAATCGGCTGACGGCAATTTTAATATACCTTGGCGGCTGCAATCACAAGGCACTATACGATATCTCAAGCTTTTGCATTTTCTATATGACTTGATAACGGGAAGCCATCTGTATCTCCTTGATGAATTAGACGAGGATTTGCATTATGACTTACTGACTTATTTTCTGAATGTATTTATTTATAATTCGGAAAGCTCACAATTGATGTTCACCAGTCAGGAAATATCCTTGCTTTCAGAAGATTTGCTCAATGAGCACCGAGAAATAGTATGGTTTGTGGAGAAAAGCCATGAAACAGCATCTTCAGAATATTCCCGTGGCGATTCGTTTGGATTGCATAAGAATTTATCCCTATATAATTCATATAAAATTGGCAGATTGGGGGCAAAACCCGAGTTAGGCTCATATTTTATTGACTTAGAATGAAAAACAATGGGAAAGTTAGCAGATGCAATTATGATATTGGGTGAGGGACCTACTGAAAGTTTCTATATGAACTCATTAAGAGACTATTATCCTGCACAATTAAAAAGTATTGAGCCCAAGATACCCAAGCATAGCAATCTTACGGAATTGGAAAAGAAAATAGAGGAAGGCATTTCCAAAGGATATTCTAAGATTTTCTGTATGATAGATATGGATAATAAGAAAAAAGGGAAAGAGAAGAACGATTATCTGGAACTGAAAAGGAAATATGAAAACCCCATCGTAAAAAACGATGAGGGCATTAACTGTGAGGTGAAATTCTTTGAAACTGAAAGGTGCACGGAACTATTCTTCCTTTACTATTTTAAATATACAACCAAGGAATACCTCACTTCTAATGAAGTGGTCAATGAGTTGGAAAAGAAATGTGGTTATCAGAAGAACTTAAAGTTTTTCAGGAAAGGACTACACAAAATCTTCAAGGAAAAAGGCGGTACTTTGCGAACCGCCATAACAAATGCCAATAATTCTTGCAAAGACAAAGTCCGCGGCTACACTTATTCTGAATTAGGCAGTATGCTTCAGGCATTATCTATTACATAAAGAAATAATTATTATTGAAAACGACTGCAAGTTGAAATTAGACTTGCAGCCGTTTTTGGTTTTATGCCTTTGCTTCCTGTTGTAACCTTACCATTCTTGCAAACTCACCATTTATTGCCATTAACTCGTCGGGGGGCTGTTTCGCTTACCGTTCCTCCGTTAAGCACCACGATGTGGTCGGCATTGCAGACTGTGCGCATGCGGTGGGCAATGATGATGGCGGTCTTTCCCTGTACCAGCTCAGAGATACCTGCCTGTATCTTCATTCCATTCTCGGCATCAAGACTGGCGGTGGCTTCGTCCAATAGAATAATGGGGGCATCTTTCAGAAGGGTACGGCAATAGAGACGCGCTGCCGTTCGCCCCACGAAAGGTTTTCACCGTTCTCGCTGATAACGGTGTCGTCGCACTGCGCCAATCGTGCCGTATGGCGCACCTCCTTATCGGTGGAAGCGTGCTTGTCGATGCGATATTGTCGGTAATGGAGGCATTGAAAAGCAGTATGTCTTAAGAAACGATGGCGTAGTTTTTTAGCAGTATTTCAGGCTCTATCGTGGAAACATCTCTTCCGCCTATGAGTATCTGTCCGCTATCAATGTCCCATAAACGCGCGGCGAGTTTGGTCGTTGTGCTTTTTCCTCCGCCCGATGGCTCATAAGGGCGGTAAAGGAAACATTGCTTAATACTTGCTTTGTTCTGAATTCGTCGAACTCACGTTATAATATTATTATTTCTATAATTTTCTTCCAGCATGCTATTCAAGTCCGAAGCCTTGTAAAGTATCTTCCCTGCAAACTGTGTGTAGGGGATAATCCTTCTGTCCCGATAGTCCTGCAAGGTACGGGGCTGATATACAGCCGCTCGCACACATCCTTGCCCGTCAGGAAGTGCTCATCGCCAAACAGTGGCTTGTGTGTCTGCGCCACTTCCTTTATCCGTCTGTTCACTCCCTCAAGGGCCGAGAGCACGATCAGCATCTCGTCCGCATCCATATTCAGGTTCTTTACTGATTCCATAGTCTTATCTGTTTACAGGTTTATCTTTTCTTGATTTCTCTGATTTTGTATTGAGCAGACGCTCGACGTCCTCACGCTTGTAATAGCACTTGTGCCCGATTTGGGCAAAGGGCAACACACCCGTGTCCCGATAATGCTGCAAGGTACGCTTGCTGATGTTGAGCAACTTACATACGTCACCGTTATGCAACCAGTCCATGTGCCTGCTCTGTTCACCGAAAGCCTTGTGGCAGGTCTCGGCAAGGCTGAGTATCTCATTCCTCAACTTTGCCCAATTTGAATCCGTAATGATAAAATATCCCATAATTCTATTGTTGTATTGTTTGTAATTCCTACTCTTGTTTTGTGCTTCATCGCATGTTTCTGCCTGCAAAAGTAGGATGTGTTTTCCAAACCTCAAAGCAACAGGGAATAGCAGGGAAATATAGGGAAGTTGAAGGAAAGGGCAACGTATTTCATCGGCTGGCATTTACACCTTTTTGCCCTATTTTCTTCTTTCACCGTTCGTTTGGTGTAAAGATACGTCGTGCCGATACAACTCTATCGATGTTATTCAAGTAGCAGCTTGTGGCACTTTCAATGTGGCCAAACGCTACCACATCTCTGCACAGATTCTATCGTTTGCAATATCAGTGCAGAATACTGCAAACATGTGCAAGGGGCACACTATTGTCTTTGCCTTTTCTTGTCGTTTTATCCTCTGTTTTAGCTTAAATCATCTTTTTCTTTTCCCACCTCCATAAAAAAACATGTGAACTTTATAGCAGACGGACGCAACATTATGCAAGCACTCTCCGAATGCTTGGAACTTACCCATTCTCTTAATAACTTCACTCTTGGAAACCAAACCAAGCATATAATGAAGACAAGCGTAGATAAAGGCAAATCGGAAGGCGGTAACAATATGCCCAGACCGAGAAGAATTTCCTCCAAGAACTCGGAGATAGAGGCCTATCTCTCCACTCACTACGAGTTCAGATTCAATACGGTATTGGGACGGACAGAATACCGCAGGAAATCTGATGGTGGTTTTACTAAGGTGGGCCGTTATGAAATCAACACGCTCCGCAGGGAGATAGACAACGACATCGGGATAATAGGCTCCTCAGATAATCTCTATTCCATCATCGAGAGCAGTTTCTCTCCACGCATTAACCCCATACAGGAGTATTTCAAAAACTTGCCATCAGTGGATTTGAGCAGTAGTTCTTCCTTTTCACTGAAAGCCATTCCTGAACTGGCAAGTTGCGTAGCCGTGCGCAACTCCGACAAGTGGCTCGTGGCAGTGGTCGCCAATGCCATGGACGACCGTGAGTGCCGTAACCACACCTGTCTCGTACTGACAGGCGAGCAGGGGAAGTTCAAGACAACATTTCTTGATTTGCTCTGTCCGCCGGCACTGCACGGTTACAGTTATACAGGAAAGATATATCCGCAGGAGAAGGACACACTTACCTATATTGGGCAGAACCTTATCGTAAACATTGACGACCAGCTCAAAGCCCTCAACAAACGGGACGAGAATGAACTGAAGAACCTCATTACCTGTCCGATGGTCAAGTTCCGTATGCCCTATGACAAATATGTGGAGGAACATCCTCACTTGGCGAGCTTCGTGGCATCGGTGAATGGCAACGACTTCCTTACAGACCCGACAGGCAGCAGACGTTTTTTGCCCTTTGAGGTCTTGTCCATTGACATAAAAAGAGCAAAGGCCATCTCAATGGATAGTGTCTATGCAGAAGCCAAAGCCTTGTTGAATGCAGGTTTTCGCTATTGGTTTGACGATGACGAGATAGCCGAACTGTATCTGGAGAGCGAGGACTTCCAAGTGCAGACCGCAGAAATGGAACTACTGTTGCGCTGCTTTGAGAAGCCAACGGAGGATAATCCCCATTGCTCCTATATGACCACTACAGAGATTCTCGCCTATCTGGGTATCTATACCCGGTATCCCCTGACTTCCAAACGTATGGGAGAAGCCCTTAAAAGGGCAGGCTTTGAGAAAGTGAGCAAGAGACGTGACGGTGGCTGTCCCATCTATGTGTACAAAGTAAGAAAGCTACTTCCCTGTCCTTTGCTTGATAGTTGTAGTAGTCTGACAATCATATTATGGCCAAAGTGAGCAATCCTGTTTGCCCAAAAGGGTCAAAGTAGAGTGGCTTTTCCAAACATGAACAGACAGGAAAGTAATGAAAGAACAGAAAGGAAAAGTCTTTCATCTTACTTGGGAGAGAAAGATGAGGTGGAAGAACAACCACAGGCAAAAGCTCCATCAAAGGAAACAGATTGCCGAGAAGTAATAGCTTCCGAGCCATCCGAACCTACACTGCACACAGAGAATGCAACCGTTCAACGGCGTATCAGTGCCAAGATGAGAAAGAAGACACTCGAAGCCTATAAGCAAGCCTATCTTGTGCCAACCAAGCTGAGCGAGCGAAAGGCGGTTTATCTGAGCAGGGCGACACAGGAACGTGCCGACTTCATCGTCCGCAGGTTGGGTGACAGGCGCAGCAACCTCTCAAGTTTCGTGGAGAACATCGTGCGCCTCCATCTGGAGGAGTACGGTGAGGACATAGAGAAATGGAGGAGGTTATAAACCGCAGGAGGGGGGACGAGGGATGAATTTCAAAAGATTTATTTCCCGCTCTAATCCTACTATCGCATTAAAATATGATGTCATATTCTCGTAAATGAGACGTCATATTTGGGCAAATATGACATCATATTTTTAGCAAGCAGACATCTGAATGATGAGAGCACCACGAACACAGTTAAACACAGAATGCACGGCATTCACTTTTCGGCTGCAATACGCCTCGTGTGTAAATGGTCTTATCACTGACATTGCAAGACGTCAGTTTGTACCCACAAACTGCGCTTGCCCCCCTTGTCAGACTGTCGGGGAGGTTAGACCGTAATCACTACGTTCTCATCGGTCAGTGTTCAGGAATTAAGAGACAATGAATCATCTACGATGATAAACTTTCAAGGAAACTTATATGAAAAGATACAAGGGAAAAGCTGCCCGATGGCAGCAACAGGATAAGGAAGAACAGAGGATGAACAAGACGGAGTTCATCAAGGTAAGATGTACCAGTGAAGAGAAGCAGCGTATCAAGTCAAAAGCGGAAAGTGCAGGGCGGAAGTTCTCAGACTACTGCCGTGAGATACTCCTTAACAGAGAAGTGACTGCCGTTCCCAAGATGACCGAAAATGAAAGGGAAGCCATTGCCATTCTCCAGCAGACAGGAAAATTCTATGGGCAGGTTTCCAACCTCATCAAGGTCAAGGACGAAAGGTGGGTACTCATCACAAAGAATCTATCGCTATGTGCCAAAGAAGCATTTAAGCGATTTTACGACCCGCATTTTCGTGTGGAAGATGAGGTATATAAGGTCTTAAATATGAAGAGAAATGATAGGTAAGTGCAAGGCGATAGCCCACGGAAGCACGGCTCTGGACTATATTTTCAGAGAGGGCAAGCTCGGCTATCGGCTTGCCTTCCACAATCTTTGCAGCAGGGAGCCAAAGGCAATCTATGAGGAAATGAAAGTGGTCAGTGACTACAACAGCCGTTGCAGGAACAAGTTTCTCCGTATCGAAATAGGCATTGCACCGCAGGACGAGAAAAAGCTGCCTGTGTCCGAACTTATGAGGATAGCTCATTTGTTTGCCAAGCGAATGGGACTTGACAACCACCAATGGGTGGCAGTAACGCACAAGGACACCGATAACAGACATATTCACATCATTGCCAACCGCATCAGTCTGTATGGAGAGGTATATGACACCACTTTTGTGAGCAACAGGGCAGCAAGGGTAGCGGAGGACATTAGTCGGGAGAAAGGCTTGACTATCGCAAAAGAGGTCAAGGCAGAAAAGAAACACCAAAAGACAAAGGCTAATCTCACGAGAGAGCAAACAAAATAGCAGGTACAGCAAATCTGCTATGCCTTGCTTGAAAAATACAAAGGTACAGGCATCATGGGACACTCTATGTTTCTATCGAGTTGAACAAGAACGGCATCATCATAGAGCGCATGAAGAATAAACAAGGCAAGATTTATGGCTTAAAGTTCTCATACAGCGGACAATCGTTCAAAGCTTCCGAAATCGGCAGAGAGTTCGGCTACCGTTCCTTGCAGAAGAACTTTGAAGCAACCAACAAGGAAGAAACAAATAAACCACACCAAGTAATACAGAAGGCAACTGAAAAGGGAGGACAATCTGATACAGGTTATCAGCTTGTACCCAAAAGCCGTTCCACTGTCTTACGAGACAATGATACTCCACGAGCGCAGAACTCCATTGGTGCAGTGGCAGACACCATCGTTAGTGCAGTCGATGAAGTGGTGGAAGGGTTCGGAGATTTGATTACACCAACTACGCATGGCTATGACTATGCAGAAACAGCATGGCAGCGCAAACTCAGAAACCAAGCCAACAGAAAGAAGAAGCGCAGACGAGGATTATAGTCCCTATCAAAAATCGCATTAGAAAAGTGCAGAAAGAAGAATATCTCATTAAAAACGCTTGTTATTCGCCAGCAAAGTATTATCTTTGCAAACAGAATAACAAGCGTTCTTTGTTAGGCAGAAAACAGCGGAGCCAAGTAGTTCGCTCGTTTCCAAATCGTTACCAGTTTAGTTATACTAACAAGGTAACTTCTTTATTTTCAACAGGTTGTGTTTTGAGAATTATCTTGCCGTGCAATTAACGGTTAATTGCACGTTAAGTAACTGTTAGTTGAGTCTTGATTTTCATGAGACTCTCGTTTATTATATTATAACTGAATAAACTGAATATACTTCCATTTTGTAAAGTAAAGATTGAAATTAAGCATGTTTATTATCGGAGCGCATGGTGATTAACGTTGTTTAATACAAAAAAAACAAATCGAAAGATTTTTATGCGAGTGTTATTCATTTTTTGGTTACTTTTGCTCCGAGACTCGGAAATACCGAGATCCATTAGGATTAACCAACTTAATAACTTACAACCTAGCAATGTTGCAACTACCAAAAAAATTAACGACTCATTTGTGTTGTGGCATATACGGAACGGCTTTATTGCTGTCTGTGCCTTCAATGCAGCTGAAAGCGAGTGCCGGTGGTGTATCTACAGGCCCTTATGTCATGGGTGTTGCGGGCGGATCAAGTACTGAAAAGGCACTGGAAAGCCCTGCACCTAATCAGAAAACACCCAAAATCGTTGGTGTCGTAACCGATTCTAAGACCGGCGAACCATTGATTGGGGCTACGATCAAAGTGCAGGGAACCTCCACGGCAACCGTTACTGATGTCGACGGTCGGTTTGAAATTCGGGCATCCAAAGGTTCGACGCTGGAAGTGTCGTATCTCGGTTACACATCCAAGAAAATCAAAGTGGGCGATGTCAAAGTGCTTTCTATCACGCTCTCCGACGATGTCCGGACCTTGGAAGGGGCCGTTGTCACGGCTTTCGGAACAACGCAGAAGAAAGAAACAGTGACGGGATCGATTCAGACTGTGCGTCCGTCGGATCTGAAAGTGCCTGCAACCAATCTTTCTACGGCGTTTGCGGGGCGGCTTTCGGGTGTCATTGCCTATCAGCGTAGCGGCGAACCGGGCAGTAATGGAGCCAACTTCTTTGTGCGCGGCATATCTACAATGAGTGGCGCCACATCGCCATTGATCGTGATGGACGGTGTGGAAATCTCTCAGGCAGACCTCAATGCCATCGACCTGAGATCATTGAGAGTTTCTCTGTGCTGAAAGATGCCACGGCAACAGCAATGTATGGTACGCGAGGAGCCAACGGTGTGCTGATCATCAAGACCAAATCGGGGGCCGATCTCGATCATCCTATAATCGGACTGCGCGTGGAAAACTGGATTAATACACCCACCAAGCGTCCCAGAACAGTAGACGGCGTCACCTTTATGCGTATGTATAACGAGGCCGTTACTAACCAACAGTCGGGCGACGTGCTCTATTCGGAAGACAAAATCAATGGAACAATCCAGAATTTGAACCCTTATGTCTATCCCAATGTCGATTGGTATAAGGAGATTTTCAAAGAAGTGACTTGGAATCAACGTGCAAATTTCAATGTGCGCGGCGGTACGGCAAAGATCACTTACTTTATGAATATCAACGCAAGTCATGAGACCAGTATGCTGAGAGACGTCTCCGGAAAGTACTTTTCCTATCATAATGGTACGAATTATATGAAATATGCCTTTCAGAATAATGTGGACTTCCACCTCTCCAAGACTGCAACACTAGCATTACACCTTAACGTTCAGATGAACAATATGCACGGAATGCTGGCTGCCTCGAATGGTGGCGGAATTGCAAATGTATTCAACAGTATTATGGGAACTAATCCGGTGGACTTCCCGATTATGTATCCCAAGGGCAATGATGAATGGTATCACTGGGGTTCTTTGCAGGCAGGAAACTACAATCCGGATAATCCAATGGCTCTTGCAACGATCGGTTATCGCGATGTTTTTGAAAGCACGGTTGTGGCTAATCTCAACTACGATCAGAAATTAGACTTTATCACCAAGGGATTATCATTCAAGGCCTTGTTCTCTTTTAAAAACTGGACCAACAATCTCAAGTTCAGAGTTCAGAATTACAACAGATACCAGCTCACGGATTATGCCGCTAACGAAGCTGCCGAAGGCGGATATGATATGACCATTAAACCGATCGGCGTACCGCAAAAGTATTTATTGAATAATTATTTCGGCACATCGGGCGACCGCCGGTATTATTTTCAGGCGTTTCTTGATTATAACCGGAGGTTCGGAAGCCACAATGTAGGTGGAATGATACTGTTCAATATAGATGAATACAATTCTAATGTCAATTCAGATTTCCTCTCATCACTCCCCAAACGCAGGATGGGCTTTGCTGCACGAGCCTCTTACGACTATAAATCTCGCTATTTATTGGAATTCAATGCAGGATATAACGGCTCTGAAAGTTTTGCTAAAGGCCATCGCTGGGGATTCTTCCCATCGGTTTCTTTGGGCTGGAATATCAGTGAAGAAGCCTTCTTCGAACCGCTCAAAAAAGTGATTCAGCAAGTGAAGTTACGCGGTTCTTATGGTCTGGTCGGTAATGATCAGGTAGGCGGTGCGCGTTTTGCTTATCAAGCTATTGTGAATTTGACAGGTGGTGCAGGCTTTGCTACTGGCTACGGATCACAAGGACGTAGTCTTAGCGGACCGTCTTTCAGTAGATTCGAGAATCCTAATCTCACGTGGGAAGTGGGTCATAAGCTGAATATCGGAATGGATCTTCGTTTCTTTGATGCGCTGAGTATCACGGTGGATGCATTCCGGGAAATTCGTGATCACATCTTCCAAACCAAAGGTTCGATACCTAATTACTTTGGAACAGCAGCTACAACGATTTATGGGAACCTTGCTAAGGTCAAGAATTGGGGTGTAGATTTAGCTGTAAATTACGGCAAGAAGTTTAATGATGATTTGTCTGCAGAATTTAGAGGAACATTCACCTTTGCACGTAATAAAGTGTTAGAGTATGATGAAGCAGCGGATACTCGTCCTGCATTGAGACAGGTGGGAAGAAGCTTAAATACCTATCTCGGTTATGTGGCAGATGGTTTATACATTGATGAAGCAGACATTGCACACAGCCCGAAATCAACACTTGGTAATATTGCAATAGCTCCCGGTGATGTAAAATATAAGGATCAGCCTGATCAAAACGGTGAATATGATGGAAAAATCGATGCCAATGATCGTGTGCAAATCGGCCATCCGTATGTTCCGGAAATCATTTATGGTTTTGGACCATCGATTGCTTACAAGAAATGGGACTTCTCTTTCTTCTTCCAAGGACAAGCGAATGTGAGTCTGATGATGAGCGGTTTCGAACCATTCGGTACGCAAAGCAAGCGAAATGTGCTGCAATGGATTGCGGATGACTATTGGAGTAAAGATAATCAGAATCCAAACGCTCGCTATCCACGCCTGACTAAATATAATAATAACAACAACATGCAGGCATCTACACATTGGTTGCGTAACGCTGCATTCCTTCGTTTGAAGAACTTAGAAGTCGGTTACAAGTTCAAATTCGGTCGAATTTATGCCAGTGCAACCAATATCGTGACTTTCTCGGGCTTCAAACTCTGGGATCCGGAGATGGGAGGAGGAGCCGGAATGTCCTATCCCTTGCAACGGACATTCAATGTTGGTCTGCAATTAACATTCAAATAAACGCTCAACAGAAAACAAAATGAAAGCAATATATCAATTTATCATTGTCGCGACAACAGTTCTCTGTTTCTCTTCATGCGATTTCTTGGACATCGTTCCTGATGAGAATGCCACGACCAAAGACACTTATTCCGATAAGGATAAGGCCGAGAAGTATCTCTATTCCTGCTATGGCTACTTGCCGCAATGCAACGTTGCTTCAGGTTCTCTCGACTTATTGACCGGTGATGAGATCGTAACCTCATTCGAACATGAGACTTTCGCCTCGTTTCCTAAGGGTAATTACACGGCCTCTTCTCCTGTTATCTCTTACTGGAATTCATTCTTCCAAGGCATTCGTCAATGTTACATGTTCCTTAATGTTATTGATAAAACACCGGGATTAGATGATGATTTGAAGACGGATTACAAAGCCCAGACCAATTTTCTCATTGCTTATTACCATTATATGTTAGCTCGTTGCTATGGGTCTATCATCTTGGTGAAAGAAGAACCGAACATAGAAACACCCGTCAAAGACTATGCTCATCGCTCGCCTTATGATGAATGCGTGCAGTGGATATGTGATAAGTTGGATGAAGCAGCCAAAAATTTGCCGGCTACTCGACCTCAGATACAATATGGTTTGGCTACAAACGTAGCAGCAAAGGCAGTAAAAGCTAAGATGCTTTTGTATGCAGCGTCACCTCTTTTTAATGAACAGTCTCCTGTTTTATATAAAAATATGAAGGATCCAGATAACGGCACGTTATTAATGCCTACTTCTTACGATCCTAAGAAATGGGAAAAGGCTCGTGATGCAATGAAAGAAGCCATTGATCTTGCAGAACAAAATGGCTATCACTTGTATACGAAACAAGATCGATATATCGGCGATAACAACAAGAATCAATATCCAGCAGCCGGTTATAATCGGTGTATGCGACTACTCAATATCGATTATCAGGATGTAAATCCGGAGGTATTATTGGCCGAAACACGTAGTGGCGGATGGTATGGAATACAAAACAAGTCGATGCCTTACAATGACTCGGGATCAGCTTGGAATGGAATATGTCCCACTTGGGCAATGCTTAATCGCTTTTATACGAAGAACGGGCTTCCTTGGGACGAAGATCCGGAGTTTAAGGATGTAGATAAAATGAAGGTGGTAACTATTGATAATGATCATGCAGACGAAGGACAAGTAGGTCAAAAGACATTAGTCTTCAACTTAGACCGTGAACCTCGCTATTACGCTTGGGTGGCTTTTCAAGGCGGGTACTATGAATTGCAGAACGATCCGGTTAATCCTGCTTATACAATGAGCAACGGACAAAAGAACACTTCCGACTCTCGCGTGGTCTGTAACTTCCTTCTCGGCGGTAATTGCAGCCGCGGAACCGTTACCCAAAAGCGGCCTGGCAACTACTCACCGGGCGGTTATCTCAACAAGAAATTCGTCAGTCCAAACACGGTTGTAGCTGCAACCGGAGGCGGATCGCGTGAAGAAAGTCCGTTCCCGATCATTCGTTTAGCTGATCTTTACCTCGGATATGCCGAAGCCTGTGTTGAAACTGGGGATTTGGAAACAGCCAAGACCTACATTAATAAGGTAAGAGTGCGCGCTGGAATCCCCACAGTTGAGACTTCGTGGGCCCCTGTCGGTGTGACGTTAGACCAAGCTAAGCTGCGACAAATCGTACGACAGGAGAGGATGGCAGAGTTTTATCTTGAATGCCAGAACTTCTGGGACATGCGTCGTTGGATGCTTGCTGAAAAGTATTTCAATGTGAAGGCTCAAGGACTGAATATCGATGCAACAACAGTTGAAGAGCTTGCCACAATCAAAGATATCAGTTTTGAGCGTAAGTTCGAGGCTCCGACCCAATATCTATTGCCCATTCCTATCGGTGATATCAATAAAAATCCGCATTTGGTCAATAATCCTGGTTACACGGGTGATCATAGATAATATATACCTAAATACCGAATAAGATGAAAAAGATTATATTTTCGATGTTTTGCCTGTGTGTAATTGCAGGCTTCATCTCGTGCAGCGATGATGATAAAGGACCTGCTCCGACCTCTATCGATGCACAGACACTCACTTATAAGAAGGCTCCCGGAGCTGTTATCATTAAATGGACGATTCCTCAAAATCCCACTTACAAGTACATCAAAGTGACCTATCAGGTGCCGGATGAGAATTCTCCGAGGATGCGTTTGGCCAGTGTATATAGCGATTCCATTAAAATCGACAATCTGTTAGCACGTTACGGCGAGATTGAATACAGCTTGCAACCCTGCAATGCAGACGGAACCGGAGGCGAGATCGTCAAGATTACGGCGCAGGCTGGTGCAGCTACGAAGACCGTTTATGAGACCTATAAAGATCTACTCACGTTTGACATAGCTCATGTGTGGACAGATGATCCCGAAACTTCGGAAGGACCGCTTTCTGCTTTGATCGATGGGAATGAAAACAACTTCTTTCACATGAGTTGGAGTACGCCTAAATCGTTTCCACATTATATCGTTTTCGATCTCGGACAGGAGCGGACGGCACTACAATTCCGTTATGTTTGTCGCGATAATAACAATAAAGACAATCCCAAAGAGATTGATGTCTTGGTCAGCAATGCCTTTGAAAATACGGCCGATTATTATACCAATGAAACCGGAACGACGTTGTTGAAATCATTCTCAGGTCTTCCCGGCGACAAAAAGGCTGTTTATGAGACGAGACAAAGCATCAAGAGCGAAAAGCCTTTCAGATATGTCTGGTTCAAAATCAAGTCTGCCACAAGTGGCAGAAACTGGGTAGCGTTAGCCGAATGGCAGATTTTCAAGATCAGAGAGAGACTTTATGATCCGGAAATCAACGAAACAACGATCGTTGAGTATTGATGGGTCAGGCCGAATCAATCATAAACTCCCATAAGAAAAAGGTGTACAGAACAAGTTTCTGCACACCTTTTCTATAATGCATAATTTACAATTCATAAATCATCATTGATTTGTCAGCCCACTACAACTGTTGTCCAACCATGTCGGTCTTCATC
>NZ_BAIX01000016.1 GCF_000613405.1 Hoylesella enoeca JCM 12259 | reverse complement strand
CGCCGTGCTGCTGGTTATATTTGCTTGTTTAATCATACTTCTCGTTTGTTCTTTTTGATCGGTCTCTCGCTTGTTCAGACCCCCATCCCCCTAACTTAGGGGGCGAAGGCGAAGAATCGGCGGCAAAGGTAAGGAAACTTTTTTAAACGAGCAAAGAAAATTTAAAAAATGTATGGAATCTTCATGTAACTAACGCTTCGTGAACGGCTGAAAATGCCCCTGCACAGGCTGTTATCGGCTTGCGCAGGGGCGTCAACATGTGATACGAGGAGAATCAATCTCCCTGATAAGCACCCATAAAATAGATAGTTCCGGTACTGTATTCGGTAATCGCGTAGATGAAAGGGTGATCGGCCTTGAACACGACTTCTGATTCTGGACCAATAGCAGTGAGCCCATTTTCAACAACTGTGGCAGCTGCTGCCTTAGTTCCTTGCTCGTCTACTTCTATTTTTGCGTTTTGCAAAATACGAGAAACATAACTTGGAGTAGTACTCAATCGAGAGAAGTCTGCTTTCGTTGTATTGAAGATCAGAGACATACCCAGTGCTTGTACAATGCTGTTCAGCTGCTGGTTATAAGTTGTTGTGAAGCGTGGGAGCGATAGATTGACTTTCGTATTGTGACATTTTTTGATATTGTCAGTCCATTTCTCGGCATTTAAACTGTTTAAAACATCGGTTATCTTTTTACCTTCTCGGGGCAGAAGAACCACCATTTGGTAAGACCCATTGCCGTAAGGAAGTATTAAGGTTTGACAAATAGCATTTTCATTATAGCGGAAACCTGCTTTTTGGTGCATCATCTGCACTTTGGTCTTAACGTTTTTCTCTGTGGTGAAGGTAGTCTCACGTGTATTGTTTTTATTAAATTTTTCCAGCCAACGGCCCTTAAAATATATGGCATTCAGCAGATAAGTCAATGCTTTGGGATTGACCTTGTCTATTATTTGAGGAATCATTCCTTGTGTTTTAGTCTTACACCAGTCGTTTATATAAGTCAGTGTGGCCGGTGAAGTGAAATCTTTGTTGACCGCAAGTGCGCCATAATCTTTGGTAACCGTACTTGTAAAGCCAGGCAATAGTTTATACTTTTCGTTAACGACCACGGCATTGGCAATATCGATTCGGGTAGATTTATCGAGCTTCGGAGCTCGGTAATCAGTTTGTTGCACAATGCATTGACAGCAGTTGGCGTCGTTTCGCCAAATCCTAAGCCCTTGGTTATTTCGCGCTGTGTTTCGCCTGCTGCTCCGTTGTTGAGCATTGCAAGCGTGTAAGTGAGACTGATCGGAGAGAGAACAAAGCTTTTATCAGATGCAGAAGCAACCTGATTGAACAGTCGCAGGACAAATCCGTTGTTTCCGTTAACATTTTGTTGTTGTGCGGCTGACAATGTTATTTTCCCCGGATTGTATTTAATTCCCGGTGTCGGATTGTCGTTTTTGTCACAGGCAATGAGCATAGTCGCTGCGGTGAGCGCTACGCAGGAATTCATCAATAGCTTTTTCATTTTTGAGTGAGTTTAAAGTTGTTTATTAGAGAAACAAAAAACTCTGTAAATCTTGCACGGATAACGAAAAAAGATGAAAAAAATGGAAAGATGGAAAGATTTCCTAATTACTGTCCGATACCTTTCCCGAATGGTAATTTGAATGTGCAGTCATTCTTCCAATTGCTGCATCCGTAGGCAGTGCGACCTTTGAGGATGATGCCTTGGCCACAAACGGGACAGGGCTTACCGATGATGCTGTCGTCGGCTGGGAGCGAGTGCGGAGGTGTTTCTTTTGTTCGGGACTTCTTCTTCGGTTTCGATGATGAGCTGCGAGCGGTTGATGCAGCTTTCTTGGCCATCTTTTTCTTCAAGTCTTCTTCGGTTGTTACGGTGACGCGGCGATTACTGTTATCCCGTAAGACGCCGTTGACGATCTCTGTAATCTGTGCTTTCAATTCATTGATAAATTGATTGGCGTCATATCTCTGATGCTCAATGTCGCGCAGTTTCTTTTCCCAAATACCCGTTAACTCGCAACTCTTCAGCAACTCTTCGTGAATGGTATCGATGAGTTCGATGCCTGTCGGTGTGGCCAACAGATTCTTTCGTTCGCGTTTGATGTAGTGGCGCTTGAAGAGCGTTTCAATGATCGAGGCGCGCGATGAGGGTCTGCCGATGCCGTTCTCTTTCAGGGCGCTGCGCAAGGCTTCGTCTTCTACGAATTTTCCTGCCGTTTCCATTGCGCGGAGTAATGTGGCCTCGGTGTAGTATTTGGGTGGTGTGGTCTGCTTTTCAGTCAATGTTGGCGTGTGCTGACCGCTTTCTCCCTTTGTGAATGTGGGCAATGTGCGCTCCTCGTCACTCTTTTTGGTCTCAT
This sequence comes from Hoylesella enoeca JCM 12259, assembly GCF_000613405.1. Taxonomy (GTDB): domain Bacteria; phylum Bacteroidota; class Bacteroidia; order Bacteroidales; family Bacteroidaceae; genus Prevotella; species Prevotella enoeca. The sequence goes on along the minus strand of NZ_BAIX01000016.1, from coordinate 42,555 downwards.
CATCGTCTTGCACTTGCTGCTCTTTTTCATATACAATGCGCCATCCCGGGGCAAGAATCTCTTTACCGCTGACTTTAAACTCGGTCTTGTCAACGGCCCCAAATACGGTCGTTGTGGCGAACTTGCAATCTGGATAAAACACGCTGACAAAGCGGCGGGTAATCAAATCATAAACGTTCCGTTCCATATCGGTAAGATTCTGTATCGGAACACCTGTGGGAATAATTGCGTGGTGGTCTGTAACTTTGGATGTATCGAACACCTTTTTACTTTTGATGAGTGGTCGGTCGATGAGTGGTTGTATCCACGTTTCATATCCGCGCAATCCCCGTAAGATGCTGGGACATTTGGGGTAGATATCGTCGCTCAAATATTGTGTATCTACGCGGGGATATGTCGTGAACTTTTTCTCATAAAGGCTCTGTATCAGATTGAGTGTGGTCTCAGCCGAATAGCTGAATTTCTTGTTGCATTCTACCTGCAAAGACGTGAGATCAAACAAGTGCGGAGGCGCCTCCGAGCCTTTCTTCTTCGTAATGTCTGTTATCTCAAAGGGTTTTCCGGCAATGCCGGCGAAAGCCTTTTCACCATCCTCCTTGTTGCTGAACCTCCCTTTGACGGCCGTGAACAGCGTATCGCGGTAAATCGTGGAGAGCACCCAATAAGGCTCGGGCTTGAAGCCATCTATCTCTTTTTGGCGCTGAACGATAAGTGCCAGCGTGGGAGTCTGCACGCGACCGACACTCAACACCTGTCTGTTCTGCCCGTATTTCAACGTATATAGACGTGTGGCATTCATTCCGAGAATCCAGTCGCCAATCGCTCTGCTAAGCCCCGCCAAATAAAGCGGCCGATATTCGGATTGATCTTTGAGCGTATCGAAGCCTTGTTTGATGGCATCTTCGGTAAGCGATGAAATCCAAAGTCGCTTGACCGGACATTTAATTTGCGCCTTCTGCATCACCCAGCGTTGAATCAATTCACCCTCCTGGCCGGCATCTCCGCAGTTGATAATGCCGTCTGCGGCCTGCATCAGGCGTTTGATCACGGCAAATTGCCGGCGTATCCGTTCGTCGTCTATCAGTTTAATGCCAAACCGCGGGGGAATCATCGGCAGAGCGGCAAGGCTCCAATGTTTCCAGTTGGGCATATAGTCGTTCGGTTCTTTCAGTGTACACAGATGACCGAAAGTCCACGTTACTTGATAGCCATTGCCTTCCATATATCCGTCGTGGGTGCTTGTCGCTCCCAAAACGTGTGCAATATCTCTGGCTACACTGGGTTTCTCTGCTATGCAAACAATCATTCTTACCGTGTCGTTGTTCGGGAATGCAAAGGTAAGAAAATCCTTTCAATATCCCAAATCTCCATTCTGATTTGCATTTAAGCATAAAAACAAGCCTGATTGCTGCAAGATTTCCTATATTTGCAGTTATAAAGGTAAAAAAGTATCAAATAGAAGATGAAGAGGATTTGCATATTCGTCACCATCGTTTCACTGGCTGTCTGCGTGTTCAATGCATGTATGGCCAATAATGAAGAGGATTTGCTGACGCAGAGAACTCAAATCGGACGAGAGTTATATTCAGGCGATTACGATGGCTATTGGACTGTAAACGGCGAACAAGCCGACTCTGCCAGCCTCTATGTTGGGGCTTATGTCGACATCAACAATATGCCGCGAAACTATATCATCGAGCATTTTTACCCGGAATCGATCGTGAGTCATTTCTCGATCAAAGAAGAAGACTATGGTCTCCCAATGCATTACATCGTCAACGGAGTGTCTCATGACAGTTATTATTTCACTTTCGACAAATCCGATTATAACTTTCGCTATGTGGCACGAGATACCATTTTCACGTCGACTTACGCCATCGACAAGAATCCTGTAGCGATATACAACAGATACACCAACTCATTTGTCATCAAAATCAAAGTCAACTCCGTTACCGACAGTTATTTAGAGGATCCTGTCACACTACCCGATGGACAGGAAACACAGCAGCGCGTCAGTCTACGCAGGCCTGTTCCGGAACTGAGTCTGGTCTTTACGGGCACGAAAAGAAAGGAAAGCAGTAAATAAGTGAACGCAGAACAGGTACTGTTAGACGATATTCGGCGGGGCGACAGGGCTGCAATGCGGCGGCTGTACGACCGATATTCCGGCTATGCAACGGCTGTCGGCTTGAGATATATACCGATCGGGAAGATCTGCGCGATGTTTTACAGGACTGTTTTGTGAAGATATTCACCTCGATCGGTCGTTTCGAGTATCGCGGCGAGGGGTCTGTCAGAGGCTGGATAGCCCGTATTGTGGCTAATGAAGCATTAGATTTCTTACGGCGCAATCAGCGATTCTGTTACACGGATGATATTCCCGAAGATTCCGATGACGACGATCCCGGCGTACAGCAGATTCCGCCCGATGTGTTGACAGGAATGATAGGCCAGCTACCTGTGGGTTATCGATCGGTGATCAATATGTATGTCTTCGAGCAGATGAGTCATAAAGAGATTGCCGAAAGGTTGGGAATCAGAGAAAACTCGTCTGCATCGCAGTTTTCGAGAGCCAAAAGGATATTGCGGAAAATGATCAATGAATATTTAAAAAACAACGAGATATGAGCAAAAAAGACTGGACACAACGACTGCACGACCGTTTGGCAGACTATGAAGAGGCTGCCCCGGACGATTTGTGGCAGGATATTGAGCGGATGCTCGACCGTCAGGCCGAGACCCGGCGGCGTGCTCGCATCTTGCCGATGACGCGCATTGCTGCCGTAGCTGCAGCACTGCTCTGTCTCGTTTTAGGCGGGATTTACGTCTATCGCTCTGCTTATCGCTCCGCAGAGAACCGTTTTGCAAATAAGGTACAGCATCCTACACCGCTTGCGGAAAGGGCTGTTGAGACCATCAAAGATAACTCAATTTCTGACTATCAAGCGAATATTGGTGAGAGACAACTTGTGAAAGCGAAGTCTCTCATCGCTTTCGCCACTTCCGATCGTGAATTGGATGCAACGCAAGATGCCGTTAATCACGACGTGACTAACGGTCAATTACCCGACGAAAAGACGTTAAATGCAACGCAAGTAACGGCCGATCGCCAGACTTCTGACAGTCGTAACGAGAATGCCCGAACACAGGGCGTCGTGCGGGAGCATCCTACTTCTGCTTCAACCTCATCTCGTCCAAATAACAATTCTTTATTCCATACGCGCCCTTCCGCATCCCAAGTTCGTCATTCCAAGTTAGACCTAATGGCCTATGCGTCTAATGCTGTCATCGGACAAGCCAATTCCAATGGTGTGCTGATGAGCGAATCGGTAAGCGGAAATAATGATCTTGCCGAGATGTCTTATGCCAAACGTGCCCCGATTTACCTTACTGATTATGGCGAAAAGGAGCATCATCACCAGCCGATATCGTTCGGTTTGTCGGTGCGTTACGGTCTGTCGCGTCGTTGGTCAGTATCGACGGGTGTGACCTATACCAAGGTTCGTTCCGACTTCGTACACATTATGGGGACCGAACAGGTGAAAAACGTTCAGACATTGCATTATGTCGGCGTTCCGTTGACGGCTCATTATAATGTGTGGGGTATCAAACACGTTAAGACTTATGTCTCTTTGGGCGGTGAAGCCGATATCAATGTCAAGGCGAATATTGCCACTGAGGGCAACCCACAGCCAATGGATAAAGATCGTGTACAATGGTCTGCCGGTGCGTCCGTGGGCGTTCAATACGATGTTTTTCCCCAAGTGGGCATTTATGCAGAGCCCGGTGTAAAGTATTATTTCGATAACAGAAGTCGCGTTCGCAATGTGTTCAAAGAAACACCGCTTAACTTCAGCGTGCAGGTAGGTTTGCGTATTAACGTTAAAGGAATATAAAAGAGGTGTGAAAGGCTGTTTTCCATTTTTCGATTAACTGTATTCGGAATGATGAAAAACGGCTTTTGTGTTGCTGACAGATGAAAACGAAAGAGAAAACGGTTGTTTCTTGCTTTGTGAATGAACTTTTCCGACTTAGAAATTAATATTCGGAGAAAGCTCTTTTGTCAATCTTTTTCATACTTGTTTACTCGCCACGATTCTGCTGTTTCTATCGAAATGCATTGACGGCATCGATGATGTGATTGGTCTCTTCATCCGTCAGAGCCGGATGGAGGGGCAGACTCAGCTCCTCGCGATGAATCTGTTCGGTTATGGGCAGCGATAGATGATGCAACGACGGGTAACAATCCTGCCGATGAGGAGGTATGGGATAATGGATGAGTGTTTCTATACCGCAAGCCGCCAAATGCTTTTGCAAATCGTCGCGACGGGTAGAAAAGACGGGGAAAATATGATAAACGCAGTCGCTCGGAGAGTTCGGAATGCGAAGATGAGTGTTGTGAATGCAGGCAATATATTGTTCGGCGAGTCGGCGACGACGGTCGTTAGCCTCGTCGAGATACCGTAATTTGACGTCGAGAACAGCTGCTTGAAGTTCGTCTAACCGACTGTTGATGCCGCGAAAAGGGTAAATATACTTGCTACTGCTACCGTAATTGCCCAACGAGCGTATGGTTTCGGCCAGCTGGTCATCGTCAGTCGTCACCGCTCCGCCGTCACCCAGCGCCCCGAGATTCTTTCCTGGGTAGAAGCTATGCCCTGATGCGTCGCCCAATGAGCCTGTTCGGCGGTTGGCGTAACGGCATCCGTGTGCCTGCGCATTATCTTCGATCAGGCGCAGATGATGCTGATCGCACAGCTTTCGGATGTGTTCGGTATAGGCACAACGGCCGTAAAGGTGCACGATCATCAGTCCGCGTGTCCGCGTATTGATGGCTTCGGCGATGCGTGTGTCGTCGATTTGGAGCGTGTCGAGCGTGGGTTCGACGAGTCGTGGAGTCAATCCTGCGGCACTGATAGCCAGTATCGATGCGATGAATGTATTGGCCGGAACGATGATTTCATCGCCTGGTTGCATCTCGCCGAGTGCTATATAGGCACGCAGAATCAGTGTGAGTGCATCTAATCCGTTGCCGCATCCGATGCAATGACGGGTTCCAATGTAGGCGGCATAGTGCTTTTCAAATAGCGAAACGGCCTCGCCTTGCAGATAACGACCGCTATTTGCTACGGTCGAAAGGGCTTTGTTCAGCTCGTCGACATACTGTGCGTTGATGCGTTTGAGATCTAAATAGGGGATCATTGATGGATGACAGATGAGGAGGATTACGATGTATGATGAGGGATTAGTGATGAAAAATTGATGGTTTTGCGGTGAATGACAGTTTCATAAATACCATTCGTACGTGTCATAGCATATGCCGCGTGCGCCGAATCCTTCTTTTTGAAAGATCAGACCGCGGTTGAGCATTTGCCCCAGTGTCTCTGTCGACCGGCCGAAATCGAAATATCGGGCCTCGCGAAAGTCGTCGTCGAGCAGGCGGGCGAACAACAAATCGAGTGCGCCTGTCTGCTTGCCGCGTGCCGATGCTGCTATATATTGAGCGTGAATGGTGTCGCGGCAGACATAAACAACGGTTCCCGCCACTGTCTCTTGCCCCTCGCGCGCCATAAACAAACGAATCTGAGAGGGAAAACGATGTTTCAGCAGGTGTAGTTCGGAAGCCGAATGCACGGGATGTACACCGTATTTACGGGTGAGATTGTTGTCGAGAATCTGCCAAAATGTATCGATATCATCGCTCTCAGCAATGGAAATACCCGCAGCTTGGGCTTTTCGGGTGCCGCGTCGACGCAGTTCGGTGAAACGAATACGGCTTCTGAGTTCGACGACTGACGAGAGATCGCGCCCTATGAGACGTGCTTTGCAGATCTGTGTAAGCACATACAGATCTTCCTCCGAAGGTATATCGTGATAGATTCGGGGCACAGCCTTGTAGATAACAACCTGTAAACGTGCCGTGATGAGATACTTTTCGAGGGTCGAAAAGGCGTTGATCACAGTGTCGGTAATGGTTTTTCGACCCACGATTAATCCGCCGTAGGTAAGGCCCTCGTGCGAGATCAGTCGGCCGTCGACCGTTTCGTTGGCCGGAAATAAGGCTACAAGACGACCACGGTCATAAATCATCAGCGAGTGATCGTGATATCTGGCGCTGTGATAGTCCATATATCGTCGATCGAAAAGAAATGTTCCGTTTCGAGATCGGGCCGTGAACGTATTCCATTCGTCGGCTTTTTCGGGTGTGTATCGAACTACCTCAAACATTGGCGACATATTTCAGAAAGTCCGAATAATCGCGGATGTAATCGTCTTCTGCAAATGGTTCTGAAGCGAGAACAAGGCAAACGGCACCCGATGAGAAGTCGTCTAAGGTGCGCCAGATACCTGTTTCGATCAGAAGACCTTGATAAGGGTGGTTCAAAAGATAAGAGTGGCGGGCGTGTCCGTTGTCCAATGTCACGGTAAACGACCCGCTGATAGCCACCAATAATTGGCGAAGCCGGCGATGAGCGTGCCCTCCTCGCTTTCGCCTCCGGGTACATCATAAACCCAGTAAGCCCGCCGTATGTCGAAAGGAAGACTGCCATATCCCTCGACAACGGTGAGATTGCCGCGCGGGTCGATGATTTTCGGTAGGTCTATGAGTTGTCCTAAACGCATTTCTTGCAGTTGTTTACCCTTAGAATTGAATAAGTTGGCGTACCATTTGCCACTCGGGCGTAACGGCTAAGCGGCGTAGATCGGTTTCGATTTGCATCGCCATTGTTTCGAGACTGTACCCGTTTGTCTCGGCCAAACGGTCTAACGGTACTGCTGTTTTCCCAAAAATGCCGAAATATTGCAGTGCGATCGTCTCGTGATCGGCAGGCAATAGGTGGAAGATGTGCTCGATGTAATGTTCCATTCGATGACTGATGCACCCGGGATTCTGGCCCAAGTGCATCAGCACGGCGTGCATTTCGGCCGTTAAAGCGTCCATCAACGGTTGCCGTACATTTGTTCGTAATACTTCTGATAGTCGCCGCTGGTTACCTCGGCAATCCAATTTTGGTGCTCGAGATTCCATCGGATGGTTTTCACGATGCCGTCGGCGAACTTGGTTTCGGGGTACCAACCCAGCTCATTCTTGATTTTTGTGGGGTCGATTGCATAGCGTTGGTCGTGGCCCAGGCGGTCGGCAACGAAAGTAATCAGGTCGTTGTTAATCCAGTCTATGCGTATTTCGCCGTCGGCACCGAGTTCTTTTTTCTTCAAGACAGTGCGCAACGACTTATCGTTTTCCATCATTTCGCGAATCGTTTTGATGGTAAGCTTCACGATATCTATGTTTTTCATCTCGTTATGTCCGCCCACATTGTATATTTGTCCGGCCTTTCCCTCGCGTACAACAAGGTCTATTGCCTTGCAGTGATCATCCACATAGAGCCAGTCTCTGATGTTTTCGCCCTTGCCGTAAACGGGTAATGGCTTGCCGGCAAGAATGTTGTTGATGATCAACGGGATAAGCTTCTCAGGGAAATGGTAGGGTCCGTAGTTGTTGGAACACCGTGTGATGCTTACCGGGAGATGGTAAGTGTCGTGATAAGCCATTACAAACAGGTCAGCACTTGTTTTTGAAGCACTGTACGGACTATGCGGACACAGTGGCGTTTCTTCGGTAAAATAGCCTGTGGAACCGAGACTCCCGTAGACCTCATCGGTTGAAACCTGGTGATAACGCTTGCCTTCTCGCCACGTGGGATAGCCCTGGGCATCTTTCCCGTTGACCCAAGCACGGCGGGCAGCGTCCATCAGATTCTGCGTGCCTAAGATGTTAACGGAGAGGAAAAGCTGCGGATCTTCAATGCTTCTGTCTACGTGACTCTCGGCCGCAAAGTTTACAACGAAGTCGGGATCGTAGTCTTTGAAGAGCTTGTCAACCAATTCGCGATCGCGGATATCGCCTCGAACGAAGAAGCATCGTTTGTCATCGATGTTGTTTTTGATGGTTCCGAGGTTGCCCGCATAGGTCAAAGCATCAAGCACGATGATGCGGATGTTGTCGTTCTTGTACTTCTTTTCAAGCAGGTATTTAATGAAATTGGCGCCGATAAAACCTGCTGCGCCCGTGACTAAATACGTTTTCATATCGTTGTTTTTATGTTGTTGTCAATGTAAATGATTTTGTTTGTGAAACTCTCAATTATAAAGTTACCACCTCGCAATCAGTGAATCGGTTGCCCTCAATGGTCAAACGAACCAGCGTTCGGTCTTTATGCCAACCCTGAATACCTGCTGCTCCCGGGTTGATATGCAGCAAACGGAGGGTTTTGTCATACTGAATCTTCAAGATATGAGAGTGTCCGCAGACGAAGAGTTGCGGCGGAGCAGCATACAGTGTGCTCTGAATTGCAGGGTCGTAATGCCCCGGATAACCGCCGATATGCGTCATCAGCACGTCTATGTCTTCGCATTTCCAACGCAGTCGAGGCTTAAACATCAGTCTTAAATCGCCCCCGTCGCAATTGCCATAGACGGCTTTGAGCGGGCGAAAGGCAGCCAACCGATCTGCCACTTCTGTCGAACCGATATCGCCGGCGTGCCAAATCTCGTCGCAAGGTTCTAAGTAATGCAGATACTTCTCATCCCAATAACCGTGCGTATCGCTGATAATGCCTAATCTTTTCATTGTCGTTGCATTCGCTTTCGGATAAAATCAGCCAGATATCGAGCTGTTTCTTTGATGCCGAGCAGACTCGAATTGATACAGAGATCATACGAATCGCTGAAGCCCCAACGTTTACCCGTGTAATAATTATAATAAGAGGAGCGACCACTCTCAATCGAATTGACCAATCGTTCGGCTGTTTTCGCGTCGCAGGCGTGACGTTCGGCTATGCGTTCTATGCGTTTTTGTGTATCGGCTGTGATAAAAATATTCACCACATTGCGGTAATCGCGCAACACATAGTCGGCGCATCGCCCTACGAACACACACGAACCCGCATCGGCTGCCTTGCGAATTGCATCGCTCTGAAACTGAAACAAACTCTCCTGTGAGACTTATCGTTGTAGAAGTTGGCGTCGGGCATATAAGGAATATGTATGTGGAAGCGCGACTTTAAGAATCCTTTATTTTCGTCGTTTTGCTCAAAGAACTTCTCACTAAAACCGCTTTCTTTGGCCGCTAAGTTAAGAAGCTCGCGATCATAGAACTTACATGCGAACTCATCGGCCAACAATCGCGCAATGCTTCGGCCTCCGCTGCCGAGCTGTCGGCCCACATTAATGATTAAATTCTTGTCGTTCATCGGTCAACTGTTTATGTTGTCTATTGAATTTACGCATATATACGGTCATCATCGCTATTGCAACGCCGGCCGAAACAGTATCGGCCATCGGCATCGAGATCCAAACACCGTCTACGCCGAAATGTTTCGGCAGGATAATCAGCATCGGAATGAGAAACAAAAGTTGTCTGGACAGCGACAGAAACATACTGATGCGTGCCTTACCGATGCTCTGAAAGAAGTTGGTGATGACCATTTGGCAGCCCACAATGGGGAAACTCAGCATTACGATGCGTATTCCTCGGATAGACATTGCAATTAAAGTCTTGTCCGAAGTGAACAGTCTTGCACAAGGGTAAGGTGCTAACGTCGCCAGCAAAAAGCCGCTTGTCATCACCACCGTGCCTGCAATGACGCTTAGTTTGAGTACGCGCAACAGCCTGTCTAATTGTTGCGAACCGTAATTGTAACCTGCAATCGGTTGCATTCCTTGATTGACTCCCATCGTGATCATCACGAAAATGAAAGCCACTTTGTTGGCAATACCATAGGCGCCGACGGCCAAATCGCCGCCGTATTGCACCAGTCCGGTATTGATAAAAATAACAACGACACACGCACAAACGTTCATTGCAAAGGGAGACATACCGACCCCGATGATATTCCGCACCAAATCGCGTCGCAGTCGGAATGTTCCGCGTTTGAAATGGATGAGTTCGGCCTTGTTGCTGAATAGTTTCAGTTGCCACGTGAGCGCCACGGCTTGCGATAAAATGGTTGCATACGCCGCACCGCGAATGCCGAGTTCGAGTCCGAAAATGAACAACGGGTCGAGCACAGCATTGAAAGCGACGGTGAAAATGGTAGCAAACATAGCCTGCCGAGGCTTGCTTGCCGCCCGCAATACAGCGTTAAGACCGAAGTACATATGCGAGATTGCGTTACCGGCAAGAATCACTTCCATATAGTCTCGCGCATAAACGATGGTTTGGTCGCTTGCTCCGAAGAAGCGAAGAATAGGATTTAGGAAAAGGAGACACACCAATGTAAGTGACAATCCGATGATAAGATTCAGCGTAAACGTATTTCCTAAGATTCGCTGTGCAGTGGAATAGTCTTTCTGTCCTAACTTAACCGAAAGGCAGGTAGAGGCTCCAATGCCGATGGCTGCACCGAAAGCGCTCGTCAAATTCATAAAAGGGAATGTGATGGCAAGCCCTGAAATGGCCATCGCACCTACCCCCTGGCCGATGAAAATACTGTCCACCATATTATATAACGACGCTGCCGTCATCGCAATAATGGCTGGAACGGAATATTGCATCAACAGTTTGCCAACGGGTTGGGTACCCAATTCCAAAGTCGCCTGTTTGTGATCCATTCCTGTTTTGATTACGCTGCAAATATAAACAAAATTTCTCAGAACAGCATAATACACAGAGAGAAACGTCTATAAAACAGATTTTATATCGTAACTTTGCACAATTTAATAGGAAAAAGAGGGTAAAAAGATGACCGATCAAGAACAAACTCCGCAACTATCATTATATGAACTCAATCTGCTTGTGCGTGAAACGATCGAAGTTTCGATGCCGGATGAATATTGGGTAGAGGCCGAACTTGCGAGGTAAGGGAAGTACGAGGGCATTGTTATATGGAGTTGGTGCAGAAAGATGTGTCGACTCATACACCCGTTGCCCGTGCTTCAGCCAAGTGCTGGCGGTCGCGCTGGATGCTGGTCGGCCCTTATTTCGAGCGGATGACGGGCCGACGGCTGTGTGCCGGGCTGAAAGTGCTGCTGCGGGTGCACGCCGATTTCCACGAGGCTTACGGCTTTTCGTGGATTGTTACCGATATCGATCCGCGATTTACAATGGGCGATTTGGCGCGCAGAAGACAAGAAATCATTCGTATTTTACGGCAGGAGGGAGTCTTGGAATTGCAGAGAGAATTGTCGCTTCCTATGTTTACACAGCGCATTGCAGTGATTTCCAGTGAGAATGCAGCGGGCTATGGCGACTTCTGTAACCAACTTATGCACAATGATTACGGGTTGCGCTTCGCCGTACAATTATTTTCTGCCGTGATGCAGGGCGAACAAGTAGAACGCAGTGTGATAGCGGCACTTGACCGTATCAATGCTGATGTCGATGCGTTCGACGCTGTCGTGATCATCCGCGGAGGCGGAGCCACGAGCGAATTGAGCGGATTCGATACATTAGAGTTGGCTGAAAATGTGGCCAACTTCCCACTTCCGATCATCACCGGCATCGGACACGAGCGCGATGAGAGCGTACTCGATCTCGTTGCTCATACAAGTGTGAAGACGCCTACGGCCGCAGCGACTCTTCTTATAGACCATTTGGCCGCCGTGTTGCAACGTATCGGCGAGGCGCAAGACGCTGTGACGCGCACTGTTCGACAACGTTTGGAGATCGAACGCATACGCATTGACCGACTCGCAAGTACGATTCCGATGCTGTTTTCAGTGGTCAAGACGCAACAGGAAGCCCGCATCGACAACTTGTTTACAGCCCTCACGCATGCCGTCGGACAACATATCGCCGCCGCCAACCATCATCTTGACACGCTATCCAACGTCTTGCCATCCGCCGCCGAACGCCTGATCACAGTTGAGCAACATCGAATGGCCTTGCTTGCACAGCGTGTCGAGGCCGTCGATCCTGTGCAATTGCTCAACCGCGGGTACAGTATCACCTTGCACAACGGTCGTTCCGTGCGCGATGCCCGCAGTCTTCGGTCGGGCGACGAGATAGAAACACGTGTGGCTCACGGCACGATATGGTCTGTCGTGAAATAAGAGAAACAAATCGAACGGATATGAAACAGAACATTAAATATGAAGATGCGGTACGCCGATTGGAAGATATCGTAACCCGAATGGAGAACAATGAGCTTGATATTGATACGCTCAGCGAGCAGCTGAAGACTGCTCAGCAGTTGATAAAACTGTGTAAAGACAAACTGACAAAGACTGACGGAGAAATCAAAAAACTGCTGGACAAACATTCAACTGGTCATTGAGCCTGCACGACAGCGCATTATCTCGTGCAATAATATCCTTCCTTTGGTTGATGGCCTATACATGATTGATTTGCAACCGTCTACTCCCCGCATTCCGACTAACGGTGCAACGGCGTGCAACTAACGGTTAGTTGTCGTGCATTTTACCGTTAGTCAGATGACGTTTAACCGTTAATTACAACGTGCATACAAGTGCGATGACAGGAAACAACGTCTTGTTTGCAAACCAACAAAAGACAATTCGCCCCATAAAAAGCCCGAGACTGAATCCTATTCAAGTCTCGGGCTTTCATCATTTATCGCCTCAACAGGCGAAAAATGTCCCTAATCGGCTTATTTAGAAGCCTCTTTCATAACCCCTTCAATATAGAGACGCGTCATCTCAGGCACGCCATTGGTGCGCACGTGATGCTCTTCTTGAAGTGACCGGGGAATTTCCCCTTGCCGTTATAGGTCACTTTGATCTGTCCTTTTTGTCCCGGCTTGATAGGTTCTTTGGTATAAGAGGGAACCGCACAGCCGCAACTGGCAACCGCCTGATTGATGATCAACGGTGCTTGGCTACATTCGTGAACGTGAACACCGTCTCCTGGACAGGGTTGGTTTCACTAAACGTACCGAAATCGTGCGTCACTTTGTCGAATTTAATCTCTGCCTGCTGCTGCGCCGAAGCGTATGTCAAGCACGCGAATAGCATCAATGCTATACTCAAAAACTTCTTCATATCTCTTTATATTTATATGAATACAAGGGCAAAGTTACTAAAAAGACTATGGGACAATATAAAATATACAAGAAATTAGCATTATAATAGCTTTTATAAAATTATTTTACATTCAATTCATCTATTAATTGCAAGTGCTATTTGATTTCTCTTCCTTTGCTGTAAAAAGGCTTTCATTATTTGGAACTTCTCACAATTTTTTCTAACTTTGTACACAGTTATCATGATATATCATCGTTACAAACGATCACAATAATTTTCTATTATTATTAATATAAACAAATTGACATGAAAACAACAACAATGCTGGTAGGATTAGGATTAATCCTTGTGGGACTTACAAGTTTAACTTCTTGTTCCAAGTACGATGAACAACAAATGGGTATATCAAAAAACGATGTCTTGCAACTATCAGAAGAGGAATACATTAGTATTGCTTTTGATAATCCGAAAGAAATAAGTGCAACTCAGGCAATACAGACTGTTCAGGAGTTTGCGAAAAACTCGATGACGAGAAGTTCCCAAATTTCTCCCATTGTAGAAAAAAAGTATTACATTAATAATCTTCTAACAAGAAGTAAACTAAAAGGAGCAATATCTATTCCAGTATATCAGATCAAGTTATCTAACAAAGTTGATGGAGGATTTGCTCTTGTTTCGGGAGATGAGAGATGTCCTTCTGTCATTGCTTTCATTGAAAAAGGAAGCCTTAGCGACACCATATCAAATAAAGCTGCAAGCATGATGATAAAAAATTCAGAAGCTGCTACTGCAAGAATAATATATCACTACGAATACTTAAAAGACTCTTTGAGAATACAAACTTTAAATAAACTCCATACCGCTTTTCATTCCGATCTAATCACGTATGATGATGTAAAAGAAAAAATCGTTGTAAAAGGAGAAAATCTTACCCGTGGGGAATGGATTCCTCAACCAGAAACGGGAACATTAATAAGAGAAGTGGAACCTTTACTCCAAACTGAATGGGGACAATCTTCGCCTTTTAATAATGAATTGGGATCCATTCAAAATGGTAAAGAAAAGGTTATGAGACAGGTTGGATGTGTTGGAACAGCTATAGCACAAATCGTCGCACATTATGAGGCTATTCATTCTGTCTATGGTCATACTCTTAATTGGCCTTTAATTAAAGAACGTTATTATATAGATTCCTATACAAGTACAGAAGTCAAACAACAAGTTGCTTATTTATGTAAACATGTCGCCTATGGTATAAAAACAGAATGGCATGCAGAAGACGGATCGGGCGGAGCTAATTTTGTAAATGCACGTAGTTATCTCGAAACAATGGGATTGACTTTTGATTTAGATAGGAGAAACAGAGGATATGATATGTACGTCCCGATGATTATTGCCTCTTTGGATAATAAGTATCCAGTATTAGTGGGTGGGGATGAAGAAAAGGAAACTCGGAGTACTGATGGAAAAAATGGCGGTCATTGCTGGATTTTAGATGGATACCAAATCAGACGGCGACCAATTTCTACAATGCTAAAAGCTATAATCAAGAAAAATGATGTCTACATTCACGCTAATTTTGGTTGGAAAGGGTATGAAAGCGGTTACTATATGGTTGATAGAAATGACACTTATTTGACATTCCAAACAGCAGCTAATGGCAACTATAATAAGAATCTCCATATATATCCTCGTGTAAGGAGGAAATAAAGCTATATCTTCTATTAAGAGAACTATGATATAGTTCATTCTCATGTATTACATGTGTAATTTCCTACGAATATGGCAACAAGACTTTATTGGATTGTTTATTGGTTAGCCTTACCTATATTGACAGGCTGCTCGTCTTCACCCGATAAGAATATCGTATTGCCTTTTAAACTTGAAAAGGACTATTTTGAGATATTCCAAGGCGATACTATTACTGTATTTATCAAGAATGGCAGTGGTGATATTTCAGTTAAACATACAGGAAATTTGGATGTAGAATATAGCAGGAATATGGAAGATGCCAAGAAATTAGGACAACTAAATATTACCGGAAGTAAACCGCTTGTAGAAACAATCACTCTTGTAGATAATCAGACAAAGGAGGTACAGCAATTAATGGTCAAAGTCATTCCACCTTATGTCTGTTTAGAGAAATCAAAAAGTTCGGATCCTTATTGGAAAGGACCCGCGGGTATCTTTCTAATTGAAGATGCTAAGCGCTCTTTCTATATGTGCAATTATGCTTTCAGAAAGTATCGATACGTCGGTCCGGCTTTGTGCATGGCACTTATGACATCGTTATAAAAGATAATAGACCAATCATTTTGCTTTTGCAGAGCAATAACTCAAAGTTTGTTCGTGAATTCAGCCTATCTGAAAAGTCGGATAAAGCGATTGAAGTTTTACATAAATTGAGCCTCTCCACACTTTTACCAGGTGATGAAAGTTGTGAATTACCACTCAGACTTCACGATGAGAAAATAGGGAGTAGTGTCACGGTCGGACTACTATATAAGAAAGAATGCCTACCGGAGAAGATTCTGGAATAATCATTTAAGACATGCTATTTGTTGATGAACAGCAAACTTTACTATAATTCGTTGACAGGGCAATGAAACTTTTGATTTTGAAGAGGCTTTTCGATAAATTGTTGTAATTTTGCACGACAGATGAAATAATGCTAAAAGAAGATGTATAGAACAAATACTTGCGGCGAGTTGCGCCTTTCCGACGCCGGCAAAAACGTGACACTGGCGGGATGGGTGCAGCGTGTCAGGAAGATGGGCGGAATGACCTTTGTGGATCTCAGAGATCGATACGGCATCACGCAATTGGTCTTCAACGAAGCCGATGACAAAGAACTCTGCGACAAAGCCAACCGATTGGGACGCGAATTTTGCATTCAGATCAGGGGTGAAGTGAGTGAACGACAGAGCAAAAACAACAATATTCCGACAGGAGAGATTGAAATTCTGACCCACGAACTGAATCTTTTAAGCGACAGTCTGACACCTCCTTTCACGATTGAAGATAACACCGACGGCGGCGATGATATTCGGATGAAGTACCGCTATTTAGATTTGCGCCGCCCATCTGTACGTAAGAATCTCGAATTGCGACATCGGATGACGATCCTGATACGCAATTTCTTAGATGCACAGAACTTCATCGAGGTAGAGACTCCAATTTTAATAGGTAGCACTCCGGAAGGTGCGCGCGACTTTGTGGTACCTTCCCGGATGAATCCCGGACAATTCTATGCACTTCCTCAGAGTCCGCAGACTTTGAAACAATTGCTGATGGTGGCAGGATTCGACCGTTATTTCCAAATCGCCAAATGCTTCCGCGATGAGGATTTGCGAGCTGATCGTCAACCCGAATTTACACAAATCGATTGTGAAATGTCGTTTGTGGACCAAGAAGATGTGATCGGTCTCTTCGAAGATATGGCCCGCCATTTATTTAAAGAGGTGCGTGGCGTGAAACTGCCGGCCAAACTTCAACAGATGACTTGGCATGAAGCGATGCGCCGTTTCGGTAGCGATAAGCCTGATTTGCGCTTCGGGATGGAATTCGTTGAGTTGATGGATGTGTTGAAAGAGACCGGAGATTTCGGCGTGTTCAACACCGCTGAATACATCGGTGGCATTTGTGTGCCAGGTTGTGCAAACTATTCGCGGAAACAACTCGATGAGATCACCGAGTTTGTCAAGCGTCCGCAGATCGGCGCCAAGGGATTGGTTTATATCAAATTCAATACCGATGGAACAGTCAAAAGTAGCATAGACAAGTTTTATTCACCCGAAGTTCTCTCCCAAGTCAAAAAGAAAATGGGCGCCAAAGACGGTGATCTCGTCTTGATTTTAAGTGGAGACAAGCCCAACAGAACACGTGTTCAACTCTGCGCTTTGCGTTTGGAGATGGGCGATCGATTAGGTTTGCGCAATAAAGATCAGTTCGAATGTCTTTGGATCGTAGACTTCCCGCTCTTTGAATGGAGCGATGAAGAACAGCGGCTGATGGCTACTCACCATCCGTTTACGATGCCGAACCCCGATGACATACCCCTACTTGACACACATCCAGAACAGGTTCGCGCCAAGGCTTATGACTTTGTATGTAACGGAATCGAAGTGGGCGGAGGCAGTTTGCGTATCCACGACGGCCAACTCCAAGAGAAAATGTTTAAAATTTTGGGCTTTACCGAAGAGCGAGCCATGGCTCAATTCGGTTTTCTCATCAATGCATTCAAATACGGAGCACCGCCTCACGCCGGACTGGCATTCGGTCTTGATCGATTTGTTTCTATCGTGGCCGGGCTCGATTCCATTCGGGATTGCATCGCATTTCCCAAAAACAACAGTGGACGCGATGTGATGTTGGATGCTCCATCATCAATCGATCAAAAACAATTAGACGAATTGCAGATTCGTGTTGATTTAAGTCAAGAAAACTGAAAATCATTACCTTGGTATTCGATAAATGCAGTTTTTCCTCAATAAAGAGGAGATTAAGCAGAAATAAAGTCGTAATTTTGTCGCAGAATATAAAAGATCGTTATTCATTTCAAATAAAAACGGATAATTTTAGTTTGTAGTATTATGGCAGAAAAGAAAGAAACGACGAAGAAAACCACAGCAACCAAAGCTGAAACAACTAAGAAACCAGTGGCGAAGAAAGCAACGACCAGGAAAGAGGAAGTGCTGATCAATGCAGAGAGTGTAGGTTTCAGAGCCGGTGATGTTTATCAGACATTGGCAACAGCAGCGAAAGCGCTGACAGTGGCAGAGATCGCAAAAGCAGCAAAAATCAGTACAGAGGAAGTTCTTCTGGGTATGGGATGGCTCTTCAAAGAGGGAAAGATCAAGAATGAGGACAGCAAGATCGTCCTTGCTTAAATAGGAAATCAGAAAAGAGCCGCAGACATTCAGCCTGCGGCTTTTTTTATTTATGCAATACAAAAGAGAAATTATCAGCGTGCTCACCGAGGCCGGCGAGGAAGGTCTTTCGGTTCGGAAGATTGCTTATCACGTATTCAATGCCTGCAATTCACTGTTTTGCGCAGTGAGCTATGATGAGATTTATCGTTCGGTAGCCACTTATTTGGCGAGTAATTCCAAGATTCCCGAATCGGTGATCATGCGGACCGATCGGCGCGGAATCTATCGCCTGAACCTTGAATCAAAAGAAACACAACAGCTCATGATACAATTTCAATTCGCAGACGAATCTGTTGTCGATCCGTTTATTGATCATACTTCTTCGGAAGAAGACCTATCTTTGTCTCTATTCTGATGTTCGGTGCAGATAAAACAGCCTGCACTTCTGTTCAGATTAAATAAAAGGGAAGCCACCTTTGGGGTTTAATTCTTAATAAATTGCAAATAATAGGGGTACTACGAGTTGTTTTTATCGTTATTGATTCGTCGTAGCCTACGACGAGCAGTTCTCGCAGTTTTCCATCGATTGTACCCCTACGACGAGCAGTTTCTCTCGCTTTTTGATCTTCGTAGGCCTACGAAGACCAGTTTTCGCTGTTTTCCATCGATTGTACCCCTACAACGAGCAGTTTTGTCAAGCCCAAAGATATGATTCAAGAAAGAATAGTTAAACTTGGCACTTGTTTATGGAAGCCGCCAAGGAGTTTCCTTTATCTAAAACACCTTTCATCTTTCTTTTATTTTGTTGTTTGGAACATTTAATCTATCTTTGCAAAGTAAATTCTTGAAATCTCGAAATGATATGGCACAGAGCAACAATCACTTAGTTATTATGGCAGGGGGCGTCGGTAGTCGTTTCTGGCCAATGAGTACCAGTGAGAATCCGAAACAGTTTATTGATGTTTTGGGTGTCGGACGAACCTTACTTCAACTCACTTTCGATCGTTTTGCTGGTGTTTGTGCATCCGATAACGTGTGGGTGGTTACCAATAAAGCATATTTAGATATTGTCAAGGCACAACTACCTGAGATTGCTGTGGATCATATCCTAACAGAACCATGTCGACGAAACACGGCCCCATGTATTGCTTATGTCAGTTGGCGCATCAAAGCGCAAGATCCAAAAGCCAATGTCGTAGTAACTCCGAGCGATCACATTATCACAGATCCTGTCGGATTCCGCCGTGTGATAACAATGTGTCTGCAATTTACAAGTGAAACAGATGCCATTCTCACGTTAGGCATGAAACCGACACGCCCAGAGACGGGTTATGGATATATTCAAGCGGATATGAGTACGACATCAGCACGCAACAAAGAGATTTATCGCGTGGACTCATTTCGCGAGAAACCGGATTTGCAGACAGCTCAGAAGTATATCAGCAACAGTAATTATTTTTGGAATGCAGGTATTTTTATTTGGAGCGTCAGCACAATCGTCAATGCCTTTCGGGTGTACCAACCTGCTATTAGCAAAATCTTCGAGAGCATGCTCAATATTTATGGTACAGATAAAGAACAAGCTTTGATTGACGAACGCTATCCGGAGTGTGAAAACATATCTGTGGATTATGCCATTATGGAGAAAGCCGAGGAAATATTCGTGTGTCCAGCAGATTTCGGATGGAGCGATCTCGGCACATGGGGCAGCCTTTGGACACAGACGAAACACGACCTTTACGGCAACAGCAGTATCGGTGATAACATCACGATGTATGACTCCCATAATTGCATCGTACACACAACACAGGAAAAGAAAGTCATCATTCAGGGACTGGATGATTACATTGTAGCAGAATATGACGATGCTTTACTCGTCTGCAAATTATCGGAAGAGCAAAAGATCACACAGTTTATAGAAACGAAATAAGATCAATTAAAGCACATGAAAGCGGCTTTAATCACAGGTATAACAGGTCAAGATGGTTCATACTTGGCCGAGTTTTTAATTGAAAAAGGATATGAGGTCCATGGACTTCTGCGTCGTTCATCTTCGTTTAATACCGGTCGTATAGAGCATTTATATTTAGATGAATGGGTGCGCGACACGAAGAAGCAGCGTTTGATCAATCTGCATTGGGCGGATATGACAGATTCTTCCTCACTTATTCGCATCATCCGCGAGATTCAACCCACCGAAATCTATAATTTAGCAGCACAGAGCCATGTGAAAGTTTCATTCGATGTGCCCGAATACACAGCCGAGACAGATGCTGTCGGCGTATTACGACTATTGGAAGCCGTGCGGATCTGCGGACTTGATCAGACATGCCGAATTTATCAGGCATCCACATCCGAACTTTACGGCAAGGTGCAAGAAGTGCCGCAACGTGAAACCACACCCTTTTATCCTCGTTCACCTTATGCGGTGGCGAAACTCTACGGTTTTTGGATCATGAAGAATTATCGTGAGAGCTACGGGATGTATTGTTGCAACGGCATCCTGTTCAATCATGAGAGCGAACGCCGTGGCGAGAATTTCGTTACCCGTAAGATCACGTTGGCAGCTTGCCGAATTGCCCAAGGATTCCAAGAAAAGTTATATCTTGGCAACATGGATGCGCGGCGCGACTGGGGCTATGCCAAGGATTATGTGGAATGCATGTGGCTGATCCTGCAACAGCCCCAACCCGACGACTTTGTGATCGCTACGGGCGAAATGCACACCGTGCGCGAATTTTGCACGTTGGCTTTCCGTGAGGCTGGCATCGATTTGCGTTGGGAAGGTCAAGGCATTGAAGAGAAAGGTATAGATGCAGCCACAGGCAAGGTGCTGGTGGAAGTCGATCCGAAATATTTCCGCCCGTGTGAAGTAGAGCAATTGCTTGGCGATCCGACCAAAGCGCGCAAGCAATTGGGCTGGAATCCCACCAAGACTTCCTTTGCCGAACTAGTCAAGCTGATGGTAGCGCACGATATGAAATTTGTCAAGAAGTTGTATCTCAAAGCGCAACTCCCGGAATAGATAACCATGTTAAGCAAGGATTCAAAGATATACGTGGCCGGACATCGCGGACTGGTCGGCTCGGCTATATGGAATAATCTGCTCGACCGAGGCTATCACAACCTTGTGGGGCGCACACATCACGAACTGGACCTAACCGATCAGCAACACGTCCGACATTTCTTCGACAAAGAACGTCCCGACGCCGTGGTTTTGGCTGCGGCATTTGTCGGCGGAATCATGGCCAACTCGTTGTATCGGGCCGATTTCATCATGCAAAATATGAAGATGCAATGCAATGTCATCAGCGAGAGTTTCGCACACGATGTGCAGAAACTGCTCTTCCTCGGCTCCACCTGTATTTATCCCAAGGCGGCTCCCCAACCAATGCGTGAAGACGCACTGCTCACGTCGCCGCTTGAATACACCAACGAGGAGTATGCCATTGCCAAAATCGCAGGCTGAAGATGTGCGAGAGCTACAATCTCCAATATGGCACCAACTACGTGGCGGTGATGCCGACCAATCTCTATGGCCCCAACGATAATTTCCATTTGGAAAACAGCCACGTCATGCCAGCAATGATGCGCAAGATTTATTTGGCCGATCTAATCAAAAAAGGAGATTGGCGATCAATCGAGGCAGACATGAACAAACGACCGGTCGAGGGCATTACGGGCAGCCATTCCCACGAAGAGATACTTCACGTGCTGGCTCATTATGGCATTTACAACAATAAGGTGGTGCTCTGGGGCACAGGTCATCCACTGCGAGAATTTCTATGGAGCGAGGATATGGCCGATGCCAGCGCACATATCCTGCTCCATGTAGACTTCAGAGATATTATCGGAATAGACAATTATTCCTCCGTGTTCTATGGTCGAAAGACCGATGGTGCCATCAATCGTAATTCCTCAGACAGACGAGGTGGAGCCATCCCTTCGTTAGGAGAGATTCGCAATTGCCACATCAATGTGGGAACGGGCAAAGAACTCACCATCCGCGATCTGTCTGTCTTGATAGCCCAAACCATCGGGTTTGACGGAACCATCGAGTTTGATACGACCAAGCCTGACGGCACACCGCGCAAACTCACCGATGTGAGCAAACTCCATGATCTCGGTTGGACTCACCATGTAGAGATCGAAGAAGGCGTTTGTCGTCTGTTCGATTGGTATCGTAACAGCATCGCGACAACAATAGCCTGAGCCTTTTGCAGACAAGCAAGGCATCCCCCTTTCACATTTTCCCATCCATCATCAGCTATATAGCTCTTCGAGGAGAGCTATATAGCTTTTTGAAAAGATCTATATTGCTCATCGCGAAATCCAACGCAACTCTTGGTAAAATCCTATGTTGGGTTTTGAGAAGCAGTATATAGGTGGTGCACGAGAAGTATGCTGGTAGTCGAGGAGAGGTATACGGACAGTCGATGACTACTATACTACTGCTCACGCAGCCTGTGCCGGAATGATAAATGAAAGGCGGAGAAAAACGGATGATCGCATTCGTGTGCCATACGGAAACATAAACAAGAAATGACGAACTGCTCATCAAAGCAGTTCGTCATTTGTTATTCTTGCTCCTCCGATAGGTGCTGGCTGATCAAGCGATCAGCTACATGGAGGAGGGACGTACGTTATTGGTTGACAAACTTAACCTTCTGGGTCAGTTTAGCCAACTTAGCATTCAATTCATTGATCTTCTTCTCCAACTTCTGAATCTTCTTCTGACTGGCAGCCAACTTATTGTTGGCCTTCTTCACTTTATTCAGCGTCTTGGCACGTTCTTTGGCTGCTTTAGCCGTGGCCGACGCATCTGACGTGGAATAAGAAGTATAAGACGAAGCATTGGCAGCAGCGTTGGCTTCGGCAGCCTTCTGTTGCAATTGTGCTGTTTCGTCAACAGCCTTCTGGTGTTCTATTTTCAATTTATTCAACTGCGTGTTAAGTTTCAGAACCTTCTGCTGTTGCTTCATCGACTCCATCTTGGTGTCTCCTTGTGTCAAGCTGGAGCAGGCCGTGCTTAACGAAAGCATCATCAACGATGCCAAAAATAGTTTCTTCATAACTCTATATTTTTTATCTTAAACGCTGCAAAGTTACAAAATATTCGTAATACGCAAGCAAATTATTGTTTTTTCTATCCTTGATCGCTGGGAAATAGTCCCTCGATATATTTACAAAGGATGCCGATGCCCTTGACATTCTCACCACCCTGCGGAATGATGAGATCGGCATAGCGCTTAGTTGGCTCGATAAACTGTTCGTGCATCGGTTTGAGCACCTGCAAATAACGATCGACGACCATCGAGACAGTGCGTCCGCGATCAATGGTGTCACGCTGGATGTTCCGAATCAGTCGCTCATCGGGATCACAATCCACGAAGATCTTCAAGTCCATGACATCGCGCAACTTCTTATTGAGCAGCGTCATAATCCCCTCGATAATGATAACGGGCTTCGGTTCTACATGGATCGTCTCAGCCAATCGATTGCATTGCAGATAGGAATAGGTGGGTTGCTCAATGGCACGGCCTTCGCGCAAATCATTGACTTGTTTGATCAAGAGTTTCCAGTCGAAAGCGTCGGGATGGTCAAAGTTGATAGCATGCCGTTCTTCTTCTGTCATACCAGTCGTATCGTTGTAATACGAATCCAATGGGACCACCGCCACATAATGCGGCGGCAGGGTTTCTACAATCTTCTTCACAACGGTGGTCTTACCTGAACCTGTGCCACCGGCAATTCCAATGATGGTCATGAGTGAGTTTTATGGATTTATGCGTTTTATGAATGGGTGAATCTGTGAGCTTATAAGGTCATTGTGAAGACCACATAAACTTATATGCTCACAAACTCACTCAGTAACAAACTCTTGTATATTTCGGCCTTGCTTTCCACGCGCATCGGATAAGCTCGCGAACTACTCGGCATTCGATAAAGACGCATGGGGCGTCCCTCGAAGACAAAGTCTGTAAAGTGACCAACCTTGGGCGAGGTGATACCGAAATGGGCAACGACGACCGATGTGGCCAATTGTCCCGTGGTGACAATAGCACGACACAATTTCAGCTGTCGCAGCATGGCATCTAAGTCAGACTGCTGGACAATCTCTAAATCCTTGTCTGAAGCCGTATTCTTGGTGCGACAGACACGCAAGGCCGTATCAAAGAGAGCAATTCCCCGCTCTTTCAACAAGGCAATAATCTTATCTATATCGAACGTCTTTCGGCCTTTGACTACAAAATAATCTTTATCCTGGAAAAAGATGAGGCCAAAGATACGCCACATGTCATTTTGGAAATTAGGATAATAAAACTCCATGCACCAGCGTTTCGGTGCAGGTGGGAACGTGCCCAGCATCAATATCCGAGCGTTCTCGGGCATAAACGGCTCGAAAGGATGTGTCTCTATCTCCTTCATTGATTCTGCTCCTTGACAAGATAAACCACAACCGGCAGGTGATCGCTGTATCCGTCGAGCCACACACCACCTGCTGTGGTGCGCTTAGGGCCTCCTTTGTAAGCTCCTTCTGTCTGCAATAGATAATCGAAACGACACACTTGATTCTTCCAATATCTCAATGTTGAGAAATCTTTCTGTCCCTTTCTGTTGAGCAAGTTAGGTGTCAGCACGATTTGATCGAAAAGATTCCATGAACCTTGATACTGCAAAGTGCCCTTTCCTTCCTTAGCTAAGATATTATACCAAGGATTAAACATGTCATCAGCCTTCACATCCTCGATATTCGCTTTAGCCCCAAGCACTTCGTGCATACTTTTATTAATGGGATCATCATTCATATCCCCCATCACCAAGACTTTACAAGCCGGATTCTCTTTCAGTAACGAGTCTTTGATCGCTTTCACCTGTCGGGCTGCCGACTCTCGATAAAACGGAATACTGAAACGACTCGGCCAGTGACAAACCACCACCGCCAACGATTCACCGGCCATCTCTCCGCTCACCGTGAGGAATCCGCGTGTATGGAAAGCGCTGTCTTTCTCCAACTCCTGTACATAAGGAATGAGGCGCGAAGACTTCACCTTGAAAAGTGCAGGATTATAAAGCAGCGCACAGTCTATACCGCGTCGGTCAGGCCCTTCGATGTGTATATATTTGTATCCGCGTGCATGCAAAGGAGCTTGCGCTGTGAGATCATCCAATACCTTATCGTTTTCTACCTCGCTGAGTCCGATAACGGCACATCCCACTTGTGGCAAGACATCTGTCCCCATATCAGCAAGTGCCCTCGCCATATTACGAAGTTTATGAGTGTATTTCAACCCATCCCATTTATAAGAGCCGTTTGGCAGAAAGTCATAGTCATTCTTTCCTGCATCGTGACATGTGTCGAAAAGATTCTCCTGGTTATAAAAACCGATGGCATAAACAGCAAATTTCTTCTCGGCAGATGCCGACATTGAGACTAACAGCGATAAGGCTATCGCAAAAAGATGCTTCTTCATCATGTATTTCATTGTTAAGTAAACTTCTCAAAGATAGTGAATCTGAGATGCAAATGTCGTAAAATAATCCGATAAAAAGGCATTGTTGATGATTTTTCTCATAAAAAGTCTTTCTTTTTTAAAACTTATTTTGTTACTTTGCAGCATAAAGAATATAATTATTAATCATTTTCAACTATGCAGAAAAAGCTGAGATTAGCTGTAATCGCCTTGTGTTATACGTCTCTGACATTTGCTCAGAGCACCAAAACACAGCAACAGACGGCCAAATCCATTGATGAATCGGCCTTCACTTTCTCTGAATCGCAGTTGGGAGAGGATGACGACATGTCACAAAACGTGACTATTCTCAATTCCAATACCAACGTCTACGCATCACAAGTGGGGTATCTGTTCTCGCCGGTAAGATTCCGTTATCGTGCTTTCAACCCAAAGTATAACGACATCTATATCAATGGAATGCCGGTAAATGACATGGAATCGGGACAATTCCGCTATTCAATGATAGGTGGTCTCAATCAACAGACACGCAATGTAGATTTTGCATTGCCTTTCGAGAACAGCAACTTTGCCATAGCCGGCATGGGTGGAAGCAACAATTATAACTTCCGTGCTGGTAATATGGCGGCTGGTCACCGTGTTTCTTTACTTGGCTCGAATGGCAATTACACCCTACGTGGCATGTACACGTATGCTTCGGGATTCAACAGCAAAGGCTGGGCGATAGCCGCAAATGTCACTTATCGTTGGGCAAATCGCGGTTATGCAGAGGGAACTTTCTATAATGCGCTCTCTTATTTCTTTGCTGCTCAGAAGCAATGGAACAACGGACACTCCTTGTCATTCAGCACTTGGGGAAACCCAACAGAACGTACCTCGCAAGGTGCTTCGACTGATGAGGCCTATTGGCTGGCCAATGATTATTATTACAATCCTTATTGGGGCTATCTCAATGGACACAAACGCAACTCGCGAGTGATCAATGATTTCGCACCGTCTGCTATCCTCACATGGGATTGGGACATCAATAAAGATATGCGGCTCACCACTTCACTTTTCGGGAAATACAGTATATATAAGAGTACGAAACTCAATTATAGCAACGCAGAGAATCCTCAACCCGATTATTGGAAGAACATGCCAAGTTCTTTCTATGATGTTTGGGGAGAGCGCAATGCCACTAATCCTAACACCAATGCTGCCGCTTTGAGCGACTGGCAAGCAGCTTATGACTACTGGACAGCATCGAAAGCCAATCGGCAAATCAATTGGGATCGCCTTTATTGGGCTAACGAACAGGCCGGAAAGAACGGAAACGATGCTCTCTATTACGTTCAGGCCAAGCACAACAATAATGCAACAATTACGCTTTCTTCTGTTTTAACCACGCATATAAATAAGAATAAGGTATGGAATGTGGGCCTTGTACTAGGTCAAAATGAAGGTCGCCACTATCAGACGATGGATGATCTCTTGGGCGGAAAATCTTTCCACAATATCAATACTTTTGCTTTGGGCGATTATCCGGCTTCAAGTGATGCTATCCATTATGATCTCAACACAGCCGGTCCCAATCGTTTGGGTAAATTGGTGTATGAAGGAGACAAGTTTGGTTATGATTATCGAATCACTCTTCACAAGGCCTTGGTGTGGAGCAATTACGCTATTACTACAGGCAGATGGCATTTGATGGTAGCCGGGAAGATCGGAGCCACAGATATGAGCCGCTATGGTTACATGCGTAATGGTCTCTTCCCGGAAAATTCTTACGGTCGAAGCGGTCGTGCGAAGTTCGGTGAAGGCGGTGGGAAAGGTGCTGTGACACTTGATGCTGGACGCGGACATGTATTTAAACTTGGTATCGGTTACGAGTGGCGTGCTCCTCAAGCAACAACAGCTTTCGTTTCACCGGAAATGAATAATGATTTCGTTTCTAACTTGAAAGACGAGCATGTGCTGAGCAGCGACATCAGCTACCAATACCAAAATGCGTGGCTGCACGCCAATCTGAGTGGTTATTACAGTCGATTAGACCACATAACGGAGTGGCAAAACTTTTTCTTCGACGACGTAAACTCATTTACTTACGTCTCCATGACAGGTATTAAGAAAGAATATTATGGTGTAGAATTAGGTATGAGATTCAAACTCACCTCGTATCTTGACTTGAAAACACTCGGCACTTGGAGTGAAGCGAAGAACATCAATAACTCACGTGTGGCTTACTTGAACTCAACCTCGGCTAAAATGACCAAAGACATTGTCATGAACAAGGGTATGCGTGAATCGGGGACGCCGCTTACAGCCGGCAGCATCGGACTGAGCTTCCATCAAAGCGGCTGGTATGTGGATCTGAATATGAACTATTACGATCGCATCTATCTATCTTACACGCCGAGTTTCCGCTATCAAGGCACACTGACAACAATGCACAGCATTGACAACGAAGGCAATTTCATCGTGCCGGAACAGGCCAAAGGGCATGGCGGATGGATGATGTCGGGTAGCATTGGTAAATCTGTTCGTCTCCGCAAAGGACAACTCAATTTCAATCTCATTGTCAACAATATTCTCAATAATCAACGAATCGTAACCGGCGGATATGAATACAGCCGGAGCAATTACACGGTTAAGGATGACGGTACGCTCAATAAGATGCGCACTTACTCTTTCCTTCATAATCCTAAAAAGTATTATGCCTTCGGAACAATCGGTATGTTCCAGGTTTCTTACAGATTCTAAAAATTCCAACGATATGAAAAGACTGACATATATTATAATGATAGCAGTCGGCACTTTGCTTGCTTCCTGTATGGGAAGCGACTACGCAGGTCCCGACTTAGATCAAAAAGGAACGCCATGGGGCAATAATAGCCTGACGGAATCAAATGTTATCACAGTCGCTCAACTAAAAAACGCTTATCAAGCTGCTATCTCCGGCAACGGATATAAGGAGATAACAGATGATCAACAACTGAAAGTCATCGTCACGGGTAACGATATTCAAGGCAATCTCTATCAACAAATTGCCGTACAAGATAAGACTGGTGCCTTGATCGTCGGTATCGGTGCAACTGGTCTCCACGGTTATCTTCCCGTGGGACAAGAGATTCTTATCAACCTCAAAGGCTTGATCATAGGAGGTTACGGACAGCAGGCTCAACTCGGAGGTATATACACTAATGCCACAACAGGAGCACAATCCGTGGGTCGAATGAATCGATTCACATGGCAGGAACACTTCAAACTCATCGGAGAAGCAAACGCATCTAAGGCCCAATCATTAGCAGAAGAGTTTGATTTAAGCCGTATCGCCGATACCAAATACTTGGAATCTAACGCCGGAAAACTGATGACAATCAAGAAAGTAGCCTTTGTTGGTGCTGACGGTAAGGTTGTTTATGCCCCCAAGAGCCAGAAGGACAAAGCCGGAAGTGTTAATCGGCAATTGAAAGATTTATCTTCGGACACGAATATCAGCACTGGAAATTTAGTGGTCCGTACCAGCACGTTTGCTAACTTTGCCAATGAGATAGTGACAAAAGACACTATTAATCTCACCGGAATCTTCACTCGTTATCGTAACACATGGCAAGTTTTGGTGCGATCAACAGCCGATATAGAAAAGACTGTATTGGCTTATTTCAGTGAAACATTTGCCAAAGGAAAAGGAAAATTCACGATCAATAATGTAAAATTAAGTGGAGGCTCAATCAAGTGTGGTCGCACGCTACCTATAATGGCATTTCTTATATGAAAGCCGGCTCCTATGCCAGTGGTAAAAATAATGACGCCGAGAGTTGGTTAATATCGCCTGTTATCGATTTGAGCAAAATCAAGAAAGCAACATTGTCTTTCAAGCAAGTCATCAATGCCTATTTCGGAAAGCTGGAAGATGAAGCCACTGTTTGCATTAAGACAGAAAAAGGTAAATGGGAGCCCTTGAAAATCGGTTATCCGGCCAAACCCGAGAAAGGCTTTACAACGTTCTCGACTCCCGGAGCCACACAACGTATCGACATAACGAAGTATGCCGGTAACAAGATTCAGGTGGCTTTCATTTACAAGGGATCATCAACTGCGGCAGGAACTTGGGAAATCAAGGACTTCAATATCGAATAATCACATCATTATTTGCAATCAATAAAAGAATATCAATATGAAAAAGTTCATTTATTCAATGTTTGCGCTGGCTATGACAGCCATGACTTTCATCAGTTGTGAAGATGTACCGGCGCCTTACAATTACCCAACCAAGAATGAGGAAAAGCCCCAAATAGCCGATCCACAAGGAACAGGAACGAAAGCAGACCCATTTAATGTGTCTGCTGCTCATAACTTTATCAAAGCCGGAACAGGTTTAGACCAAGAAGTATATGTGAAAGGTAAGATTGTATCCGTACAGGAAGTGGATGCCGCTAAATACGGAAACGCCACCTATAACATATCTGATGACGGAACGGCTAATAATCAATTGAAAGTGTTTCGTGGTTTTGCACTCGGTAAAAACAAGTTTAAAGCAGAGGGAGAAATCAAGACCGGCGACGACGTGATCATTTGCGGTAAACTAATTGACTTCAATGGTACGCACGAGTTTACACAAGGCAATTTCATCTATTCGCTCAACGGCCAAACAGCCGGCGATCCTTCGTCTGAGGGTGATCCCAAAGGTAGCGGCACACAGACTGATCCTTACAATGTGGCAGGCGCTTTAAAGGTGATCAAAGCACTTAAAGCCGATGTCAATTCAAGCGATATGTATGTAAAAGGCAAGATTGTTTCGATTAATAAAATAGATGTAGGATATGGCAATGCAACCTATTATATCTCAGACGATGGCACTGCCAATAATCAGCTTTACATCTTCCGCTCGAAAGGATTGGGCAATCAGAAATTCACATCCGACAAGGATCTCAAGGTGGGAGACGATGTAGTGGTCTTTGGGCCGTTCATCAATTTCAAAGGCAACACACCCGAGTCGGTTACCAACAAGACATATCTCTACTCTTTGAACGGCCAGACTTCAGGCGGCGTTACACCTCCGACACCGTCAGGCGACGTTGTAACCATCTCTGGAAAAACGGTCACAATGACCAACAAAACTGTCACTGCGAGCACGGAAACCATTGAAGTGGATTTGGCAAAACAAGGTTTTGAACATAACAAACCCGTCACGACGTTCACTCTAACGGATGGAACGATTATCACCTTTGATGCTAATGGGGAGACAAATGTTCCCTTATTTCATTCTAAAACCAAAGGAGTGCGCGTCTACAAAAACAATACCATCACGATCAATGGTAAGAAAGCAATCGCCAAAATTGTATTTACTTGCGATTCGTTTAAAGACACCGATTATGTGGGTAATGCCAAAGCAACCATCAAGTTTGATGGTGTGAAAGCCGTTTACACCAATGTCTTTACCGAAGCAAGCGGAGGTGGTGTTCAGCTTCGCGTGCAGAAGATCACAATTACCTATGCTAACTAAAAACATTGGGAAATATTTGGTTGACTATAAAATTCTTCGTAATTTTGCAACCCATACAAAATAGAATCAAGATTAAACATTAAATTAAAAATGAAAAAAGGTATTCACCCAGAAAACTATCGCCCCGTCGTATTCAAAGATATGTCCAACGGCGATATGTTCCTTACAAAGTCTACTTGCAAAACAACAGAGACAGTAGAATTTGAAGGCGAGACTTACCCCGTGGTTAAGATTGAAATCTCAAGCACTTCACACCCGTTCTACACCGGTAAGAGCAAACTTGTTGATACGGCAGGTCGTGTTGATCGCTTTATGAACCGCTATGGTAAGATCAAAAAATAGAATATAGCAAGATATATTTATTGGAATCAAAGTGCGTTCGACCGTAGTTGCATATACGGTTGGCCGCACTTTTTTATATGACTTATATGATAGATGTTTTCAAAAAGATAGCTTTCGCATGCTCATTAACGGCTTTTCTCACGGCATGTAACGGTGAATCGAACAGTGAAAAGCCACAAGTTGCAACCAATGAAAATGCCAATGTCGTAACAGGTCGCATCCCGCAAGAAGTCAAGCGATTAGAGTTTCCCAAACTCAAAGGCGGCAATAGCATCGTCCTTGTGCATAAGACAAATGACCGATACGGCGTGAACTATTCCACGGAATGGGACACGCAACTGTCGGCTCAGCGTTGGTCGTGCTATCAAATGTATGACAGCAATAGCGGCGGACACGTCGGTCGTTATGATACCAGCAGTGGTTATCCCAATGACGAACTGCTCCCCACAGATTACCAACTGCAATCCGATCCTTATTATCGGTCTGGATTCGACCACGGGCATATCTGTCCGTCGGCCGATCGACAGTATTCCAAGGAAGCCAATCGGCAAACATTCTTCTTGACCAACATGCAACCGCAGTTCAAAGAGTTCAACCAAGTGGACTATTTATGGGAACAGATGGAAGAACAAGTGCGTAGTTGGAATACATCAAGCTTTCGCGACACGCTTTATGTCGTTAAAGGCGGCACCATTGACAATGGACTTATTTTGCAATATCTCACAAGAGGCACCACACGGATCCCCGTTCCAAAGTATTTTTTTGTTGCCATTCTCTGCAAAAATCAGGCTGGTTATAAAGCGCTCGGCTTCTGGTTTGAACACAAAAAATATGCAAAGAAGCGCAATTTAGGCGATTATGTCAAGAGTATAGACGAATTAGAGAACCTCACTCACATCGATTTTTTCTGCAATTTGCCGGATAATATCGAGAGTCATGTGGAGAATTTGTCTGTCGATAACATCAAACGAGCGTGGGGTTTGAGGTAACTCTGCCGGAGAAAAAACAAAAAACGGCGAACAAGAAAAGGTAAAATACGTCACACAAACAGATAAGCCTGACAGAAAAATACTGTCAGGCTTGTTTTATTTCACACGAGTCGACCGAATTGTCGACATCATTCCTCAAATACAATTTTCATCTGTTTGGCATTTGTTAAGTAGCGTTCGAAATAGAAATCATCCACTTCTCCCCCATCGGCAGCATAGAGAAATCCTGTGAAGACACGATCATTGAGATTCAGTTCTTTATAAGGGATTCTCATCTTGTAATCCCCTTTCTGCTCTTTATAGGTGAGATAAACATCTCCCGATTGCCGATCGATTTCCCAAGAGAATGCTCTCACATAATCTGCATTGTCGGATTGATTTCCTTTTTTAAAATCATACTGCATTCCTGTGCCGCCAATGGCACGACTATGACGCTGTATAAATTCGATGTCTGTGCTGAAATCGACGCTGTCTACTGCCTTTCCGCTCTTGTCAACTTCATAAGCTCGCAGTGTGCCACGCCATTTTCCGGCCATCGTTTGAGCCATCGAAATCCAGAAATCATCATCATTATTTTGTCCTTGTTGATCTCTGCCATAGTGATAATAGTAATTATCCGTCTGGTAATAATGATCTTCTTCGCATCCCGTCAGGGCCAATGGCAGCACAGCTATAGCCGCAACAGCCATCCATGTTATCATCTTTCTCATTGCTATTTTACGTTGAATGTTTAAATTCTTATGCTTATGATACTTATCGGAAACATTTCCAAACCTTGCATCCAATGTTATTTCCTTATTTCGACCGAATGAATCTGACAGGTCGTTCACTCACAGAGGCACTGTCTGTTACGGCCCGACTATACCCGTAATAACTCCAACCGTAATCAAAGTCATTCCAATTAGGCGATGAAACATGCGTCAGACTGAAATCCACCATTTGTGTTCCATGATAGATCGTACCCTGAAAGTAATTGTCATTCAATCTATAATCACGAATCATAACCGATGTTCCTTCCTCTACAAAATACACAGCAATGGTGCCATTATCCACTGTCCAATTGATATGATTGGCTACATAGTTCCTACCCCAACCTGTATTTCGGTAATAATCAATCCAATAACCCGATCCCGAAGAATAAGTGTAAGGATCGCGCAAGAAGCAAATCTCCGAATAAGTGGCATCATATGTCCGGCCATTATACGTCGATGAAACATACATATTACCTCTCCACGTCCCTTCCAAGGTGTAAGCTATATCGGAATCTTCATCACATGAGGTGAAAGTGAATGACAACAATGTCACCAACATCATCGCCATCAAAGTCGAAATCTGTTTCATTGTTCTGCCGTTTTAATTTGTTTATACGCTTGTTTATTTCTGCTGCAAATATAGAAAAGAGAAAACTGCCCGGCAAACTGTTTCACATATTTCTGTATAGGACAACTCCTACCCAGCCAAGGGATTTCCCTAAATATGCTTAATTACAATTACCAAGCCACTGCTTCTTACCCAAATTTGCTATCTTTGCAACGTTATCAATAAAAGAAAAGATAAAAATGAAAACAGTTTATGATTTTTCTGTTAAGGACAGAAAGGACAAAGAAGTATCTCTGAAAGAGTACTCCGAAGAGGTTCTCCTCATTGTTAACACAGCCACAAAATGCGGTTTCACTCCCCAGTACGAAGAATTGGAGAAGCTGTATGAGAAATATCACGCACAAGGATTTGAAATATTAGACTTCCCTTGCAACCAATTTGGACAACAAGCACCGGGTACCGACGAGTCGATTCACGAGTTTTGCAAACTCAATTACGGTACGGAATTTCCACGATTCAAGAAGATCAAGGTCAACGGAGACGATGCCGATCCGCTCTATAAGTTCTTAAAGGAGCAGAAAGGATTTGCCGGTTGGGATATGAGTCATCCCATTGCGCCCATCTTAGACAAGATGTTGACAGAGGCAGACCCCGATTATAAGCAAAAGAACGACATCAAATGGAATTTCACTAAATTCCTCATCAACAAGAAAGGCCAGGTTATTGCCCGCTTCGAACCTACTGAAAAGATCGAAAATATAGCTCGAGAAATCGAGGAATTACTGAAATAACACACAACAACCAATGTGGAATGATCCATGTGGAATGATGCTTACGACATGAACGTAATGACAAATCGAGAATAAATTCAGCATCACCTCACATGAATCATTCCACATTTTATATACAAAATTCACGATGCCGCAGGCATCATTTCATATTTCCATATTCATAATTCAATATTCAAAATGGACTCAAAAGAATACACGCGCTGCCTAATTATCGGTAGCGGACCGGCAGGATACACAGCTGCCATTTATGCAGGAAGGGCTAATCTCAATCCCGTTCAGTATGTCGGACTGCAGCAGGGAGGCCAACTCACACAAACAACAGAAGTAGAAAACTTCCCCGGTTATCCCCAAGGGGTGGACGGCAATCAGATGATGATGGATCTGAGAAAGCAAGCCGAGCGTTTCGGTGCAGATATTCGAGACGGCGTAATCGTCAAAGCCGACCTCAGTAAACGGCCTTATCTGCTCACCACCGACCGTGGAATTGAGATCAAAGCAGAGACCGTGATCATCGCAACAGGCGCTTCTGCCAAGTATCTCGGCCTCGAAGACGAGAAGAAATACAATGGACAGGGCGTCAGTGCATGTGCCACCTGCGACGGTTTTTTCTATCGCAAGAAAGTCGTTGCAGTCGTAGGTGGCGGCGATACAGCCTGCGAAGAGGCCACTTATTTGGCTGGGTTATGCAGCAAAGTTTATATGATCGTGCGCAAACCGTATCTTCGTGCCTCCGAGGTTATGAAAAAACGGGTGGAAGAAAACGAGAAAATCGAGATCCTTTATGAGCACAACACACTTGGTCTTTACGGTGAAAACGGACTCGAAGGAGCGCATCTTGTCAAGCGAAAAGGCGAAGCCGACGAGCAAAAATATGATCTCCCGATCGACGGCTTTTTCCTTGCCATCGGTCATAAACCCAATACTGACGTGTTCAAAGACTGGCTCGACCTTGACGAAGTGGGCTATATCAAAACCATCAACGGCACTCCCCGCACTCAGATTGCCGGTGTTTTTGCGGCCGGAGATTGCGCCGATCGCGTCTATCGGCAGGCTGTCGTAGCCGCAGGAAGCGGTTGCAAGGCTGCTTTAGAAGCAGAACGCTATCTGGCGGAGATTAATAAATGAACAAAGCATTTATCCCTATCCCCTCGCTCACAAGGTGAGGGGATTTTTTGCTGTGTGACCAACCGCAATATAATCCGCACTGCCCTATTCTATCTCTTGCTCCTTGCGGGAGAGAGAACAGAGATGGGATCGTTTCTCATTCACTGTTAAACGGCGTGCGTTTAACGGTGAATTGTTTTGCAAGTAAGCACCAGTTGCAAGACATTTAACAGTCAATCACGAGGCATGTCACATCCGGTTTGTTTCTTGATGAGTCGCAAGACTATTCCCACTTGCCATCAATAACTCTTCGTTTCAGTCTCAATCGACATTTTAAAAGAAAGATTTGCTCATATCATTTTTTATACTTAAATTTGCAACCGATAAGGCCTCGTAGTTCAGCTGAATAGAATGCAGGATTCCGGTTCCTGAGATCGCGGGTTTGAATCCCGCCGAGGTCACTCTCTTTGACATAGGTTCTTCCTTTCTTCCGGCCGAAGAACAAAAGATGTCGAAATCAAAACCTCATTTCAACTTTTGTCCGGACAACGTCGGAGTCGGGTGAAACGAGCCATGTGTCTAAACCGAATTTCAAAACCAATAAATACGAATACTGTATGGAATTAGCAGAAAGATTCATCAATTACACGCAATTCGACACCCAGTCGAACGACGATTCGGAGAGCGTGCCCAGCACTTCGAAACAGTTGATCTTTGCCGAATATCTCAAAAAAGAACTCGAAACGGAAGGATTCAGCGATGTAGAGATGGACGAGATGGGCTATATTTATGCTACACTCCGGGCCAATACGAAAAAAGAAATACCCACGATCGGATTTATTTCTCACTATGATACGAGTCCTGATTGCAGCGGAGCAAACATCAAAGCACGCATTGTGAAAAGCTATGACGGCGGTGATATCGAACTGTCGCCAGGCATTGTGTCGTCGCCCGAAAAATTTCCCGAACTGCGTGCACACGTGGGCGAAGATCTGATTGTGACCGATGGGACCACGCTTTTGGGTGCCGACGACAAAGCGGGAATCGCCGAAATCATGCAGGCTATGTGTTGGTTGCGCGATCACAACGAGGTGAAACACGGCGATATACGCATCGGATTCAATCCCGATGAGGAGATCGGGCGCGGCGCTCACCATTTCGATGTAGAGCGGTTCGGTTGCCAATGGGCTTACACCATTGATGGAGGAGATCTCGGCGATTTAGAATACGAGAACTTCAATGCAGCTGGTGCTAAAGTATATATTAAAGGTGTGAGTGTTCATACAGGTTATGCCAAAGGTAAGATGATCAATGCCAATCGGCTGGCTTGCGAATTTAATGCACTCATTCCCGATACAGAGATTCCCGAATCGACCGAAGGTTACGAGGGATTCTATCATCTTTTGGGCATCGAAAGTCGAACGGAAGAAGCTAAACTCACCTATATCATTCGCGATCACGACCGTGAACGGTTTGAGGATCGCAAGGATTTCATCGAGGAATGTGCCCGCAAAATGAACGAGAAATACGGCGAAGGAACTGTCAATGTTGAGCTGAAGGATCAATATTACAACATGAAAGAGAAGATTGATCCCAATATGCACGTCATCGAAATCGTGTTGCAGGCGATGCAGCAATGCGGTGTTCCGCCGAAAGTGGAACCGATTCGCGGTGGAACTGACGGTGCGCAGCTCAGTTTCAAGGGACTTCCCTGTCCCAATATCTTTGCCGGCGGTGTGAATTTCCACGGTCCTTACGAGTTTGTTTCCATTCAAGTGATGGAGAAAGCAGTGCAGGTGATCACGAAGATTTGCGAAATCACCGCTGCTTATAACGATTAATTCATTCGGCCACGGACACTTCGATCTGTGGCTTTATCCTTTCTTTTATGGCCGAATTGCCGAATCTGGTCAAAGATCTTGCACTTATTTTGGTCGTTGCGGGAAGCGTAACGCTTATTTTCAAGCGTCTCAAGCAGCCGTTGGTGTTGGGATATATCGTGGCGGGATTCCTCGTTTCGCCTCACATGCCTTATACAATGTCGGTCATTGATGAGGCAGATATACAGACGTGGGCAGACATCGGCGTAATCTTCTTGCTGTTTTCGCTCGGACTGGATTTCTCTTTCAAGAAGATCATCAAGATGGGAATGGCCCCCGTGATCGCTGCACTTACGATTATCTTTTGCATGATGATGCTGGGAACAAGCGTCGGACATGCTTTCGGTTGGAGTCGGATGGACTGCCTTTTTCTCGGAGGTATGTTGGCCATGTCATCTACTACCATCATCTATAAGGCTTTCGACGATATGGGATTACGCCAACAACGATTTGCAGGATTGGTGATGAGCGTGCTGATTCTCGAAGATGTGTTAGCCATTGTGATGATGGTGATGCTGAGTGCGGTGGCTGGTGGATCGAGTCCCAACGGCGAACAGATGGCTGGAATCATCTTGAAAATCGTATTCTTTCTCGTTCTTTGGTTTGTCATCGGCATTTTCCTTATTCCCATTCTATTTCGACGCACACGTCGACTGATGAACGATGAGACAATGATTATCGTCTCCTTAGGCCTCTGTTGTGCCATGGCCGTTTTCTCGTCGGCCGTCGGATTCAGCAGTGCTTTCGGTGCTTTTGTGATGGGAAGTATTCTTGCCGAGACGATCGAAGCAGATAAAATTATCCGTCTTGTAGAGCCGGTGAAGAACTTCTTCGGTGCTATTTTCTTCGTGTCTGTCGGTATGTTGGTCGACCCGAAGATCCTTATGGAATACGCATTCCCCATCGGTATCCTCATACTTGCCATTCTCTTAGGACAAGGAATATTTGGAACGGCAGGCTTTATGTTGAGCGGTCAGCCTTTGAAAACATCAATGAAATGTGGGTTCTCAATGGCGCAGATTGGCGAATTTGCTTTTATCATCGCCTCACTCGGACTCTCGCTCGGCGTCATCGGGCGATTTCTCTATCCTGTGGTGGTGGCAGTTTCGGTCATCACAACGTTTCTCACACCTTATATGATACGCTTTGCGGAGCCTTGTTACAATCAAATCGAGCGACGATTGTCGAAGAAATGGATCCGCAGACTCAATCATCTCGGTGCTGCCCATCACTCTTCGGCAGCCGAAGTCAACAATTGGCGTTCTCTCCTTCGACAACTGCTGCTTTATATTTTGGTTTATTCTATTCTCAGTGCAGCTGTGATCGCGCTGATGTTTACTTTCTTTCTGCCGTTTATTCGTCACATTTTGCCGCATTGGTGGGCCAATGGCGTGTGCGGGGTATTGACTGTCGCCTTCATTGCTCCGTTTCTTCGGGCAATGGTCATGAAGAAAAACCACAGCGAAGAGTTTAAATCTCTTTGGACACAAAGTCGTCTCAACCGACTCCCACTGACTTTTACGATCTTGGTGCGTGTGATCATTGCTGTTACATTCGTCTTTTACGTGTGCAATTATCTCACACGATTCACCAACGCACTGATGATCAGTATTGCTGCAACGGCCATTATCTTGATGGTGCTTTCACGTGGATTGAAACGCCGCAGCATCATGCTCGAGCGCGTTTTCATACAGAATCTTCGCTCGCGAGACATTGCCGCGCAAGTCAAAGGTCGTAAGAAACCGCTTTTTGAAGGTCATCTCTTAGATCGAGACATCCATATTTCTGATTTCGATGTGCCCGAAAATTCGGCGTGGACGGGTAAAACACTTCGTGATTTACAGTTTCGCAATCGTTTTGGTGTGCATGTCAGCAGTATTCTTCGCGGTCGGCAACGCATCAACATACCCAGCGGCAGCAATGTGATCTTCCCCAATGACAAGATTCAAGTCATCGGAAACGACGATCAATTGCGTGCTTTCGGTGAGGCTCTCAAAGGTGAGCAGATTGCAGAAGATCCTGATATCGAGAAGCGCGAAATGAAACTGCGCCAATTGATTCTCACGTCCGACAGTCCGTTTATCGGCAAGACGCTGCGCGAGAGTGGCATTCGCGACCAATACAATTGTATGGTTGTGGGTGTGGAAGAAGGTCAAGAAAACCTTGCTCTCATCGATCCTTCCCGTCGTTTCGAGCAAGGAGACATCATTTGGATTGTCGGAGAAGAGAACGCACTGCGCCGACTCATCCAATAATTTTTCATGATTAACGTGAGCTTGATCAATTCATCAATGTCTTTTGATCAG
This sequence comes from Hoylesella enoeca JCM 12259, assembly GCF_000613405.1. Classification (GTDB taxonomy): domain Bacteria; phylum Bacteroidota; class Bacteroidia; order Bacteroidales; family Bacteroidaceae; genus Prevotella; species Prevotella enoeca. The sequence goes on along the minus strand of NZ_BAIX01000016.1, from coordinate 3,005 downwards.
TGTATTTCAAAGATATCAGCATTAATGGTAATGAAGAAACAAGACTTGTCCGTTGCGTCATTGTGACGTTTGTCGTAACGACGTAGCGACTTTGATCATTGTTAAAACAGATTTTGCATCAAACTCACCACGTTAAGATAATTCCAAACTGAGCAATTCGCACAACTTTTCGATAGCGGGATTCTTCTGTTTCATCTCCTCAAAGAGTTCACGTTTGGTCAAAACCTTGCGCACTTCGCCTCCTTCGGCCAAACGAATATTGAGTTGAATGTCGTCATTATGCAAATTCCGGACCAGCGTTAATCGTATTTTTCCTTTAATCTTACTGATTTCATCAAGGATCAAATCATTATCCACCACCACTTCCACATGCGGAAGTGTAGTGATTCGGGGTATCATGTTCTTCATCCGGGCCGCAAGACCGGTCATTTCTTGCGGCATTCGGTTACACATCATCATCCATTGCAATTCCAAAGCATCTTGCGTGAACGATTGATGTTCGCCCATGGCCGTGTCTTCCACGGTTTCTTGGGGAGTGACTGAGGGTGTGTGCCCCCTCAAATCACTGAACGTCAGTCCCATCGAACCTAAATTCAGACGCGCTCCGACCGCAGGAGACGGAGCCGGTGAGATCGACAGAGGATTGGATTGAGATGCGGAAGGCTGAGGATTGTCTGCCCGGTGTTGCACCGCCTTCGTCTGATGCACAGTCGGTTTCTCATCCCCGGCCACCTGTATAGCCGGTTTCGGTTGAGAAAGAACTAAATTCTGAAACAGGGATTTCAATCGTTTGGGGCTACGCCCCGCACCCTCGGTATCGTCGGATTGCGTGATCTGCGCCACTTGAATCAGCGTCAGCTCCACCAACAGGCGTTTATTGCTGCTTTGTCGATAGTTGATATCGCAGTGATTCATCAGTTCCAAAGCTTTATAAAGAAACTGTGTGGGACACTTCGCGGCTTGTTCTTGAAAACGACTACGCTGTTTTTCGCTCACTTCGAGCAGCGGAAGTGTTGCCGAATCCTTAGCCATCAGCACATTGCGGACGTGCATTGCAAGACCCGTGATCAGATTTCCGCCATCGAATCCTTTACCAATAACCGTGTTGAGCAACACCATCACATCGCTCACCCGATTTTGTAAAGCCAGATCAATGATACGAAAATAATTGTCACTGTCCAACACATTGAGATCTTCTATCACCTTTTGATAAGTGATATTGCTCTGGCTGAAACTCGCCACTTGATCGAATATCGACAGCGCATCACGCATTCCGCCATCGGCCTTTTCAGCAATCACATTGAGTGCTTCCTCTTCATAAGCGATGTTCTCACGTTCGGCCACCATTTTTAGATGATTGATGATGCCCTGAACGGTCATTCGCTCAAAATCATAAATCTGACAACGAGAGAGGATCGTGGGCAAAATCTTATGTTTCTCGGTTGTTGCGAGAATGAATATAACATGTGCCGGCGGTTCTTCGAGTGTTTTCAGAAAAGCGTTAAACGCTGCCGTAGACAACATGTGCACCTCATCAATAATGAAAACCTTATATTTCCCCACCTGCGGCGGTATGCGGGTCTGGTCCATCAGAGCCTTGATGTTCTCCACAGAGTTATTGCTTGCGGCATCAAGTTCGAAGATATTGTAAGACCGCTGTTCGTTAAAAGCCTCGCAACTCTCACAATGATTGCAAGCCTCTCCATCTTCGGTGGGTGTCAAACAATTAATGGCTTTGGCGAAAATACGGGCACACGTGGTCTTACCAACGCCTCTCGGGCCACAGAAAAGATAAGCGTGCGCCAATTTACCGGTCCTGACCGCATTCTTCAACGTTGTCGTCAAAGCCGACTGACCAACAACAGTATCAAAAGACATCGGACGGTATTTGCGCGCAGAAACAATGTATTCGTCCATATAGAAATGAATTTTTCGAGGCAAAAGTACGTAAAAAACTCGACATTATCGATATTATTTCCTACTTTTGCAGCCGTAAATCAAATCGGAATGAACTATCATTTGGGCTTTCTTTGGAGATTCATTGGCCGTCACAAATATTTGATTGTGATAGTTATTGGTGTGATCGTCATTGGATTTCTCGATGAAAACAGTTTCATGAAACGCGTGCAATACGAGTTACAGATCAGCGAACTGAAAGAGCAAATCAAGGCATACAAAGCGCAACACGAGACCGACTCAACGAAACTCCGCGAACTGAAACGCAATCCAAAAGCCATTGAGAAGATTGCACGCGAACGCTATTTTATGAAAGCCAACGATGAAGACATCTATGTCCTGAGCGATGACGAACAACCGACAGATAACAACAATGAGACAACAAAATAAGATACAAAGTGCCATTTTCCTCATCGGAGGACTACTGATGGTAATCGGAACAGGCTGTTACGTATTTATGTGGCAGCAGAAGATCGTGTGTTGGCTTTTTGCCACAGGCACATTGATGTTCACAGTAATACAAGCGATGCAACTGTATGCGGGCAACAATTTCGTGATCAAGCGCCTGAAACGCATTCAGACCATAGCCGATATCTTCTTTATCTTGTCTGCCCTTCTGATGATCGACTCAGCCTATCAGTTTCTCTTGCCACTCTTCGGAGGACACGGAGGTTCTGGCTATATGAATTACATACAATATGTTTACAACAAATGGGTCTTGTTGCTCCTCATTGCAGCCCTCCTCGAAATCTATACCACGCATCGGATCAGCAGCGAATTGAAGAAAGAAAAAGGGCTATGAGCTTTCGCTCCCTTCGCCCTCTAAGTTAGGGGATTGGGAGTCTGAACGAGCGAGAATATGATAAAACAAAAGCAAATATAACCAGCAGCGCATCCATGCAAAGCCCCCTCCCGACTTCTCTGCACCCTTTAAAGTCATATATTTGCAAATCTCGGAAAAGTCTTAACACACACAAGCTCGAAAATCAGAAAAACGACGCTTCCAAGTAGTTGGAAAACTCGAAAATCAGAAAAACAGCGCTTCCAAG
>NZ_BAIX01000017.1 GCF_000613405.1 Hoylesella enoeca JCM 12259 | reverse complement strand
CCCCGTCGGAAATTCTTTTTGGTCCATGCAGCAGGTGCACGGCCTCATACATAAGGATTATTCCGCGGACAGCCACTGGCGATTAATGAAATAACCTCGCTTCATCACCTTCTGAATCTCCACTCCAGACGCTTCATGATCAGAAATGCACGAAAGGCAAAAATGCCAACCCATTTGCTTTTCCTGAATCCCAAACATTGAATACTGATGGGTCCTCATAATTCAGATGTATCATCGTATAGGAATTAGCATCTCTCTCCATACTCGTCATAACCAGATGCCAAGAAGGATTAAATGTTCCTCCGGCTTGCGTTATCCAATCTCTAAAACCGAGATTCGTTTGCCAAGTAAGAAACGCAAGCGTAGAGATTGCAGAAACGCCCATTAATTGCATCCAATCTTTAAATCCAGGCAAGAACCATTTGCAGCCAAGCATATGACCTGATACGACGATGCCATCGGCAGCTAATTTATCATTGTAATGGCCGGCCAAATAGAAGGCAGGGTATCGAGTTTGTTCATTGCCTTTGATAGTTACGCCATCCTTGCTGGGCCCCCAGGTGTTTTCATAGCCATCATCTATATTGATAGCGTTATTGTAAGTAGGTATATCATAAGGTAGAGGAAACATATTGACATTATCCTGCATACCGGAAGTTGCAGCCCATACTGCTTTTGTTGCGCCAAGATTGATTTCATTTAGCGCAACGGCAAGACCTTTTTCGGTAGCGGTCTTCTCCTTGATCACAACACCAATAGGCTTTCTCGTAGAAGTTTGATCGCCCAGTGCACCCACGGTTCCGTCTTGGAAAAGATAGTAAGGAGTGGTCTTGAATTTGACATTCACCGTATAAGAGTCGTTGCGGGCTAAGGTTCCAAGCATCGTGAGCGCCATTGATTTCGCAGCAAGAGATTTGCCATAGACCGTTCCGCCCGTAAACGTCAAGGTGAAATCATTGCCTTGTGTGCCGGGTAAGAAGTATTGATAATTGCTCGTACGCTCAACCGTTTGCACAATAGGCGAAAACGTCACGGCACTTTCGTGCACGGCACAAGATGCTGTGAGTGCTGTCGAAGTATTGGCTGTGGCGTCTGCCGTGGCATCCAAATGATAACCGACGGTGGCGGGCTGGCTGATGCAGATGCAAGCGTGGCTGTGATACCTGAACCTTGGTTGGTGTAAGATGTGATCTTAACTCGAACGCGAGCTGCCTGATGTTTCATTGCAAATGACACTTTCCAAACTGGTCCGCTAATGGTCTCTGTCGTCGTTCCGATCATCGGATTATCTGTGCCTGCACTGACGATGAGACCAGAAGCATTCATCGTTACGGCATCGTTGATGCAGACAAAAGTATAAGTACCTGGATCAAGTAGCATGTGGGGACACAAAGCATCCCTGATGAAGGTCGTACCACTCACCGTTCCGGTCAATGTGGCTTTACGCGTGCCACCACCATCAAGAGCATAAATTGTATAATGCCCATTGTTCATTGCTGCACGAGTTGGTGCTGTTTCTTCTTTATCCGGTTGTATAGCAACTTCGGCAACAACTCCATTGCCCAAATCAATACTTTCGGTTTTAAGAGTTACAGCCCGTGTTTTATCTTGATCGGTCTTAAATTCTTCTGTATTGATCACGATATGTCCTGGGGCGCCAAGATCTATCAATTGATCGGGTGTGGTTTCTTCATTGCCACATGCTGCCAATAAAATCATCGCACAGATGAAGTTTGCTACTGATATTAATCTTTTCATTGTCTTATTCATTTTAACTTATTACTTAAATTCTAATCCATGAAGTTCGCTTTTGCGAAATCAAAAAGATACATTATAAATCAAACTCTCCTCCTTCTACTTCGTGTTCGTCCCAATCCTCTTCGGTGGTGTTGGGAACATCGAGTCTTACTGAGGTGACACAAATATCCAACTCACTCTCTAATTTGATTACGTTGCACTCAGGTGCTTCATACACCCTTTTCTTACATTCTTGCTTCTTCATATTAACATTATACTTTTAATGAAATTTCGTCGTTATTTCCCCTTGCCGTGTTGGCAAAAGGACATGGAAAAAGGAACAAAGGGAACTCCGAAAAGCCCTTTGTTTATTGGTGTTTAGTCGTCTCCCCTCGCGCGCGCGTAGGGTGAGACGTGAAAGGCGTTTATGCCAGGTAAGATGTGTGTGTGTGTGTGTGTGTTAAGACTTTTTCCGAGATATGCAAATATAAAGCGTTAAAAGATGCAAGAGAATTGCTGTTCTTTTGCATCACGTTATTGCTGTTTATATTTGCTTGTTTTATCATATCTTGATTGCTCTTTTTGATCGGCCTCGCTTGTTCAGACCCCCATCCCCCTAACTTAGGGGGCGAAAGGGGCGAAGCCGGCGGCAAAGGTAGGTAATTAATCTTAAACAGACAAGTGTTTGGCGAAAAATCTTTTAAATAAAAAAAGGCTTCCCCATTCAGAAGCCTTTTAAAAGATTATGATTTCTTACGCTGGCAGTCGGCACATATACCCTTATAATACAGTTGCATCTCATCGACAATGTTGCCGTTGATATGACGCTTCTCGACAAGATGAGGGGCTTCTTCGTCGAACATGTCGATCACCCGGGCGCATTCCTTGCAATAAAAATGCACGTGAGGTGCAATATTCCCGTCATAACACACGCGATGATTGTCAATGGTAATCATCTGTGCGGCATGATGGTCGGAGAAAAGTTTGAGTGTATTATAAACCGTCGTCTTACTTAACGTTGGGATTTTAGGACAAAGTGCCTGATATACTTCATCGATTGTGGGATGGGTGAAATGCGTGAGCAGATACTCCATAATGGCGATCCGCTGCACGGAAGGTTTCAATCCGCTCCTTTGCAAGCGGGTATATGCTTCGTTTTCTATCGTCTGTAACATCTTTTTACTGTTTAGATAGGATCTCAATCAGTTGGTTGGTGTCGATCATTTGCTGTGATCCGGTCTCCATGTTTTTAAGGGTTATCTTTTGTGTTTGTATCTCATTTTCGCCTGCAAGGACCACAAACGGAATCTGTTTGGCATTGGCATAGTTCATCTGCTTCTTCATCTTGACACTGTCGGGATATAGTTCGGCACTGATACCGGCATCACGCACGGTTTTGATCACCGACATACAATAAGCTGCCTCTTTGGCGCCGAAATTGATGAAGAGCACCTGCGTCGTGTTGACCACGGCTTTGGGATAGAGATCTAAGGCATTGAGCACATCGTAGATACGATCAGCTCCGAAACTGAACCCTACCCCACTCAATCCCGGCATACCGAAGATGCCTGTGAGGTTGTCATAACGTCCACCACCGGTTATGCTACCCATAGGAGTGTCTAAGGCTTTGACTTCAAAGATAGAACCCGTGTAATAGTTGAGACCTCGTGCCAAGGTGAGATCCAATTGGATTTCATTTTGTAGACCGATACGCTCTAACGTGTCAAGAATAAACCGTGCCTCTTCCACGCCTTTGAGACCGGTCTCCGATGCAGCGAGCACTTCCGACACAGTATCAAGTTTCTGGTCATTTGTTCCCTCCCATGAGATGATTGGTTGCAACCGTTTGATTGCCTCTTCGCTCAGTCCACTTTCCCGCAGTTCCTCGTTGACTTTCTCAATACCGATTTTATCAAGTTTGTCGATGGCCACGGTGATATCGATCATCTTGTCGGCCTCACCGATCACCTCTGCGATACCCGTCAGAATTTTACGATTGTTGAGCTTGATCTGCACCCGGATTCCGAATCGGGTAAAGACGGTATCGATGATCTGTATCAGTTCAACCTCATTGAGCAATGAATCGGACCCGACGACATCGGCATCGCATTGATAAAACTCACGATAACGTCCCTTTTGTGGACGATCGGCCCGCCAGACAGGTTGGATCTGATAACGCTTGAAAGGCAGCTGCAATTCGTCGCGATGCATCACCACATAGCGGGCGAACGGCACGGTGAGATCATAATGCAATCCTTTCTCGCACAACACCGATGCCAAATGCAATGAGTTGCGGTCGGCTAAATCATCCTCCGAAACCTTATTCATAAAATCTCCAGAGTTCAATACCTTGAAAAGGAGTTTGTCTCCTTCCTCTCCGTATTTGCCCATCAGCGTATGTAGCGTTTCCATGGCAGGTGTTTCGATCTGTTGGAAACCATAGAGGGCATACACCTCTTTAATTGTATCGAAGATGTAGTTACGTTTCGCCATTTCCACTGGCGAGAAGTCTCTTGTTCCTTTGGGTATAGTGGGTTTATTCATCATGTCTGATTTTTATTTGCGGACAATTGTCTGCGAACGGTCCGGACCAATAGAAATGATTTTAATAGGCGTCTCCAACTGTGTCTCTAAAAATGAGATGTAATCTTTGAACGCTTTTGGGAATTCTTCTTCACGAGTCATTTGCGTCATGTCTGTTTTCCAGCCGGGCAACACTTCATATATAGGTTCGATACCAGTTTCAATATCATAGGGGAAATAATCGAGCCGCTTGCCGTTTTGTCGATAAGCTACGCAAACCTTGATCGTATCGAAACTGTCGAGCACGTCGCTCTTCATCATGATCAATTGAGTCACTCCGTTAACCATAATAGCATAACGCAAGGCCACCAGATCAATCCAACCACATCGCCGTTCACGACCGGTTACGGCTCCATATTCATGACCGATTTGGCGGATGAGATCACCCGTTTCATCAAACAGCTCTGTGGGAAACGGTCCCGAACCCACACGCGTACAATAGGCCTTCATGATTCCATAAACATTACCGATCTTCTGAGGAGCTATCCCCAATCCGATACAAGCACCGGCAGACACAGTATTGGATGACGTCACATAAGGATAGCTACCGAAATCAACGTCGAGCATCGTGCCTTGGGCACCTTCGCACAAGATCGATTTACCCGAACAAATCCACCGATTCATCTCATGTTCGCTGTCTACAAGGGTGAATTGACGCAGATAATCGATTCCTTCCATCCATTTCTTCTCTGTCTCTGCAAGATCATAATCCGTATAATTCAAAGCCGCGAGCATTTGCTCATGGTGCGCTTTATGAATCTTGTATTTCGCTTCAAAATCTTCGAGGATATCGCCTACACGCAATCCATTGCGCGAAACCTTATCCGTGTAAGTCGGGCCGATACCTTTTCCTGTCGTACCCACCTTGTTCTTGCCTTTCAATGATTCCTGAGCTGCATCGAGAAGACGGTGTGTCGGCATGATCAGATGCGCTTTCTTCGAGATCAACAAACGGTCTTTCAGCGGATGACCGGATCTTTCCAAATCCTTAGCTTCATCCATAAATAGATCGGGGGCAAGCACCACTCCGTTTCCGATGATATTGAGTTTATCACCCTGGAAGATGCCCGACGGAATGCTCCGCAACACATACTTCTGTCCCTCGAACTCCAACGTATGACCCGCATTGGGGCCTCCTTGAAAACGAGCAACGACATCATAGTCGGGAGTTAACACGTCTACAACTTTGCCTTTGCCTTCATCGCCCCACTGTAAGCCGAGCAAAACATCTACTTTACCGTTATTCATTGTTGCCTTTATTTGATCTTTTTGCATTCAGACAGTCTTCTTGCGCATCATTTTAGATTGACACGCACTGCAAATACCATAAATATAAAGCGAGAATCCATCTTTCCGAAATCGCTTCAAGCGTGCTTCATCCACTGCTTTAATAATATCAGGTGCGATGATTTCCGTCACTTTGCCACACACAGTACACACTTGATGACTATGATTGGAATTGGCATAACAAGCCTCATATTTCGTTCCATCAAGCAAACGATGACGCACGATCAGCCGAAGTTTGATAAAAAGCCGTAGCGTATTATATAAGGTAGCTCGGCAAACAAAGAATTTCTGCTCGGCTAAATGCGTTTCCAACTGTTCAAGTGTGAAATGTCCGCCTATCGAATAAGCTGTATCCAAGATGGCATAACGCTCAGGCGTCTTGCGACGATGACTCGTTTCAAGATAATTATCGAGTATTTGTCTGACTTCTTTCTTCACACTCTCTTTCATCTATGCTGTTCTGAAATCCTCACAAAAATACAATTATTTCTTGAATTAACCCGTGCCGAGATTTCAAAATATAGCAATATTGAGAGGTTTTAACGCTTTTCGGGCCATATTTGCATAGACATATCCCAATTGAATAAATCGCTCCACGCTGGCCAACGCCGCTCGTCTGACACCGATATGACTGCTTTGCAAAGCCGCATAAACCTGATCCAAATATTCGTTGATTCCTCGCGCATTCGGTTCCTGACCGCGCATGAACAGACGGGCAAGTATCTGATAACTGCAAATCTGTCGAAGATCGTCATCCGAAGCCATCCATTTGAAAGCCAAAACCGGTGCATAATCCAAATACTGATACAGATTGAAAGCGGCCAATTCGGCTATTTCCTGCGTGGGAGTCTGCTCCATCCAGATGTCGACCACTTCGGGCAACATCTTCTCTGCGGGCATAATCATTGTGGCCAAAATCTTACATTCGCGAATATTCTCCTTCCACAAAGCAATGGCCAACTCGTAATCCTTGCCATATTCAGTTGCCATCGTTTTCAGCGTGGGAACGGGAACGCCCCAATTTAATTTATAATCGACTCCTTTCTCACGCATCGAGCGCGATGCATCGCCGTTCATATAAAGGCGGAAAGACTGTTTGATCTTTCGCAACTTAGTGTTTGTCTCCTCTGTCATAACAATCCGAATTCCTCGCTATAACGTAGCATCTGATGCGAATAAGTCTCTGTGTAGTCGAGCTTGACATCTATGATCTCGTTCTGTTCATTCAAAACGGGTTTCATCCATGGATTGATGAATCCCTTATAAGGTGCAAGATGCAGACGGGCATAGCGTTCCAACACCTCGCGATGCAATACTTCGTCTACGCTGACTGCATATTTCTCCACCAAATTACGCGCTGCGTCGAAATCACCCTCACTCTTGATACGCTGGATTTCGGCCAAGAGCTGTGCAAAAAGAGTTCTCAATGCCTGATAATCATTGATCACCACAGATGTTTTTCCGCCTCGATAAACCAACGAGACAGCTCCTTTGGCATGTTCATAGACCCAATGTGCAATGAGTGCACGGTTGCGCATATGCGCCTCTTCGATGCAATGCCCCGGACGAATGCGCGTGAGTTGCGTCATCAAACCATTGAGCATATACGTGTAATATTGTGATTGATGAGCTTGTTTATCGGGCAGAAGTCCCAGCTCAATGAGTTTGTCGTCAGCAATATAATAAAGTCCGAACAGATCGGCACGCGCTTCTTCGATTGTGTTTCCGTACTCTTTGAGGGCGTCTGAATCCACTCCAGGGAGCAACCGACCACTTCCGTGGCCTAAGCATTCATGCAGATCGGTGTGCAAATCATCGCAGAGATCGCCATAACGATCAATCAATGCCCGTGTCGTTTCATCACAAACAAATTCTTCATAGAAGCCATTGCCGTGTGCAGCCTTATTATATGCCTCGGTGAGATTGCCGATCGTGACACTCTTCGAACCATATCGCGCTCTGATCCAATCGGCATTGGGCAGATTGATTCCTATGGCTGTAGAGGGATATTCATCGCCACCGAGCATCGCAGCACACACCACATGGGCTGTCACGCCGCGTACCTCACGTTTGCGGAAACGCTCATCCACAGGTGAATGATCCTCAAACCACTGTGCATTGCGACATATAGCCTGCGTGCGACGCGTTGCTTCCATGTCTTTATATTCAACAATTCCCTCCCAAGAACCTTTCAAACCGAGCGGATCTCCATAGACTTCGATAAAGCCATTAATGAAATCCACCCGCCCCGCTTGTTCTTGAAGCCATTCGATGGAATAGCGATCGAAAATCTTCAAATCGCCCGTGCGATAATAGTCGATGAGTAATCGGATCACACGCTGCTGCTGTTGGTTCTCAGCCACATCCTTTGCCTTCTCCAACCAATGGATAATCGCACGAATGGCACGTCCATATCGTCCGTTTTCCGTCCATTGGATTTCACGGATCTCATTACCGTCTTTCACCACAGTCGAGTTCAATCCCCACGATGGCGGCTCTTCATCCTCGGTCGATTTCAGTCTGTTATAATACGTCTCAACCTCCTTTTGCGTCACACCGTCATAAAAATTGCAGGCCGAAGTCTGCACCAAATCCTCGCCAACCGACTTGTTTACGCGTTTGGACAGCACTGATGCGTCGAAGATCACAGGGAAAACCTCGTCGATAAAATCCTGCGCCCGTATCCCCTCTTGTTCCAAAGGCCAATCGGATTTGCACAACTTCATGATCTCATTCTTCAAAAAAGATTCCGAGAACTCCGGTTGAAACTTCTCACAACCATAATGATGATAAATCCCGTTAGAGAACCACAGTCGTTTGAGGTACACTTCCAACGCCTTGAAATCGGCACAATCTCTCGGTCCGCTATACCTTATATATATAGCCTCCAAAACTTTTCGAATCCGCAGATTATATCGACCAAACTGATCGGTCGTGATGTCTCGCCCCGCAAGTGTGGCCTGAGACAGATAATAAATATAGGCTTTCTGCCGGGCAGACAGTTCTTCAAAGCCGTTGAGTTTGTAACGCAGCAATTGCAAGTCGGCAAAATGCTCGTCCGTATATATAAAATCCTGTTCCATATCTTTTTATGACAAGGGGTTAGAAAGACGCTTTTTCACCTTTCGTTTGACGCTTAGTCGTCTTCCCATTAACGGCTTTTCGCGGTGCAATATACCGTAATTTGTAAGCGCGCGGCGTACAACCGTTGATTTTATAGAATGCAACATAAAATGACTGACGATTCGCAAAGCCCACCATCGCAGATATATCTTCAATATTCAAATCTCTATAACGCTTGTCGGCCAACAGCGCCATAGCCTCCTCCACACGGTAACTGTTGACCAAAGTAGCATAATTCGTATGAAATCTAACATTGAGAACAGCCGATATATAACGCGTATTCGTACCGATATCCATGGCCAAGCGCTTAGCTGAATAACTCTTTTCCTTATACATCTTTTTGACAAATAGAACATGAATGATCTTCTCTTTCAATTCATCCATCATCTGCGGGCTGACCAACGTGCGGTATGCAGCCTCCGTAATCTTCTTATCTGTAATGTTATATTTTGCCATTTCTCCACCTAATTGATGCAAAAATACACAGAATCTCGCATATAATCAAGCCTTACTTGGACTTTTTTGGCATACCAAGTCAAGTGAATAAAGGCTATTTCCAATTAAGAATTAACAATCGATAATTCTTATTCAGACTCTGATTGAGGAGATTTATAACGATGAGAAGCGCAGTAAGGTTACATAAACTTTATTAAACAGGCGAGAAAAAGTATAAAAAGATTCAATCGATTTTCGTAACTTTGCATCTGAATTATTACCCCTACAACAAATCATTACACAAAGGATGAACGACGACATAAGAGAAAACGACGCAATGGATGAGCAGAATACCGAAACTCATTCCGATTATCAACCGGTGAATCGATTTGATGCTTCGGCCGTGCATCACCTCAGCGGAATGTATCAAAACTGGTTTTTGGATTATGCTTCCTATGTGATTCTCGAACGGGCCGTGCCACATATCGAAGACGGATTGAAACCGGTGCAGCGTCGTATATTGCATTCGATGAAGCGAATGGATGACGGACGTTATAATAAGGTGGCCAACATCGTGGGGCATACGATGCAATTCCATCCGCACGGCGATGCATCTATCGGCGATGCATTGGTGCAACTGGGACAGAAAGATCTGTTGGTCGACACGCAGGGAAACTGGGGAAATATTCTCACAGGCGACCGTGCGGCAGCTCCCCGATACATTGAAGCCCGATTGTCGAAGTTTGCGCTCGACGTGGTTTTCAATCCGAAAACCACCGAATGGCAGCAAAGTTACGATGGACGAAATAAGGAACCGATTACGCTTCCAGTCAAATTTCCTCTGCTCTTGGCGCAAGGTGCAGAGGGAATTGCCGTGGGACTGAGTTCAAAAATATTACCACACAATCTCAACGAGATCTGCGACGCAGCCATTGCATATCTGCGCGGTGAGGATTTTCAGCTTTATCCCGATTTCCCCACAGGCGGAAGCATTGATATAAGCAAATATAATGACGGCCAACGAGGCGGAGTCTTGAAAGTGCGAGCCAAGATTGAAAAGCAGGATAACAAGACATTGGTCATCAAGGAAATTCCTTTCAGCAAGACGACAACGACACTCATTGATTCGATTCTTAAAGCCATAGACAAGGGAAAGATCAAAGCGAAGAAAGTGGATGACAATACTGCTGCCGAAGTTGAGATTCAGGTGCATTTGGCTCCTGGTGTTTCGTCGGATAAAACACTTGATGCGCTTTACGCATTCAGCGATTGCGAAGTAAACATTTCGCCCAATTGCTGCGTGATTGAAGACAATAAGCCATGCTTTCTGACCGTGAGCGACGTGCTTCGGCATAGTGTTGACAGCACGATGGGGCTGCTTCGTAAGGAATTACAGATTCGGAAAGACGAGCTTTTGGAGCAACTCTTCTTCTCTTCACTTGAAAAAATCTTTATCGAAGAGCGCATTTATAAAGATAAAAAGTTTGAGAACGCCGAGAATATGGACATTGCTGTGGCGCATATTGACAACCGCCTTGCACCTTTCAAACCCGATTTGATTCGTGAAGTAACCCGCGACGACATTCTCAAACTGATGGAAATCAAGATGCAACGCATCTTAAAGTTCAGTAAAGACAAGGCTGATGAACTCATCGCTAAGATGCAGGAGGAGATCAACGAGATTGATCGCGACCTCGCACAGATGGTAAGCGTCACCATCAATTGGTTCCAGTTTATCAAAGATAAATATGGAAAGGCACACCCACGGATGACTGAAATCAAGAACTTTGACACCATCGAAGCTGCCAAAGTAGTTGAAGCCAACGAGAAACTCTACATCAATCGCCAAGAAGGATTCGTTGGTACGGGTCTGAAAAAGGATGAATTTGTGTGCAATTGTTCTGATATCGACGACATCATCGTATTTTATCGCGATGGAAAATACAAAATTATCCGTGTGGCCGACAAGATTTTCGTGGGCAAAAACATTCTGCACGTACAGGTGTTTAAGAAAAACGACAAGCGCACAATCTATAATGTGGTTTACCGAGACGGTCGACAGGGCTTCTATTATTATAAGCGTTTCAATGTAACGAGTATGACTCGAGACAAGGAATACGACTTAACGCAAGGCACACCGGGTTCGAAAGTCGTTTATTTTACAGCTAACCCGAATGGCGAAGCAGAAGTAATCAAGGTGACACTCGACCCGAATCCTCAAAAGAAAAAGCAAAACATATTCCTTGAACGCGACTTCTCTAACGTGCTGATCAAGGGCAGAACGTCGAAGGGGAACCTGCTGACGAAAGAATCTGTGCATCGAATCGGGCTGAAAAGTCACGGTCATTCCACGCTCGGAGGCCGCAAAGTGTGGTTCGATCCAGATATAAACCGCATCAATTATGAGGAACATGGTCGCTATCTTGGTGAATTTAACGACGAAGATGCCATTCTTGTAGTACTTGATAACGGTGAATTTTACATCACAAACTTTGATGCCAACAACCATTATGAGGATAATATACAGATCATTGAGAAGTGGAATGCAGAGAAAGTATGGACAGCCGTGCTCTTCGACGCAGATAACCAAGGCTACGCTTATGTGAAACGCTTCTTGATGGAAGCCACCAAACGTCATCAGAACTACTTGGGCGAGAATCCTGAAAACAAACTGATTCTGCTCTCGGACCAAGCTTATCCGCGTCTGAAAGTGATTTTTTCCGGCAACGATTCATTCCGGGACGCGATGGAAATTGATGTCGACGAGTTTATCAGTGTGAAAGGTTTCAGAGCCAAAGGCAAGCGGATCTCTACGTATCAAGTGGGAACCGTAGAGGAATTGGAACCGACCCGTTTCCCGGAAAAGGATGAAGACGATAGCGAAAAGACCGGAAACGAAACGGAAAATACAGAGAATCTGGATCCTGATGCCGGTAAAAGTCAGCAGCAAGTGATTGATGAAATAACAGGACAATTAAGTCTTTTCGGTGATGATGACAGTCAATAATTTTCTGAAACGTTGGCTGATATGCACACTGCCGGTCGCCATCAGTTTCATTTCCATGCCCGTTCGGGCACAGACCGATACCATCGTGGGGCGCAAAGTGATTACCAACGCCCGATTGGTGGGTATCGGTGCAACCCAAATACTCGACACATATCTCTCTCCGGAGAAATATACTGGCACCGAACTGCGCTATATCTCGCATACCGTTCGTGAACGCGAAGGACGTCGATGGTCGCGTGAAATGGTTCACCAAGGCAGCATTGCCAGGGCCGACAACCGCTCGGGCAACGGCGATGAGATCGCAGGACGTTATCAATTCGGTTACGGTTGGCATCTGAATTGGTATGGATTGGATGGTCGACTGCATCTGAAAGCAGGCGGAATGATCGATGCCGATCTCGGTTTCATCTACAATACGCGCAACGGGAACAATCCTTCACAAGCCATAGCAGCACTCAATCTCACGCCTTCTGCCGCTATCAGTTATCAATTCACCGTTAAACGACGTGCAATTAACGTGAGTTTAGAAGCCGAAATACCGTTAATCGGACTGCGATTCAGCCTAATTACGGACAGTCTTATTATGAGATTTTTTCAGAAGGCAATTACGACCGCAACATCGCACCAACATTCATCGGCAACGCACCGTCTATGCGACATCTGTTGGCTGTTGATTTTCCCTTGTTGAAGACCGTTTGCCGGATCGGTTATTTAGGCGATTTCCGGCAAGCTCATGTCAATTCTCTCAAATCTCATATCTACACGCATGCCGTTGTGATCGGTATCGTGAAGAAATTCAAATTCATCAAGATTCGCTAAATGACTCTCAAACATTCCCTTTTGGCATTCATCGTTCTGCTGTCAACCATCGTTTGCATCTCGTGTGTAGACGAAACGGAATTCGATAACGACCCACGCGGCAATTTCGAAGCCCTTTGGCGTATGATCGATGAGCACTATTGCTTTTTCGACTACAAACGACAGACTTACGGACTTGACTGGGATGCCGTGCACAAGAAATATGCTCCGCAATTCAACAACAGTATGTCAGAGGATCAATTGTTTGAAGTCTTGGGCAATATGTTGGCCGAACTGCGCGACGGACATGTCAATATGTACTCCCGTTTCAATCTGGCACGCAACTGGTCATGGCACGAGAACTATCCTTCTAACTTCAGCGACACCTTATATAATAAGTATATCGGCACCGATTATAGACAAACCAACGGGTTGCAATATCGCATTCTCGACGACAATATCGGTTATCTGCGCTGTGCCAGTTTTCAAAACGGATTAGGAGCAGGAAACTTAGACGAGATTCTCTCATACTTTGCACCCTGCAACGGACTGATCATCGACATCCGAAATAATGGTGGCGGACTCATTACTAGTGCTGAAACGCTGGCTGCAAGATTCACAAACAAAGAACTGCTTGTGGGATATATGCAACACAAAACAGGCAAAGGACACGACGATTTCTCGTCGATGCGGGAGCAACGGCTGCGTCCTGCACGTGGCATTCGATGGCAGAAACGAGTCGTCGTACTAACCAACAGGCGGGTGTACAGCGCTGCCAATGAATTTGTGAAATACATGCGGTGTTGTCCGAAAGCGACGATCGTAGGCGACAAGACAGGGGGCGGCGCGGGATTACCGTTTTCCAGCGAACTGCCCAACGGTTGGAGCATCCGCTTCTCAGCATGTCCGATGTATGACAAAGATCGTAACTCCACCGAATTTGGCATCGAACCCGACTACAAAGTGGGCTTGACAATGACCGATATCACGCAAGGTCGCGATGCCATCATCGAATACGCACGCAATTTATTGATGCAATAATTTGGCTGTTTACAGATAAATCCATATCTTTGCAGCCGTCGAAAACACTTTCTCACTGCGCTTGTGGCGGAATTGGTAGACGCGCCAGACTTAGGATCTGGTGTCTTATGACGTGTAGGTTCGAGTCCTATCAGGCGCACAATTTAAAATGCTGAATAGTTAATTGCCAACTATTTAGCATTTTCTTTTTAATAATATGACTACAATTCTTACTACTATTTACCTGAATATCTCACCTTTTCAACCTCAGCGACACCAAAAGAAAAGTGACCATCCGGCACGGATAATCACTTTAAGCTGTTCAATTTAAAAATTGTGTAGAATTCAATAGCAAATGTATAATTCATTAAAAACGATGACATTACACATAAAAAGGACTGCGAAGAATGCTTAAATGCCCGGCGTTTAACGGCTAATTGCACAGCAATTAACAGCTTTTCGCAAAACACTTCATAATGGGTTGGACACCAACCATTTATAAAACACATCTCATTCTTATTCATCTTTCCCTGAATTATACTATCTTTGTATCACTGAAAAGATGGGAAGTGATGGAAGAATTGCGGATAGATTGGCAACCAGATGAGAGCCAACGCGAAGTAATCGACGTGCAAGGAGGTCAGCATTTGGTGTTAGCACCTCCGGGATGTGGCAAAACCCAGATCCTGACGGAACGTGTGAAGCGGGCCCATGCGTGTGGAACGGCTTATGAAGACATGCTCTGCCTGACTTTCACCAATCGTGCTGCACGTGGCATGATGGAGCGAATCCGTACGCATATCGTAGATAATGACGTCGCGAATATGTATATCGGAAATATTCATCGCTTCTGTTCGCGTTTCTTATTCGAACATAGTGTCATCCCCGCAGAGTCTTCTGTGATCGACGATGATGATGCTGTCAGCATATTGGCACGCTTTCTCGACGAAGACGAAAAGCAAGTGGCAGCCACTTACAAACGATTGCACGACTACCACGAAGTGATCTTTTTCTCGCATTTGATGTATCAATTGAATCGCCGACATCCGCGAACCTTGCGGCTACACACCGATTGTATCAATGCCAATGACATCGCAGCAATGCGCGAGATATGCCGCGTGCAACAGACGACATTCACTGCCGAGACGATGATGGATATCTATGAGCATGCCGATTTTTACCTGGATACTTCGCGAATGGATGGTTATGATTATGGAAAAATGACCATTCTCGACTCACTTTTGCATAAAATGAAACTCGCCAAGCAGTATGAACGATATAAAACAGATCATAAACTGGTAGATTTTGAGGACTTGCTGTTGCTTACTTACGACACATTGACAAGCAATCAAAGGCAAAACGTTCGTCGATACCCGTGGATTCAAGTAGATGAAGTGCAAGATTTGAACCCGTTGCAGCTCGCTATTGTTGATGCTATTACAGCCGATGGCGATGCCACAGTGGTGTTTCTCGGCGACGAACAGCAAGCAATTTTCTCGTTTATGGGTGCCAAACTCGACACGCTTGATGTGCTGAGGGAGCGCTGCAAGGGGCGGATCCATCACCTTACAGTCAATCATCGGTCGCCGAAATACCTGCTTGACGTGCTGAACACGTATGCTTCACGCGTGCTGCACATCAATTCCGATTTATTGCCGACAGCTGATAACGAGGCGACTTGCGATGGAGGAGAACTCAAACTGCTGTATAGCGATACTTTGGATGCCGAATATCGCGATGTGGCTGCATTCACCCGACAACTGCACGACAATTTTACGGCGGAGACAACAGCCATCATCGTCAATTCAAATAGCGATGCCGAGCTGTTGAGCCGAGCTTTGCGAGACATTGATTTGCCACATTTCAAAGTATCGGGTATTGATCTTTTCTCAACGAATGAAGTCAAATTGTTGTTCGCTCACCTCAATGTGCTGACCAACGAACACAATTTTATGGCGTGGTCGAGGCTGATCAAGGGTTTAAAAGTGGTGGAGACAAATAGTGCGGCACGCAATTTCGTCCGTTCATGTCAACAAAACGGACTGCTTCCTTCTGATTTTTTGCGCTATGAAAGCAGCTCTTATATCGCTGATTTTGTGCGAATTTGCACTGAGAAAGAACTTGTGGTGTTCGACACCGAGACTACGGGACTTGATGTTTTTACAGACGACATTGTGCAGATTGCAGCTGTCAAGATGCGCGAAGGACGCGT
Source organism: Hoylesella enoeca JCM 12259 (assembly GCF_000613405.1). Taxonomy (GTDB): domain Bacteria; phylum Bacteroidota; class Bacteroidia; order Bacteroidales; family Bacteroidaceae; genus Prevotella; species Prevotella enoeca. The sequence goes on along the minus strand of NZ_BAIX01000017.1, from coordinate 28,276 downwards.
GATCGAAGGTTCGGAATTCAAGATCTTCATTACTACGAACCGTGAAATCCCTTCACATTTGGGCGACATTGCCAATCCAATTATAGAGGAATTGAAGCACAACAGGCAATATCCGCATGACGAAGCGTTGCAAATGTTTCTCGATTATGTGGGCGACGGCATTCTATTGGGGCATAATGCAGATTACGATTATCATATTCTCGATTGGAACCTGCGTCGTTATTGTCCGCAGATCAACCTGCATGAGCGTTGTCCTCGATACTTCGACTCATTGAAACTGGTGCATCTTCTCGAACCCGATTTAAAACAATACAAGTTGAAAGCATTATTGGAGATCTTTCATTTGCAAGGAGAGAACTCGCATTTGGCCGATGCTGACGTGCAGGCAACGGCTCATGTCGTGAGCTATTGTTATGAGCGAGCCAGGGAATTATTGCCTATTCAACAAGCGTTTATGGACCGTGAACGAGTGAAAAGCTGTGGCGAACGGCTTCGGCGCAACTATCGTGACTTGTTTCTTGATGCACACAGCCGGTTGTATGCGCCTTGTTCTGCAACTGACCGACCACCATTGGTAACCGAATTAATGCTCTTTTATGATGCACTTTTAGCCGACGGATTAATAGAGAAGGTAGATGGAATCGGCTATATTGAGACTTATCTCACAGAAGATGTGGTGGATTTGCTACGTGAAAAGGCGTTGATACAGCAATTGAACAGGCATATCATGGAGATCAACACGTTGAAAGAGGCCGACCTTTGCAGCAGTTCTGTTATCCAAGACCGCGTTTTTGTGACCACGGTCCACAAAGCCAAAGGCCTCGAATTTGACAACGTTATTGTCTTCGACGCCATCGACGGGCGTTATCCAAACTATTATAACCAGACCAACGAACAGTTGTTGGCCGAGGATGCGCGCAAATTTTACGTGGCGATGTCGCGTTCGCGCAAACGTCTTTATATTTCGCAGAGCTTGTCACGCATCGATTATCACAACCAGCCACACCCCAATCTGCTCACCCGTTTTATGACGCCTATCCTGTCATATTTCAACTAAAGAAATACGACCGAATATCCGCGCTTTACAGTTCTGATAGTCTTTCAATACAAGCTGTTCGTTTATCACTTTGCGAAACACCGTTAAACACGTTGCGAAAAGCCGTTAAACAGCGTGCAACTAACGGTTATTCGCACGGCGTTTAGCGGTAAACCGGTTACAACTTTTAAACCGAAGCATATCTGCATATCGTTTTTCCGACCGACACATCACCTGAAGCAGTCATGTAACCGCATCCAAAATGATTGGGATCAGATGTCTGCATCAATTCAATTTTCAATGAGAATGATTCTTTTTCAGCATCTTGTCGCTTTCAATTCAAACTCGCCAAGATACCAGTTGCTTCTCTTTCTCACCTGTTTTCGCTCCATTTCGGTCACTTTCACAGAGTCTTTTGCAAACTCACCACCATTGTCCGGACCGTCAACATCTTCCATAACAACGCGGAGTCTGGTGCCTATGCCGCCGGTAGAGATATCTTCGGTGCTGTAAGAACCGTTGTTATCGGTGAATACCACGGCCTTTTTAGCCAATTCAGGAGGTAGTGCTTCGGTATAGGGTTCGACGCCTTTTACTGTCACACGAATACCTTTAATGGGTGCTCCGGAAGCGTCGGTTACACGACCCATGATGTGATAATCTACAGTGGGAGATCCATACTCGCACGGCTCTGTTTCATCATTCGCATGACAGGCAGAGAATCCTAAGATTACGAGCAAGCCTGAAAGAATCCGATTAAACATGCTGAATAATTTTGTTTTCATTCTGTATATATTAGAAACTAACTGATTTTGGCGTTTTCCAAACGATGCAGATGGCAGGTAAGCAACTTGCCGTTGCCATCTCGCAGATGCATTCCGTTACCATGACAATAGCGGAAATACTTGCAGTCTGCACATTCGTCGCAGCGCATCCAATCGCGATTGCGATAAGGAAAGAATCGCTTTTCCCACACATCCATAAAATCATCGGCGTAGATATTGCCTTGATGATAATCGGCTCGGATGCTGGGACAGGATGAAATCGACCCATCGACGAGTACCGATCCGACCGTAATTCCGGCATGACAAAAGAAGAACCTGTCGCGCACTTCACTTTCATAATTGCCCAAGAATCCTTCGCAACCGTAGCTGGCATGAATCAATCCTTTGCTACGCGTGGCTTTAATAAAATCCAACAAACCGCGAAAATGTGCATTGACGAGTTGCATTCGTGGATCGGAAGCAGCCCTTCCGACAGGGAAAACGGTGAAAAGTCGCCATTTCTTGACACCCTTTTCGATCAGAAAATCACGTATTCGTGGCAATTCTTCATAGTTGCGCTCGGTGACACAAGTCACTACATCATAGTCTAATAACGGCGACTCGTGCATCATCGATAAGGCTTCGAATACCCGGTCAAAGCTATTGGTATGTCCGCGCATCCAATTATGATTTTCTTTAAGCCCATCTAAACTCACCGTCATCGTATGAATACCGGCCGAAAGCAGGTCATTGAATTTTCGTTCGGATAGGAAGAGTCCGTTGGTTACCATCCCCCAAGGGAATCCTCGACGATAGATTTCGCGCCCGCAATCAGCAATATCGGCGCGCATCAGCGGTTCGCCACCCGTCACAACAACAAAGACACGGTGTGGATCTGTGCGTTTTGCAATGCTGTCGAGTACACGTAGAAAGTCCTCTCGCGGCATATCGGGTTGGCAAGCAGATGTTTTGCAGTCGCTTCCGCAATGTCGGCAGTGTAAATTACACCGCAATGTAGATTCCCAAAATAGCTGTCGGAGAGGGTGCTCGGCAGTCATATTCTGATAGATTCGGCGCTCGATTTCGAGTCCGAGGCGCTTTCTTATTGATAATTCTACATCCATCTTCATGCTGATTTGATATTATCAAAACGCCTTTTGGTGAATAATATTGCATCAAAAGATGCTTTTTAGGGGTTATTTTGTACTTTTGCGACCGAAATTTGACATAAACAGAGAATATGAAAAGAAGACTTTCGATAGTTGCAATGGCTGCTATGCTGTGTTTGACAACAGTCGGACAGAATCTGAAATTCCATAATGGGATGTTTAAAATCGTACAATTCACCGACCTACATTATAAAACCAACACGCCCGCTTCAAACGTGGCGCTGGCTTGTATTGATGAAATCGTGAATCAGGAAATGCCTGATCTCATCGTTGTTACGGGCGATATTATCTATTCAAAACCCGGAAACGAAGCGCTGCAAGAGGTGTTGGATTGTCTCTCGGCACACAAAGTGCCTTTCGTGATGACGTTCGGCAACCACGACGGAGAACAAGATGTGCCGCTCACAGCGCTTTATGATCAGATGCGGAAAGCTCCTTATAATATCCAACCCGACCGAAACATAACCAAAACGATGGATTATGTCTTGCCTATTAAATCGTCAAACGGTGCGCGGACAGCAGCTTTGGTCTATTGTTTCGACAGTCATAATCACAGCAGAATGGCTGGTGTGAACGGCTATCAATGGTTGACATTCGACCAAATCAGTTGGTATCGTCGGCAAAGCGAGGCTTTTCGTTCGAAAAACGGTGGTAAAACGCTTCCTGCATTGGCCTTTTTTCACATCCCATTACCAGAATATAACATGGCCGTCGACAATCCTCAGTGTATCCTTTACGGCACTCGGATGGAACGAGCTTATGCTCCCAATCTCAATTCGGGTATGTTCACGGCCATGAAAGAATGCGGAGACGTGATGGGAATCTTTTGCGGTCATGATCACGACAATGATTATTCGGTCATATATTATAATGTGTTGCTGGCTCATGGACGCTTTTCGGGTGGCAACACCGAGTATAATCACCTGCGCAACGGAGCAAGAGTTATCATTTTGAAAGAGGGTAAACGCGCTTTCGACACCTATATACACGAACGCGGCGGAAACATTCTCTACCCCACAACTTACCCCAATAGTTACGTCAAAGATAATTGGAAGACACGCAAAGGAGAAAAATAAACATGCAAACAACCTACGGATAGGCAAATGCTTGATTATGGATTCGCACATGGTTGCAACACCTTTCAATTATCAATCATATCGAAAGAAAAGAGCGTTTCGTAAATTTCAGATGAAAAAGATGCACATTTGTTTGGCTGTTTAAAAACAAAGCCTTATCTTTGCACCGCATTTGAGAGAAAATGCTGCGGTGAACGAATTTACCGGAAGAGGAAGTTTGGGTGAGTGGCTGAAACCAGCAGTTTGCTAAACTGCCGTGCGCGTTAGCGTACCGGGGGTTCGAATCCCCCAGCTTCCGCAATCTTTTGGACATTGCAGAATGATAAGGGTGGATTCATCTAACGGTTAGGATACAAGATTCTCAATCTTGGCATAGGGGTTCGATTCCCCTATCCACTACTTTTTTAGTGATTAAGAACCTCTCAAATACACAACAACCCTAAAATTTCTTTCCGATAATCACATTTAGAAATGTGTTTATCATGATCTTTATATCAAACCACCACGAGCGGTGTTTCAAATAATACAGATCCAATTCAAGCCGACGGAGCATCTTTTCAATCGTATCTGTATAACCGTTATATAAAGTGGCATAAGAGGTTATACCTGGTCGTATTTGATATAAGCAAGGATAACGAGGATCTTTTTGGATTATCTGGTCAATGTAATACTTTCGTTCGGGACGCGGTCCGACCAAAGACATCTCACCGCAAAAGACATTCCACAGTTGCGGAAGTTCATCTAAATGATGCTCGCGTAAGAATTTTCCAACCCGAGTGAGCCTTTTGTCCTTTGCATGTCCATACAATGCAGGGCCATTTTTCTCTGCACTGAGAATCATACTACGAAATTTATAAATGTAAAACGGCCTTCCAAAACGACCGATTCGCTCTTGTTTGAAAATAGCCGGACCGTGATCAGCACGCCTAACAACAATATAACATACCAAAAATAAAGGAGAGAGAAGGATGAGACAAGATGCAGAAACAAAGAGATCAAAAAGCCGTTTGACGTTTCTTTCTAATTCATTCATTCCATCATAAATATAGATCTTTTCCTCTGTCATTATAAAGCATACTTTATGATCATAAACGTTTGATTTGTTTGAATATTGCAATTGAATATACTTTTTATTGATGCTTCGGGGCAATAAGAAACAAGCAGATTTCTTGACATAGATTAATTAATTTCAATTTTCAACAAGACAAAAAGTATAAAACAATCAAAAATTTCGCTTTTAAAATTATAATTCATAACTTTGCGAACCATAAAATGTATCGAAAAGAAGTTTATTGTTTAATTAAAGTGTAGGTTTATGGTAAGAAGATTAATGATGGCTTTGATCAGTTTATTCCTTTTCGTAGGATGGGCTGCAGCTCAAAGCAAGGTGTCGGGCACGGTGCTGTCTGCCGAAGACGGTGAACCAGTGGTCGGAGCATCTGTTCTTGTGGTAGGAACAACGACCGGTGCCATGACGAATATTGAGGGACGGTTCACGATAATGATGCCTACGGGTAAGACAAAGATCACAATTCAATATGTGGGAATGAAGAGTCAGACTCTGACCGCAGTCGATGGAATGAAAGTTTTGCTTGAAAGCGATGCCAAAGACATTGATGAAGTGGTTGTGACGGGCTACGGCATACAGCGCAAAGCATCATTCACCGGTGCAGCTTCGCTGTTGAATGGTGATAAAATCGAGAAGAAAAGCGATGCCAACTTTGTAAAATCGCTCGAAGGTTCGGTAACCGGCGTACAGATGAGCAACTCTTCTGGTGCGCCTGGAACATGGGGAGCTGTGTATGTCAGAGGCCGAGGCTCACTTAATTCAGGTACGCAACCGCTCTATGTTATTGATGGCGTACCGATCAACTCGGATCGTGACGCACTCAGGTTGACTAGCAATAACGCTGTGGATCCGATGTCTTCGATCAACCCAAACGACATTGAGAGTGTCACGGTGTTGAAGGATGCCGCTGCGACAGCTATCTACGGATCACGTGCCGGAAACGGAGTCATCGTGATCAAGACCAAAAGCGGTAGCCAAGGCAAGTTTAATGTGAATCTTGATGTCAAGCAAGGTTTCGTGACAATAGCCAATAATAATATATGGAGTTTGCCGATGCAGAGCAAACGTTGCAACTATATGCCGCAGGTCGGGCAGCCCACTACAAGGATAAGACCCAACAAGAATATTATAGTGATTTACTCAAAGAGAACGAGTTGGATACCGTTTCCAACTATGATTGGTTTAATGCGGTGACCCGCAAGGGATATTATCAGGATTACAATCTGAGCGTGAGTGGGCAGACGGGTAACACCGGTTACTACGTCAGCGGAGGCTATTTGAGCAGCGAAGGAACCGTTATCGGCTCCGACTTCAAGCGTTATTCGGGTCGTGCTAATCTCAATAGCAAATTCAAGATCTTCACTTTCGGTGCCAATGTTTCTTATGCTTACGCCATCAAGAACGGTGCAGTCGAGGCAACAAGCGGCTCTCTGAGCAATCCGATTGTTGAAGCCATCACGCTGATGCAACCCTTCTATTCGTTCTATGACAAGCATGGAAACTATGCGAATCTCGAGAGCTATAATCCTCTGGCGATGAATGACAAGGGGCTGGGAGACATCAACAAGATGGAGACTTACACCACAACGGTGAGTCCTTACTTGCAGATGGATTTCGGAAAAGGCATCTATTACAAGACTACATTGGGTGTCAACGTCTTCAGTTTGCGCCAATATGAATATTGGAGTGCCGTTTACAATCCACAGGGTATGGATTATAACGGCCTCGGACAGCAATATAACTCGCAGCGAAGCACCGTTACCTGGAACAACATTGTGGGTTGGAACCGCACGTTTAATCATCTCCATAACCTCAGTGTGATGCTGGGGCATGAATTGCAACGCAAGTCTTTCCAATACGACGCCATCCAAGGTGATAACTTCCCCTTTGCCAGTGCGGGCAATAGAGACCTCTCCACGGTAGGCCATTGGGGCGACTCCAACCACGATAAGCAAGATGCTCGGCTTGTGTCTTACTTCGGGGACGTTCATTATTCCTATGCAGACCGTTATTATTTATCAACTTCTTTTCGTCGCGACGGTAGTTCAGTATTCGGTTCCAAACATCGTTTCGGCTCCTTTTGGAGTGTCGGAGGCAAGTGGCGTTTCACCGATGAAGACTGGTTGGGACTGAAAGACAACAAGGTGATCAATAACGGAACGTTGCGCATTTCGTATGGAACTGTGGGCAATCAGGATATCGACTGGTACGCTTCTCGCGGTCTTTACACGGCTGGTTTCAACTATCACAGCTTACCGGGAACACGTCCTACAAGTCTGGAAAACCCCGACCTGACATGGGAAGTGTCGCGGAAATTCGACGTAGGTTTTGACCTCGGCCTGCTGAATCGCCTCACGTTGAGTTTTGACTATTATAACGAGAAGACCACAGACGCCCTTTTTGAGGTGCCGCTCTCACAGACTTCGGGTTTGGAGAACACATATCAGAACCTCGGATCGATCCGTAATCAGGGTATCGAATGGACACTCAACGCCACGATTATGCATTCCAACGAGCTCAACTGGACGGCTTATGCCAACCTCACTTGGAATCGAAATCGCGTATTGAAAATGTCGACCGATGATCCGATCGAGGGCACTTACTATATCATTAAGCCCGGCTATGCTTACCAAACTTTCTATTTGAAAGAATACGCAGGCGTCGACAGAGAAACCGGCAAACCCACATGGTATCTCAACGAGTCGGGCAACGAGGTGACAAGCGACTATAATGCCGCTGCCAAACGCTATTTGGGATCGCCCGATCCCAAGGTTTTCGGAGGTTTCGGAACCACTGCCAACTGGAAAGGATTTGATGCGTCGATCGCTTTCAACTATCGGCTTGGCGCCAAAGTATTTGATTCCGGCGCTGCATTTACAGGTTGGGGAATGTCAGAATACACACCGCTGAAACGCGTGGCAACCGACTCTTGGACACCAAACAACAAAGATGCGAAATATCCGCAATACATTACCAGCGATCCCTATCATGCCACCAGTTATTCGTCTCGCTTCTTGATGAGCGGCAATTTCTTGCGTCTGAGCAACATTTCGATCGGTTACACCCTGCCCAAAACGCTCATTCGCAAAGCAATGATGGAGAAAGTGCGCATCTATCTATCGGCAGACAACCTCTATACATGGACTGCCAGCGACTTTGTGGGCTATAACCCGGAGACTTATTCCACCGGAATCATCGCCTGGCAATATCCTGCTTCCACCACATTCGTAGGCGGGGTGCAGATCAGTTTCTAATCATTTAAACAACTCAAAAGATGATAAACATAAGAAGATACATAGTAGCCGGCATCGCAACGGTCCTGCTTTCGGTCGGGATGAACGGCTGCACAGAGAGTTATTTGGACACAAGTTCCCATTCGGGTGTGTCCACCGACGGCGCTTTAAACACGCCGGGACTAATCCAGTCGGCCCTGACCGGTGTATATTATAGCCTGTTCAACTATCGGTTTGCAGGCAATTACGCGGTCAATATCGGTGATATTCCCACCGATATCAGCTACTGGAACACAAAGACTGGCCACTGGGACGATATCTATCAATATTCGCTCGATGAGACCAACCTCTATTTGGCCGATATCTGGCAGTATGGGTATCAGATCGTCGACAATTCGGCCCGCATCATTCAGGCAGTTAATGCACAGCTCGCCGGCGCCACCGAGGATGACAAAATCGTGCTGAATCAATATTTGGCAGAGGCTTATGCCCTGCGTGCCTATGCCAATTTGGTCATGGTCAACGTGTTTGCGCATCAGGTCAAAGTCAACGGACAGGATTTCTCTGCACAACCGGGACTCGTCATCAGCGAGTCGCCGATCCCTGCAAAGACGCGCGTCAGCCGATCAACAGTGGGCGAAACTTACACACAAATCTTATCCGACTTGCAGAAAAGTCTCGCTGCCTTCACAGCCGCAGGCGGTGATCGCGAAGACAAATGCTATATTGGCGTGGCAGCAACCACCGCGCTTCTGGCCCGCACTTATCTCTATCTAGAAGATTGGAGCCATGCAAAGACCTATGCACAGCAAGCACTCAACAGTGCCGAAATCACTTCGCTGACTTACACCCGGGCCAATTATAAAGCACTCTACAATGGCGGTGCATCCAACACAGAATCGATGTTCTATCTCGACATCAACGAAACGCAAAACTGGTCATCGAATTCCTCGGGCACACTATGGAGCACCTACAACCTCAGTCCGAGTCCGAAACTCCTCGGCATGTATGCTTCCACCGATGTGCGGACAGCCATCCAAACCTGGTCTAGCACTTCTACCGATGCAACACCGGTCTATGGAGGCGGCAAATTCGCTGCTTTCAGAACGGGCAATCCCGCCAATGCCACCCATTATTTGGTCAATGCACCGGAGATGTTTCTGATCATTGCCGAAGCAAACATCAAGCTCGGCAAGTTGAGTGATGCCCAGTCGGCTCTGCTCACAGTCGCTCGGCGCAACACGGCGATCACGTCCACAACGCAATTGCCCCAGACACTCACCGCGCTTTACAGCTTCCTGAAAGACGAGCGGGCCCGCGAACTGTTCCAAGAGGGCTTCCGCCTGTGGGATCTTCGTCGTTGGGGCGACAAGGCAAGCGTTGAGGCTTATAGCGCCCCCAACGTGAAATTCCGCGTGACCAACTATGACATATCCAATCTCGTCTATCCGATCCCGGCCGATGAAATCAATACGGGCTTTGGCGTCGAGCAGAATACGGATTGGAGCAAGACGCTCCCCTAACCCAGATCAACGATCCATATAAATCAAAAAGGAATGACGAGTCGCCCAAGTGATCACAGCGACTCGTCATTCTTTTGTTTACCCAGCCTCATGATGTGCTAGCACCATGCTACTTGTCAACCAGCGCGATACGACTTGTCAGGCAGCGCCATGCTACTTGTCAGGCAGCGCACTCGTCATTATTTTGTTTTTATAGATTGCAGAAATCAACCCTCAGAATGGTTGAAAAATAATTACATACGGTTGGAAGAAAATTTCTTCCCGCATAGAAATAAATTTTCATACAGTGTGAAATAAATTTTCATACGGTTGGAAATAAATTTTCTCCCGGGAGAAAATTTATTTCTTCCCGGGAGAAAATTTTGCTGCATACGTATGCAATTTTGACCAGACTAAACTGGTCGATCATCAATAAGCCACGAAAGGACGGACGGCACAGTGATAGCTCTTGGCCGCACTATCCCAGCCCATGCGATTGCCAAAAAAGCCTAACGTGCCAGAACCGGAGATGGAGATTGCCGAGCTCGTCCAATACCACTCGTCACCACCGCTGCCACCAACTTGTATATAGGAACCGCCAGCCAAATAGCCATACCAAGTGTAATTGCCCGAATTGGTTACGGCACTCGCATTGCCAAAGCCTAACACGGAGAATGCCAACTTCCAATCATGATAAGATGGCAGATACCAAACCAATGCCGGCGAACCCGTGTAAGCCACGCCCGGATTGTAATGCCCAGCTGCATGGAAGGAAGCAAAGATCGGATTTACTGCCTTCACGCCGATGCCGCCCGTGCTATAAACAGGATTCCAGGTTTCTTCCCGTCCGCTCCGAGCATAGGTGGTTAATGATTGAGCTGCAGGCTGGGTGATAACGTTAGTCTGCGTGGTCCAATACGCATTGGTGCACCAAACCAAGGTCCCGCCGGCATTAGCATCCGTCAAAGCCATTGCGATACGTTGTCCGGTATCCAAGACCACGGCAATCGGCGTTTTCGTTCCGCCACCATAGGTGGTCTCTTTAAAGAAGCCCGTCGTTCCATCGCTCATCAAGTAAGTGTATTGCGGCTTCATCTTGGCCTTGATCAGATAAGTGCTGTTGGCCGTGGCCTGCACACTGCTACCGCTGAGTTTGTTGATTGTTCCGCTAAGGGGTTTCCAGAAGATGGTGCCACCGGTAACATTCAATTTGAAGTGGCTCATATCCGTCGTGGGCAAGAAGTAATGATACTTGCCCGTGGAAGTATAAGAATAAGCTTGCCCATAGTTCGAGGCTGTGAATTTAGCCTCGGCGCTGGCAGGAGAGTTGTTGGTCGTAGCCGCTACAGCACCACTGGACAAACTGGTGTAAGTGCCCGTTGCAGGATCATACGACACTCGCGTCGGAATATCATTGCCCGTGGATTGGAGCGTGGCACTGATGGCTGTTGGTATGTCTTTCTTGGCCGTGAACTGCGTGCGCATACGCACACCGGCATGCTTGGATGAAAGGCTAACCGTTTGATCGGTCGTACCAATAGTCACCTGCTGATGTCCGATGCGCGCCGTGGCAGCATCTGCCAGGCTTACTTCCAGCTTATTACCGTTGGGCGTCACTTGGTCATTGAAACAAACGAAGTCGTAAGTCTGATTCCGGGCCAACTGGATAGATGCGGGACTTCCCCCATCGGGCGTAAAGGACGAAGCACTAAACGTACCTTTCAACTCACATTTCAACGCCCCACTTTGATAAGCACGAATGGTGTAGTGCACTGGCGTAGTGACTGCACGCGTAGGCGCTGCCATCTTTTCTGCCGGTTCATTCTCTGCCGAAACTTCAACCTCGCAATCGCTCAGCTCTGCCGTTGCCGGCTTGATGCCTTGCATGCCCGCACGAGTAAGCTCGGTATCTGTGCCAAAATCTTCTTCTGTTATACTAAACCGTACGGTTTGAGTCGCCTCCTTATCAGCTTCAGTGCTATCTTCGTTGCTACATGCTGTCAATGCAAGCATGCCGGCCGCCAGGCAAAAGGCAAATACATTTGATTTCATCTCTTTCATTGTTATGTTTCTTTTATTCAAATTCGTTTTCATCTCCATCACCTATAATTGTTTCACTATCCCAATCATCCTCTGTAAGTTCTGGCTTCAGCGGACTTGCACAGATCAAACTGGTTGCTTCTGCCGAGATTATTTCACACCATGGCGCAAAATAATGTTGTTTCTGAATTTGTTTTTTGTTCATACTTATCTTGTTAGTTTAAATTGAATATCTGTCGTTGTTCCCCTTCATGCTATTTAGCAAAAGGACATGAAGAGAGAAACAAAGGAAACTCAACCGAGTCCTTTGTTTATAAAGTTCTCCCCTGCCTTTGGAAAGATCGGAGATGTTTCTCGCGCACGTAGGCGAGAACTCAATAGATAGTATTATATGTGTGTGTGTGTGTGTGTGTGTGTGTGTGTTAAGACTTTTTCTAGAATATGCAAATATAAAGCGTTAAAAGATGTAAGAAAGGCAAAGTTTCTTTGCATCACGTTATTGTCGCTATTTATATTTACATTTCCTGTCATGTCTATAACTCTCAATTATCAAAATCTCGGCAAAGGTAAATAATAAATCTTAACCACACAAGTAAACCTAAAAGAAATTTACTTAATGCTACCCCGCTTGCACTATATCTTATTGATATCCACATAGCCGTGCATCACGCATAGATAGTGAGAGCGCTCACACTCTTCATGCCCAACTTCTCCATAATATTCTTGCGATGCGTGATGACGGTTGTTATCCCGATGTGAAGCCGGTCGGCCACTTCCTTATTAATCAGCCCTTGCACAATGAGAGACAAAACTTCAATTTCCCGATCAGTCAGAATCTGGGCACGCAAAGCGCGCGGAAGCGGAGGAAGATTCTTGCCGTTGGCGTGCGCAGCCTGTTCAAGAGCAAGGATAGAACGCACCAATTGATCTTCGGCACATTGATACAAAGGCTATGGAATCGACTCAGTTGGGTGTTGGGATTGTGGGATGTGGTCAAAACAATGGTGCGGTGCCGACGCTCAAAGAAAAATGGCTCACTTTCTAACACTTCATTCACGGCAACGAAATAATGCACGAAGTCATCGGCTTGCGCCTGTTGCAATTCTTCGAATGAATTGAATGTCTCGACAGTCATGATGGGCATCACATTCTGCAAGATCTGTTTCAGTCCTAAGACGGCCAACGTGTTGGGATCGATGATCGCCACGCGGGGACGACCGACTTTCATCCTGTCTTCCATTCATTACAATTTGACGGTGGAAATGTCTACCAGATTGTTGACGATCGCATAAATGGTGAGGCCTGCCGGAGAATGAATCTGCAACTTGCGCGCGATATTCCGCCGATGCGTGATCACTGTGTTGACGGATATACACAGGTGGTCGGCAATCTCTTTATTAGTCATCCCTTGCACCAGACTCACGATCACATCCTTCTCCCGATCACTCAGCGTGTCGACATGATCGGACCCCTGACTGATCATGCTGGATATTTTGACCGACACATCGTTTTGTCTGAACTTCTGCTCCATCTTCCGAATCACGGGGACGAAGATCTCATCCTCCACCTCGGCGTGCCGAGACAACCATTGCTCATTATTATAAATATCATAGAGCGTGGCCACCAATTGATTGTTATGCAGCCCGTCACTCGGCAGATATTTGATGATGATATTTTTCAGTTCACGCAATTTCTGATCAGCCTGCCCGTGATGCTGGGAATAAGTGGCGATATCATAGTTTCCGGTTACATTGTTATTCATCAACGATTCCACATAGGGAAACACTGTTTTCTCTTCATAACGCATGTGAGAATGGATGCTATGTGAATATTCATCAAAGAGTTTGAGAATCAATCGGGCCAAATTATCATTCTCATCCAGCGCATTCACCAATCCGGACCGAATATTGGGCAGTTGGAAATCGAGATAATACTCGTGCGAAGCCCGCAGATACTGGATCAGTGTCGGCACTGAGAGACGATCGATATTGTCAAAATCACGATAACCGTTGATTGTGAAATTGATCACAGCCAAAAACGTATACGTATCCACTTTTTGGCTTTCGCAAACCTCCCGCACTGTCTTATCACCAAAACCTAAACTAATCCCAAACGATCCGAGACTTTGCAACAAATCGTAATTATCTTTTATCAGGTTGATCATTTTATCATCAGCCTCATACATCTTCTGGTTCTTCATCGAAGCATTCATTTATATACGGGCTGCAAAGTAACATAAAATCGTTGGAATATTTGCAGAAATTCGGAAGTTTAACGCAATTCATTCCAAACACAGAGACGATGAACAAAAAACGATTAGAAAGATATGCTCAGGTTGAAGCTCGCGATTGATGAAACTGCTCGTCGGGATGCCCCGACGAGTCGACCGGAGAAAAAATAGCGCGTCGGGGAGTCCCGACGAGCAAAAAACTGCAAAAACAACGTTTCGGGGAATCCCGAAAGCCAAAAAATTAGGAAAACGGCCCGTCGGGGGGTCCCGACGAGTAAAAAATTAGAAAAACAACGTTTCAGCCGCGGCTGAAACCCTCAAAACCGAAAAAACAACGTTTCAGCCACGGCTGAAACCCTCAAAACCAAAAAAACAACGTTTCAGCCACGGCTGAAACCCTCAAAACCAAAAAAACAACGTTTCAGCCACGGCTGACGAACGAAAAAACAAGGGCGTGATAGAGGAAAAAGCGTTGACCAATGGCTTAAAACAGTAAATGCTCCCTCTTCACAGAGGGAGCATTTAATTTCAATAAGTATTAGTTCTCTTTTAAGGTAAAAAGATTGTATTCAGGATAACATTTGCAAATGTAGGCCCATTTCTCTCCTCAAACAAATATTTTTATATGTTAGAAAACACTTTTTATAATAAAAGAGCAGAATATCACACCTCAATAGCCATTCCGTCATAGGGAATTTGGAAATTTTCGGGCAATCGATGGTTGGCCACCTCATGAAAACCGATCTGATGAGTGACGTGAATCAGAAAGGTGCGTCGTGCTCCGATGCGATGGGAAAACTTAATGGCGTCGGCCACCAGTTGATGGGAATGATGCTCTTTCTCAAACCGAAGCGCATTGACCACCAGCGTTTCTACGCCTCGCAAATATTTGAGTTCGCCGGCATCGATTGTTTTCATATCCGTGATATAGGCCAACTTACCGAACCGATAACCGAGTATGGGCAATTGATCGTGCATCACCCGGATGGGCGTCAACGCAATGTCGCCAATACGAAGATGCTGATGCGGCACGATGGTGTGTAATTTTAGCAGTGGAACTCCAGGATAGAGTTTGTCTGTAAAGCAGTAAGGCATCGTCTGTTTCAGTCCGCCCACAGTGTTAGTGTCGGCATAGATATCGATGTTTCCGAATACGCAATGCGGCCGGAGATCATCGATGCCGGCCACATGATCATAATGAATGTGTGTGAGAAGCACGCCATCGATCTTTCGGAAAGGCTGTGCGAGCAATTGTTGACGAATATCGGGACCGCTGTCAATGAGAATTCGTGTGGTTTCTGTCTCCAAGAGGGCGGCCGTCCGCAGGCGTTTATCGTGCGGATCTGTACTTCGACAGACTGCGCAATCACAGCCGAGAGCCGGAACACCACCCGAGGTGCCTGTACCGAGAAAAGTCAATCTCATAGAATATTCACCTCGGGTTTGATCTCGATGCCGAACTTTTGTAAAACGTCGTGCCGTATCGTGTCGCACAAATACACGATATCGGCTCCCGTGGCACCGCCTTTATTGACAAGCACGAGTGCTTGTTTGTCGTGCACGCCGGCCTTACCGAGCGCCCTACCCTTCCATCCGCAGCGATCAATCAACCATCCGGCGGGGATCTTCTCATGTTCACCGTCTATGGTGTAATGCGGGATGTCAGGATACATGCGAGCCAATTCTTTGTATTTCTGCATCGAAACAACAGGATTCATAAAGAAACTCCCGGCATTTCCCTCCACTTTCGGATCAGGAAGTTTAGCTTGCCGAATGGTAATTATCGTGTCACGCAGTTCAGCGGCAGACGGTTCCGAGATGTTTCGTGCCGCCAAAGCAGCCCGTATGTTGCCATAATCCAAGTGCGGATGAAATGTTTTGGAGAGGGCATACGTGACATGCGTAATGATGAATCGCCCTTTCCAATCATCCTTGAAACGGCTTTTCCGATAGGAATAGCAACACTCGGCATTGGTAAACGACACGGGCCGGCCTGTCTCGATTTCCACTGCTTCGACCTGAACGATGAGATCTTTGACCTCAACACCATAAGCACCGATGTTTTGAACGGCGCTGGCACCGACTTCGCCTGGGATCAACGACAGATTTTCTGCGCCATACCAACCGTGCGACACACATTGCGCAACAATGTCATCCCAAGTCTCGCCCGATCCGCAACGAATGTATTGATGGATCGAATCGCTGTCGATAAGCTCCACACCACGAATTGCCGAATGCAAAACTGTGCCGGGATAGTCGGCTGTGAACAGCAGATTGCTGCCGCTACCAATAAAAAGCAGAGGCTGATCCGTCTCCGCCAACGAACTGATAACCGTCTGCAACTCTCCGACCGACGTAAATTCGACAAATCGCCGACATCGAACATCGATGCCGAATGTATTATGCCGCAGCAGACTATAATCTCTGATGTCTTTCATCTAACTGTTAAACTTCATCAGCTTCCATGCTCCGCCTCGTTTGCGAAACACGAGTTCCTCTTCCATTCCGTTGGCAATGCCACGGATTACAAAGATTTTCTGGTTGCTCTCCGTGTATTTCTGACCGTAAAGAATGTTATAAATAACGCCCGAAGGAATCAGTCCCGGTTTAAACGAAGGCCATTGATCGGGGATGATCGATCCCGTCTGCGTGCTGAAATCATCGTCGGGGTCGGGACTGGTAAACTCCACCAAATCGTTCATGCTGGCCACTTGGAAAGCGCTGTCGACCGAAAACCGCTCATAGAATTGCAAGAACGAGGCATTCAGACTCCGTTCCATCGGTGTGTGATGGATACCGGTCATCATCCACTGTCCGCCCAATCGATCGAAAACAAACTGTGTGAGCGCTTTATCTTTGAGATGAATCTTCTCGATGGTAACACGATTGATCGTGGTGTCTTTCATCAGTTTCAACTGTCGACGATTATCAAGTATCAGCGTGTAATACCCTTGCCGCATAAAAAAATGCTCCATCCGCCAATGCTTTTTGTCGAGATAGGCCACCCGACCGCCCTTGTCCACCTTCAAAGGAAACTTGATTCGTGAGAACTGCAACTTGCGATTGGCTGCGAAATTGAAGATAAAATCATCGAATAATTCATCGGCCGCCTTGGGCATCGGCGTTTCCGAGATCAATGTTTCCAACGTATCGACGGTGGCAGTGTCCGTCATGGTCGAATCCGACGACAGGGTGTCGGCCGCCGGTCGCTTGTCAGAGCAAGCACCGAAAGGGAAAACAACAAGCGTCATCACTGCCGCAAGAACGAAAAAGAATGCACTTTTTCTCATTTCATTTACTCCTTATCAATCTCTATTTATAGGTCTCTCAAATCGCTGCAAATGTACAACTTTATTTCGATATGTTTCTTAATTTGATGCAAAAAGATTAACTTTGCAAGCAATTTTATAATCCATAAGATGATGATAACTGATAAGATAGAACAACTTCTTGGCGAAGTGCAAATGCTTTCCGCACAAAATGCAGATGAGATAGAACAACTCCGACTCAAATATCTTAGTAAAAAAGGCGAGATTACGGCTCTGATGGCCGACTTCCGCAATGTGGCGGCCGACCAAAAGAAGGCTGTCGGCATCAAAATCAATGAATTGAAACAGGCTGCCACCGATAAAATCAACGCGCTGAAAGAACAGCTTGCCACAACAGAAGACACCGACAACGAATTGGATCTCACCCGGACGGCTTATCCGTTACCGCTGGGCACACGCCATCCACTGACAATCGCCAGAAATCAAATCATCGATATTTTCCAAAGGATGGGTTTCACATTGGCCAAAGGACCGGAGATCGACGACGATCTACACGTCTTCACCAAATTGAATTTTGCTGCCGATCATCCCGCACGTGATATGCAAGACACATTTTTTATCGAACAGAATCCCAATGATGTGACTCGCAACATCTTGCTTCGCTCTCACACGAGCAACGATCAGAGCCATTACATGGAAACGCATCAGCCTCCAATCCGCGTGATTTGCCCCGGACGCGTCTATCGTAACGAGGCTATCAGCGCCCGCGCACACTGTTTTTTCCATCAGTTGGAGGGTCTTTATATAGATAAAAATGTGTCGTTCACCGATTTAAAACAAGTTCTTCTCACATTTGCACGTGAACTTTTCGGCGAGAACACTGAAATTCGGTTGCGTCCGAGCTATTTTCCCTTTACCGAACCGAGTGCCGAAATGGATATTTCCTGTCACATTTGCGGTGGCACGGGATGTGGATTCTGCAAGCACACAGGCTGGGTCGAGATTCTCGGTTGTGGCATGGTGGATCCGAATGTGCTCGAAGCCTGCGGCATAGACAGCACAGTGTATTCGGGCTACGCATTCGGTTTGGGTATTGAGCGCATCACAAACCTCAAATATCAAGTGGCTGATCTCCGTATGTTTTCCGAAAACGACGTCCGTTTTCTGCGTGAGTTCGAAGCCGCAAATTAAACAAATAAAACGCAAAAAGGGAAAGGACAGAAAGGCGACAAGAATAATTCATCATTTCGCCGGCCTTTCTTTCCATTCCCTTTCTAACTTCTCCTCTTTTGATCGACTGCTTATCGCATTGCAAGAAGCCATTAGCGAGCATGCAAGTAACGGTCGGTTGCCGAATGTCCAACTATTAATCACAAGAGAGATAAAGTTCAATATATCTACACAAAAAGGCCGCAACATAAGTTGCGGCCTTTTTGTATCATTGTCTTAATCAATTATATCAATTCTTGAAAAAGTCCTTCACAGCCTCGTTAGGCACCATGCGCTCATCGAAAACATAAGCACCGGTTTTCGGACTGCGAACCATTTTAATAACCTTTGTATATGCGCGACCATCCGTTGAACCTTCATGGAGGGTTGCGACCGCTTTCTTTGCCATATTTCTATACGATTATTCTTGTTTTACTTAATCTCTTTGTGAAGCGTCATCTTCTTCAAGATGGGGTTATACTTCATCAATTCAAGACGCTCGGGGGAGTTTTTACGGTTCTTTGTAGTCACATAACGGCTCGTACCAGGCAGCCCACTGTTCTTCATTTCAGTGCACTCCAACACCACCTGTACCCTATTGCCTTTCGTTTTCTTTGCCATCTTGATTTATTCTCCTATCACTTTAATGTCTTTCCAGTCACAATAACCGTTGGCAACTGCTTTCTTCAAAGCTGCATCCAAGCCGACTTTATTTATAAGACGAAGACCGGCCGCACTAATTTTGAGACTGATCCAGCAACCTTCCTCAACATAATAAAATTTCTTTGTGAAGAGGTTGACGTCAAAGCTACGCTTTGTACGATGCTTCGAGTGAGACACATTATTGCCGACATGTGATCTCCTTCCCGTAATCTGACAAACTTTTGACATCGCTATCTATTTTTTTTCGTTTTTTGATACTTATTCCAAACAGGATGCAAAATTACAATTTATTCTCGGACTGACAAAACATTTCCTAAAAGAATGTAGTGAATTAAGCATTTTTACGGATCAAATCAGTTGCAAAAGCTATTCTTCGGTCACCTGATGACGCTTTTTATAATAATCAAGAAACAATCGGAGAGATTTGTTCGTAGCAATGGCGAGGTTGATATCACGCCCAAAATCCTCTTCAAGTTTGCATGTTTCGACATCGTCTTTGGTGCCAAATGCAAGCCAAATGGTGCCAACTGGTATTTCGGGAGTACCTCCGCCAGGACCAGCCACACCTGTTGCAGCAATAGCATAGTCCACTTTCAGTGCATCACAAACGCCTTTCACCATCTGCACAGCCACTTCTTCGCTCACTGCGGTATGCTCTTCCAAAGTCTGATGATCCACATGGAGGATCGCTTCTTTCACTTCATCGGTATAAGAAATGATGCCTCCCTTGAAATAATTCGAGGCGCCCGGCACGGCAATAATCGCTTCGGCAATGCGCCCACCAGTACAACTCTCGGCCGTACCCAGTGTTTGGCCGGTATCATAGAAATTCTCTTGAATCTCTTTACTCAATACTTTGCTTTCTAAATCCACGTTTGTTAATGTTTTGATTCGGTAATATTGTCTGTCGTTATTGAAATGTAACCTTCGAGAAAGCAGGCTTATCGATGCTGCAAAACTCGTGATCCAAATATTTGTAATAACCCGTAATGCCGATCATGGCAGCATTGTCGGTGGTGTAACTGAACTTCGGAATATAGATGGTCCAGCCATATCGATCGGCATGTTCATGAAAAGCGTTGCGCAATCCATTGTTGGCCGACACGCCACCGGCCACAGCCACATGTTTGATTCCGGTCTCTTTGACTGCCAGTCGCAACTTTTTCATCAGAATATCTACGATTGTGTGTTCCAGACTTGCAGCCAAATCATTCTTGTGATGTTCGATAAAGTCGGGATCATCAGCCATCCATCGGCGGAGACTATATAAGAATGAGGTCTTCAAACCCGAAAAGCTGTAATCCATTCCGGGGATATGCGGCTCTGAAAAGCGATAAGCCAAGGGATTGCCTTGCCGTGCCAAACGATCGATAATGGGGCCACCGGGATAACCTAAGCCCATCACTTTCGAACATTTATCAATAGCTTCACCAGCTGCGTCATCGATAGTCTGCCCCAAAACAACCATATCATTATAGGCATTTACCTTGACAATCTGCGAATTTCCGCCACTAACGAGCAGACAAAGAAACGGGAATGGCGGCGCAGTTTGGTCATCGTCATTCTCTTTGATGAAGTGAGCCATCACGTGACCTTGCAAATGATTGACGTCGATCAGCGGAATATCCAACGATCGGGCGAATCCTTTGGCAAAGCTCACACCCACAAGCAGCGAACCCATCAATCCCGGACCGCGTGTGAAGGCCACAGCATTGAGTTGTTCCTTAGTGATTCCTGCGCGCTTGATAGCTTGATCGACAACCGGCACAACATTCTGTTGGTGAGCACGCGAAGCCAATTCCGGCACCACACCTCCATAGGCTTTATGCACATCTTGCGATGCAGTGACATTGCTCAAGAGTACACCATTGCGGAGCACTGCGGCCGAAGTGTCGTCGCAACTGCTCTCTATACCTAATATATATATATCTTCCATCGCTCTGTTTTCCTGTCGATCGTCAATGCGTCAGCACCTCCACGCCGTGTTCGGTCATCACAAAAGTGTGCTCCCATTGGGCCGACGGCTTTTCATCTCCTGTGATAACTTCCCATCCATAAGGGTCATCGGCGTCAATAAAAACCTTCCACGTACCCATATTGATCATCGGTTCGATGGTGAAAACCATACCCGGCACGAGCAGCATACCCGTTCCCCGATGTCCGAAATGCACCACGTCGGGCTCTTCGTGGAAATCAAGTCCCACGCCATGACCGCACAAATCGCGCACCACGCCATAGTGATATATGTTTGCGTGCTTCTCAATCGCATGACCGATATCGCCCACAAAACCATAGGGTTTGGCTGCTTCGGCCCCCACTTCGAGGCATTCTTTGGCCACACGAACCAACTGTTCTTTCTCGGGCGACGTTTTCCCGATGATAAACATGCGCGAAGCATCGGCATAATAACCATCGAGAATCGTCGTGAAATCCACGTTGATGATATCGCCTTCTTGCAAAACGTCTTCTTCTTTCGGTATTCCGTGGCACACCACTTCATTGATGCTGGTGCACACACTCTTAGGAAATCCCTCATAATTGAGGCATGCCGGGATAGCGCCGTGTGACGTACAATAATCGTAACAAATCTGATCTATTTCGAGCGTGTTCATCCCTGCGTGAATCCTTTTGGCCACTTCGTCCAACACGCCGGTGTTGACCACCCCACTCTTGCGTATCCCCTCAATCTGTTCGGGAGTTTTAATCAATTCGCGGGTAGGCACTTCCTTTCCCTTATTCTCCCAATACATCACCTGCTTGTCAAGGTCAGTGAGCGGCTGACCAGGCAGACAATGCCATCTCCTTTTCTTCTTCAACATTGTCATTCAATTTTTGAATTGTGCAAAGGTAGTAAAAAGCCGAGAGACAAACAGTCTCCACCCCTGTTTTTATACATTTTTAAAGACAACGATCGCACAGCAAAGTCGCACTGCACGATAGTACTTTTCACCAAACACGATAGTACTTGTTGGCTAACACGATAGTACTTTTCATTCAACACGATAGTACTTTTCATTCAACACGATAGTACTTGTTGGATAATAACCAAGCATTGGTTGCAGCGCGATTAAGTGTTAGTTGCCTTGCGAAAAGCCATTTTTCGCAAGGCAACTAACGGTTCATTTCTATATAGAGAGAATCAGACTGGTGCTCAAAAGGGATTCGGCTTGCCGCTATGATCATTCTATCTGCTCTTCATGAGCAGCCAATTCTTCTTTCAAAAACTGCGGAGTGAAGCCTTTTTTGCTGCGTGCCACCTCCTCGGGAGTACCCACGGAGAGGACAGTTCCGCCGCCTCGACCGCCTTCGGGGCCCATATCGATGATGTGGTCGGCCAATTTGATGACGTCGAGATTGTGTTCGATGATAATAACTGTGTTTCCCTTATCCACAAGTTTCTGCAAAACATCCATCAACACACGGATGTCTTCGAAGTGAAGACCCGTCGTCGGCTCATCCAGGATATAGAGCGTCTTACCCGTGTCGCGCTTACTCAACTCAGTGGCCAGTTTCACACGCTGGCTCTCTCCACCCGAAAGCGTGGTCGAGGGTTGGCCTAACTTGATGTAACCAAGGCCCACATCCTGAATTGTCTTGATCTTTTGAAGAATATTGGGCACGTTTTCGAAGAATTCAACGGCTTGATTGATCGTCATATCGAGCACATCGGCAATGCTCTTTCCTTTATAACGCACTTCCAGCGTCTCACGATTATAGCGCTTGCCATGGCACACTTCGCAAGGCACCATCACGTCGGGCAGGAAATTCATTTCAATGACTCGATAGCCGTTTCCACCGCAAGCCTCGCATCGTCCGCCCTTCACATTAAATGAAAAACGCCCCGGTTTGTAGCCGCGAATCTTCGCCTCAGGAAGGTTGACAAACAAAGAACGAATGTCACTGAACACGCCCGTGTAAGTGGCGGGATTGCTTCGAGGTGTGCGCCCGATCGGACTCTGATCCACATTCACCACTTTATCGATGTTATCGATTCCCTCAACAGACTTGTAAGGCATCGGACGCTTCAGCGATCGATAAAAATGTTGAGACAAGATGGGTTGGAGTGTCTCATTGATCAACGTCGACTTGCCCGATCCGCTCACACCGGTCACGACGATGAGTTGGCCTAATGGAAACTCGACATCAATGTTTTTGAGATTGTTTCCGTGTGCACCGCGAATCCAAATACTCTTCCCATTGCCGGCACGACGCGGTTTCTTGATTTCGATCCTACGCTTCCCCGTGAGATAATCGGCCGTTATCGTGGGGGCATCGAGCATCTTCTGCGGCACACCTTGATAGACAACTTCGCCGCCGCGACGCCCTGCCTTGGGGCCAATATCGATGATATAATCGGCGCTGAGCATCATATCCTTATCGTGCTCAACGACGATCACGGTGTTGCCTAAGTCTCGAAGTTCTTTCAACGAACGAATCAAACGTTCGTTATCACGCTGATGCAATCCGATGCTTGGCTCATCAAGGATGTAAAGCACATTGACAAGTTGCGAACCGATTTGCGTAGCCAGTCGGATGCGTTGACTCTCTCCGCCCGACAACGAGGCCGATTGGCGGTTGAGAGAGAGATAATCCAAGCCCACTTCCAAGAGAAATCCCACACGCGTTTTGATCTCTTTGACAATCTCTGTGGCGATCTTTCGCTGTGTGGGTTCGAGATGTTCTTCCACATGATCGAGCCAATCTCGCAACTCTGAAATATCCATATTGGCCACTTCGGCAATATTGTGATCCCCTATCCGATAAGAAAGCGATTCGCGTTTGAGCCGTTGTCCTTTGCATTCGGGGCATTCGCAGGTGGCCAAGAATTGATCGGCCCACTTCTGTCCAGCCGCCGTTTCGTCATTCTCCATCACATTGCGGAGATATTTAATCACGCCGTCGAAAGCAATGAAATAATCGGTTGAAGTGTGCACCAAATCTTTCGAAATGCGCACATTCTCCAAACTGCCATACAAAATCTCGTCGAGCGCATCAGCGGGAATATCTTTAACGGGCATCTTCATGTCACCATCATACTTCTGCAAGATTGCGCTGATCTGCCAAAAGATCATCTGATTCTTGTATTTCCCAAGCGGAGCGATGGCCCCGTCATAGATACTTGCAGTCTTGTCGGGAATCACCTTACCCAGATCTATCTCGTTAACATAACCCAATCCCTTGCATTTCGGACAAGCGCCTTCGGGCGAATTAAACGAGAAAATATTTGGAGCGGGCTCGCCATAGGATATGCCTGTGATGGGATCCATCAATCGTTTGGAGAAATTGTGCACCTCACCCGAATCCTTGTCCATCACCATCAGCACGCCATCGCCTTGTTTCATGGCGATTTGAATGGTTCTGCGCAGCCGCTCGTCGTCGTTTTCCTGCACTTGCAGTTTATCGATCACCACTTCGATATTGTGGTTTTTATACCGGTCGACTTTCATTCCTCGAACGATTTCTTTCATCTCGCCATCTATGCGCATATACAAATATCCCTTGCGACGCATGCTCTCGAAAAGTTCGCGATAATGTCCCTTGCGCTGGCGCACCAATGGAGCGAGGATGAAAATACGCCGACCGGCATAATCGCGGAGGATCATCTCGATGATTTTCTCCTCTGTATACTTCACCATTTTCTCGCCCGACGCATAACTGTAAGCCGTGCCTGCACGGGCGTAAAGCAATCGGAGATAATCATAGATTTCAGTTGTCGTGCCCACAGTGGAGCGCGGATTCTTATTGGTTGTCTTCTGTTCGATGTTGATCACAGGACTCAATCCAGTGATCTTATCCACGTCCGGGCGTTCCATTCCGCCCAAGAAGTTGCGCGCATAAGCCGAAAATGTCTCGATATAACGGCGTTGCCCCTCGGCAAAGATCGTGTCGAATGCCAGCGACGACTTCCCCGAACCCGACAAACCGGTGATAACGGTCAGCGAATTGCGCGGAATCTCCACGTCGATATTTTTAAGATTGTGAACGCGAGCACCCCACACATTGATTTTTTCGTCTTCTCTTTCCATCATCTTTACCCTATTCTGTTGTTGATCCTGCATGATCTGCCGTGTTCCTAATCAAATTCACGGCTTGCCGAATGTGGTATTTCTTGCCATCGGTGCCGCGAGCTTTCACCACGACGAGATACACACCCTCATCGGCGCCATGCCCATCCCAACCGCCGGCAGGGTCGGTCCATTCATAAACCTTGTGTCCCCAGCGATTGAAGATCGTCGCTTCAAACGTCGCAATAGCCCGATAATTGCTTTTGGCTTTGTAGACATCGTTGATTCCGTCGCCGTTAGGCGAAAACGCGTTAGGCATTTCCAGTCTGCTCTCTTCGGTCTTGCTCCCGTCGAGTTCATCGTCTCCGGACATACTACAAGCCATGAGAAAGATCGCCAAAAAGATCCCGAATCCACCTCTTAATATCTGTTTCAGTTCCATTTTCCGATTCAATAATCGTGCAAAATTACGTAATAAAGTTGATATTCGATGAATCATGGCGCAATAAGATCAATCCTATTTCATCTTTCATCACTCACCTCCCCACCACAAAAAAAGATGGAAGAGCCTCGCACATGTCCTTCCATCTCTCTTCACCTTTAAATCACCCTTTCACTCTTTCACCTTTAAATAGCCTTTTCACTCTTTCACTTCTTGCAGCGCACCTTCTTTGTTCTTCTGAACCCACATCGTCCACTTCGGATCGGTGCTATACGCCAATTCATAGGCCTTGCTCTTACCAGTCCCTTTGGTTTTGCCAGTGAAAGTGAGCACATTGGGAGCGATGCCGTTGGCTTCTTCAAACTTGCGGATCAGCGGGGTAAGTTCTTTGCGGAGCGCCTCGAGCTGTTTGTCGGCATGTGCCTTGTTGGTAGCCGCGCGACCGGCCAACAGTGTCCGGCGGTTGTCCACCAAGTTGTTATACTGTGTGATGAGTGCGGTGATTGGGGCCGACGGTTCCAGCTCGTCGAGGGCGTCGATGCGGCGCAGCACGGCATTGAGCGCTTTGTCGGTGGCGGCGCGCAGCGGTTTGATGTCGAACGAGCCGGCGGGAGCACCCGACTTCACCCGAGCATGGAACAGCGTGTCAAACGCTTTGTTGTCGGCATCGAGCAGATTGACATACACCTGCGCTTGGAGTCGCGCCACATGCGCCGTGAGTGCAGCCGTGCGCAGGTCGGCCACGAGGTTTTTGATCAGGCCGGTCTCTTTGTCGTAATTGCTCGCGGCCACGTCGGGATAAGCCTTCATCACGCGGTCCACGGCTTCGGCGGCGGTCAACACGGCCTTGTCGGCGCTGTTGAGGTGCAGCGCCACGAGCAACCGCAACGACTGATAGGATTTGTCGCGCTTGCGGTCGGCCTCTTCCAGCGCCTTGGTGTCGGCCCCGGTGCGCGGCTGGTTCAGCACCCGATCTTCGTCGGCCACGCAGGCCGTGAGCGGCCCCAGCACCGCCGTGAGTTTCCCCACTTTGGCCTCGTTGCAGAGCTGCAACACGCGCGACGCAAACTGATAATGCTCCATGTTTTGGAGCAACTGTTTGTGAAGTTGTTTAATTTCCATAGTTTGAAAATTGATTAGATTATAAAATAAGCTATCCCTCCGGGGGGAAATGCTGTTTTCGCAGTTTTTTGATTTTCCCTCCGGAGGGAAACGCTGTTTTTGCGGTTTTTTCGTTTTCCCCCTGGGGGGAAACCTCGTTTTTGCAGTTTTTTGATTTTCCCTCCGGAGGGAAACGCTGTTTTCGCGGTTTTTTCGTTTTCCCCCCGGGGGGAAACGCATTTTTTATCGATTTCTGATTTTCCCCCCGGAGGGAACGCTGTTTTGCGCAATTTTCTGCTCGTCCGCCCGGGCGGAAGCGTTATTTTCGCTGTTTTCTGCTCGTCGGGACTCCCGCCGGTGCAGAATTGCCAACTTACTTGAACAGCTGCGGCTCGACGTAGAAGCCGCATTGTGCGACTGTATTGTTCTGAATCCATATGCCTCCCGTCTTCCTAAAGACCAATGCCGGAGCGGTAGATGAGGAAGTAACAGAGCTTAAAGGTCCATAATAGTTACCGTTAGACAACCAATATGTGCCCATTCCTGCGATGAAAGTGGCTTTCATGACGCCTCCCATCGGCTTCCAGAAAAGCATCCCGCGGCGGGCAGATAGAAATAGTCGGCCGTGGAGGCGAGGGCGGAGATAGGCTTGAGGGTAGGATTGTAGAAGCCAGTCCGAGAGCTGGAAGGTTCGTCCGTAGTATAATAAGTAGGGAAGTCGTCTGATTCCTTCATCCTCCAGTCGGTCATCACATGCGTGTTGGGGTCGGGGAATCCGGTCTGCATCGCGGCTAGGTTTGTACCCTCGTCGTCAGCGATCTTTTGGGCTTTCTTCAGCCATACGCCACCCACATACAAATGCCCGAGCACGGACCACGGCGTCTGTTCGTCCCAATGCGGGTTGCCTTTCATGACGTACCAACTCGTCAAGTTGATGTTGGGGCAGTCCTTGCAACTGTGCGAGGCGGCAGTGATGCTTCCTGGAGTGATTGCACTATTGTACCAGCGGTCGGGGTCGGCCGTCTCGCTCTTAGGATAGTGCTCGCCGGCGGGCGCGCCGTCGTAGGTGGGCTGGCTATCGTAATGGCCGTACCAGGCGTCGTGCTGGGCGTCCCAGAGGTAGTATTTGTTCTCGTAGACGGGGATGCCGAGGTCGCCACTCACTTTCTTGTTCAGACCGGCCGTGAACGTAACGTTCGAGTAGTTGCGGGTAACGGTGCCGGTTACGTGGGTGTCGGCGTCGTAGAGGGTGTACTCCACTTTCAGCGTGGCGTAGGTGCCGGGCGCCACGACCATCGTGGCGGCGTTCTTCGCGATGTCGACGGCTTTGGGTACGCCGAATTTCATCGTGCTCAAATCTAACTCGATCGTCTGGTTGGCAGGCGCTGCCGTCGGGCGCGAGGCGAGCTTGAGGCCGCTGTCGTCGAAATCGAACGTGCCCGCAATGGCCTGGTTGGCCGTTACCTTA
>NZ_BAIX01000018.1 GCF_000613405.1 Hoylesella enoeca JCM 12259 | reverse complement strand
CTAGTGATTGGAAAATGCCATTCTCTTTAGGTTTTGCCAACATACCGGCAGTACCACAAGTTCTTCAGTACTATGACTGGTATGGTAATTTATTCGCTAGTACATTTACACAAGTGGGTGGAACAGCACTTATTCCTTACAAAGAATATTGGACGAGTTCAGAGATCAAAGACAAATGGGCCGAAACTGTTTTCTTATTCATTGAGAGGTCTGTACAATGGGGATCAGGACAGTATAAAAGTGCTATGGGCAACTACCGCGTTCGCCCCTTCGTGAAGTATTAATCTCAGCGTAGGGGTACGACGGACCCAAATTGGTGATGGGAAGCTGGCGTATCCCTACGACGGGCCGAAAACGGTAAAAAGAACGCGGCGTAGGGGTACGCGAGGCAGAAATCAGTGCCGGGAACCCGTCGTACCTCTACGACGAGCCGAAGACAGCAATTTGGAGCCGTCGTACTCCTACGCCGACCTCAAAACAAAGAAAACGACCTTTCAAACCTTTTATAAACTACAAATATTAACTTCCTAAACAACAAAACTATGAAATTAAAAGATTTTATGAGGAGTCGACTCCAAAACATGGAGCATTTTCAGTTTGCTGGGCGCGTGCTGCAGCTTTGTACCGAGCGAATGTGCCAAAACTAACGGCGGTGTTGGCCCCGCTTAAGGCCGCTGTAGATAAGGAGGATTTGGCACTCAACCAGCCCCGCGTGCTCGACGGCACCGAAGAGCTCGAGTTGCTCGACAACGCGCGCGATAATGCTTATTATGCCTTGAGCCTGCTCGTCGAAATGCAGAAACGAAGCGAGGATAAGGCCACCATCGCGGCCGCCAAAGTGCTGGCCGAAGTGATGAGCCGCTATCCGCGCGCTGCTGCCGAAAACTACGATAAGGAGACGGGCATGATCAAAAACTTGATAACTGATCTCAACGCCGCGCCCGCCGCCGCTGCCGTTACTAAATTAGGCGCGCTGGCAGCCGTTCGCCGATTAGATCGCACGAATAAAGAGTTTGACACGCGCTTCCACACCCGTATCAAAGCCGGCTCAGCATCGCTCGACGTAAAAGAACTTCGCACGGCTGTCGATCGTGCTCTTGATGCCGTCTTGCTGCGCATCAACTCGCTCAACGATCTTGAACCGTCGGCCCCGATTACCAACTTATCGAGCAATACAACACATTAGTGACCAATCGGCAAACATTGTTGAGCGGTCGCGTTGCCACGAACAAGGCACGGACCGAGAAACAACTCGCCGAGCTGCGCAAAGAACTCGAGCCGCTGATCCGCCAGTTCGAAGAAGCCAACGGCATCGCCCCCAACGTTTTACAGTTCACCGGCAAAACCAAAGGAACTGGCAAGAGCAAAGCCTATGAATTGGCGTACACCACCGATCCGAAGCGGACGATGTGGGTTGTGCGCGAGAAGGATGAGCTGAAAGAAGTGAAAGGGTGAAAAGATGAATTAACCGGGGAAAGGGTGAGAAGATGGCTGGGGTAGCTTCTTTTCACCCTTTTACTTTGCTGCGGTAGGCAGACTTTTGATTTATGATTGCGCACGAGTGCAACTAATTCCTCATTTCCAAATTTGTTTATATAAATGTTTCTTTGTATCTTTGTGCCCCTTTTATAAAGGAATAATAAGGTACTAGATCACTTTGGGGGATAAAAGATAATGAGACAATTAAAGATTCAGAAGAGCATAACCAATCGTTCGAGTGAGGCTCTTGACAAGTATCTTGTGGAGATCGGACGCGAGCCGTTGGTCGGTATTGAGGAAGAGATTGAGCTGGCGCAGGCTATCCGTAAGGGTGGAGCCGCAGGCGAACGAGCGAAAGAGAAACTGGTGAAGGCCAATCTTCGTTTTGTGGTTTCTGTTGCTAAGCAGTATCAACATCAAGGACTCTCGCTCACGGATCTCATCGACGAAGGGAATATCGGGCTGGTGAAGGCTGCCGAGAAGTTTGATGAGACGCGCGGCTTCAAATTTATTTCTTATGCCGTTTGGTGGATTCGGCAAAGCATTTTGCAGGCTATTGCCGAGCAAAGTCGCATTGTTCGTTTGCCGTTAAATCAAGTTGGGGCACTCTCGAAGATCAATAGTGAGATCAGCAAGTTTGAACAAGAGCACATGCGCAAGCCTTCGGTGAGCGAGCTGGCAGCGATTACGAATATCGATGAAGAGAAGATCGAGCAGAGCATCAAGGCCGACAATCATCACATGAGCATTGATGCGCCTTTTCAGGAAGGCGACGACAACAGTATGGCCGACGTCATGGAGTCGGACGATGACAGCAGGGCCGATCGCTTGGTTGACTTTGAATCGATGGCGCAGGAACTTAACAATGTGCTTCGCAAGGTGCTTAAAGAGCGCGAAGTGATTATTCTTCGCGAGTGTTTCGGCATCGGATGTCATGAGAAAGGGCTTGAAGAGATCGGCAGCGAACTTGGATTGACGCGCGAGCGAGTGCGTCAGATTCGTGAACGGAGCATTCTCAAGGTTCGTGAAAGCGGTTATGCCCATGTGTTGACGAAGTATTTGGGATAGGCATTGGTGCTAAGTTAGCTTGTAATTAACCGCTGTTTATAACGCGACTAACCGTTATTTGCACTGCGTTTGATCATTAAACGCGTCGCAAGTAACGGTTAGTCGTTTTCGTGTTTGTATCTGTCGGATCACAGGTCGACAGAGAGTCGTTTTGCTTAGACCACTCTTTTCCCGCGTAAATAAACCTTTTCGATGATAGGAGTTGTATAAGCGTAAGGAATGAAATCGATGCCGGGAATGGGATGGGTGATGATGAAACTGGCAGTATAACCGATGTCTAACGAGCCGAATGTGCTGCTTTCGCCCATTGCATAAGCCGAGTTGATGGTAGCAGCATTGATGGCTTCGGCTGGCATTAGCCGCATTTTGATGCACGAAAGCGATATGATGAACTTCATATCTCCCGATGGTGTGGAGCCCGGATTATAGTCGCTGGCCACTGCTATGCCTAAACCCGCATCGAGCATAGCACGTGCCGGGGCAAAGGGTAGGTTCAAAAAGAACGACGTTCCAGGCAGACACGTGGGCATCGTGGAGCTTCCTTGTAGCGTTGCAATGCCTCGTTTGTCCATACTTTCGAGGTGATCTACCGAGAGTGCGGCGTGTTCTACGCCCACCGCTACGCCTCCCGAAGGAGCCAATTCTTCTGCGTGAATCTTGGGAAGAAGCCCCCATCGGCGCCCGCTTCTAATATTCGGGCTGTCTCTTCGACGGTGAAGAACCCCTCATCGCAGAACACATCGATGTACTTTGCAAGCTGTTGGCGCCCCACTTCGGGAATCATCTCTTCGATCAACATATCTACATACGCACTCTGTCGGCCCGAATAGGCACGGCTCACGGCGTGGGCACCAAGGAAAGTAGGCACAACCTGAATGGCTGACGACTGGCCGATGCGGCGTATGACACGTAACATTTTCAGCTCATCGGCCGTGTTCAGTCCGTAGCCCGACTTGATTTCGATGCATCCGGTGCCCTTGCTGATCACTTCGTTTACACGTACCATCGCCTGCTCGAACAGTTCGTCTTCGCCCATCTCGTGTAGTTGGTCGGCCGAATTGAGGATTCCGCCACCGCGACGGGCTATTTCTGCGTAGCTCAATCCGCGTATTTTGTCGACAAATTCGCCCTCGCGACTGCCTGCATAAACGATGTGTGTGTGAGAGTCGCACCACGTAGGGAGCACTGTTCCGCCCTTGGCGTCTTCAACAGTGATGCTCTCCGGCAAGTCGATTTTCGACAGCTCGTCCATCAAGCCGTAGTCTTTCACCTTATCGTCGTCCACAAGGAGGTAAGCGTTTTGCAAGGTTTCAAGCTCTTGCATTTCTTTTCCTTGCAGGCGCAGACGACCTTTTCGCCTGATGCCTGCAAGGATTCCGATGTTAGTTATTAATAAATTCATCTTCCAAGAATTGAACAGAGGCAGCGATTAAGGGGTACATCACGGTGTCGTCTGCAACGAAAGGAACTACCCGTCGATAGTCGGCGAAGATCTTTTCGATGGCCGGCGACGATTTCATCGGGCGTCGGAATTCTAATGCTTGAGCTGCATTGAAAAGCTCGATGGCCAATACCCGCTCAGTGTTCTGTACCACTTTCCACAGCTTGGTGGCCGCATTTGCCCCCATACTCACGTGATCTTCTTGCCCCTGACTTGATGGAATGCTGTCTACGGAAGCCGGTGTACTGAGCTGTTTACTAAGACTTACCAACGAGGCTGCCGTGTATTGGGGAATCATAAAGCCGCTGTTCACGCCGGGATTGGCCACGAGGAAGCTCGGCAAACCGCGTGTTCCCGATACTAATTTATATATTCTGCGCTCGGAGATATTGCTGAGTTCGGTTAGTGCAATGGCTAAGAAGTCCATCGGTTGAGCGATAGGCTCGCCGTGGAAGTTGCCCGATGAGATGATAATGTCTTCTTCGGGAACCACCGTCGGATTATCGGTTGCTGCATTGATTTCTACTTCCAAGACCGATTTTACATACTGATAGGTGTCTTTGCAGGCTCCGTGTACTTGCGGAATGCAACGGAACGAATAGGGATCTTGCACATAAGGTTTGGCGAGTTGGCCTATTTCGCTGCCTTCCAAAAGCGTTCTCATCCGCTCGGCTGTATCCATTTGGCCGCGATGGGGCCTTACCCGATGGACAGCTGGCGTGAAAGGCTCTACCAATCCTTGGTAAGCGTCAAGCGACATAGCTGCTATGCGGTCGGCCCAATCAAGCATTTTACCTGCCCAAATCAATGCCCATATGCCGAAAGCGGCCATATTCTGCGTGCCGTTGAGCAGTGCTAAACCTTCTTTCGAGCCCAATTCAATGGGCTTCCAATTGAATTTCTGACAGAGTTCGGCACCTGTTATCACTTTGCTTGGTATTCTACCTCGCCCAATCCGAGTAAAGGCAAACTGAGATGGGCCAGCGGAACGAGGTCGCCCGACGCTCCGAGCGACCCTTGGCGATAGATAATGGGGTAGACATCGTTATTGAAAAAGTCGACGAGTCGCTGCACGGTGTCGAGCTTTGAGCCTGAATACCCATAGCTGATTGACTGTATTTTGAGCAGCATCATTATCTTGACGATCTCGTTGGGCATACGTTCGCCCGTGCCGCAAGCGTGCGACATTACCAAGTTTTTCTGTAACTGAGACAGCTGGTCGGCATCGATCGAGATGTGGCAAAGCGATCCGAAGCCCGTGGTTACACCGTAAATGGGGCGGTTGCTTACGTTCATCTTGCTGTCTAAATATTCCCGACACTTCACGATTCGTGCTTTGGCGTCATCGCTCAGTTCGATTTTGTAACCGCGGGTAATGATTTCATCGATCTTCTCTATCGTGAGATGATCGGCACTGATTTGATGAATCTTCATTCGAAAGTTTGTTTGATAAGTTCTGTTGGTAGTTGACAAGAAATCGGATTGACAAATAGTTGGGGCCTTATAATGACTTAGATAATCCCTTTTTCCCCTTGTTCACCGGTCTACTCGTTCACTTGTCAACTACTCAACTCTTAAAAAATGGGTTAAAATAAATTGTTAATGAGATTATCGTCTACCAAGTTCGGCAGGGTAACTTGCAGCTCGGGCGTGCGTGCCATTTCGCGTTTGATGGCGTCGATCGACCCCGAATTGCGTGCCCATGACCGTCGGCTGATGCCGTTGTTGACGTCCCAGAAGAGCATACTCTTGATGTGTCGGGCTGCATCGGGGCTTCCGTCGACCACCATTCCGAATCCGCCGTTGATCACTTCGCCCCAACCTACGCCGCCGCCATTATGTATTGACACCCACGTTGCACCTCGGAAAGCATCTCCGATGACGTTTTGGATGGCCATATCTGCGCAGAATTGCGAGCCGTCATAGATGTTGGAGGTCTCCCGGAAAGGTGAATCCGTACCCGAAACATCGTGATGATCGCGACCGAGAACTACCGGACCGCGAAGCTCTCCACGCTTAACGGCGTCGTTGAAAGCCAATGCTATCCGGGTGCGTCCTACTGAATCGGCATACAAAATGCGTGCCTGCGAACCCACGACGAGATGATTTCGTCCGGCTTCTTTAATCCAATGGATATTGTCTTCGAGCTGACCGGCGATGTCGGGTGTGGCATTGCGCAGTTCGTCTTCGAGCACTTCGGTGGCCAAACGGTCGGTAATTTCCAAATCGTGAGGGTCTTCCGAGGCGCAGACCCATCTGAAAGGACCGAACCCATAATCAAAAAACAGCGGTCCCATAATGTCTTGCACGTAAGAGGGATAGCGGAATTTGCCGTCCGAAAGCATAATATCCGCACCCGCTCTGCTGGCTTGAAGCAGGAATGCATTGCCGTAATCGAAGAAATACATACCGTCGGCTGCAAGTCGGTTGATTGCTTTCACCTGCCGACGAAGCGATTCTTGTACTCGATTTTTAAACTCTTCGGGGTCGTCGGCCATCATTTTGTTGGCCGATTCGAATGTCATCCCGACGGGATAATATCCTCCCGCCCATGGGTTATGTAGTGAAGTCTGATCACTTCCGAGGTCGACGTGGATGCCTTCTGCTGCCAAACGCTCCCAAAGATCGACTACATTGCCAACGTAAGCCATAGACACAGCTTTGCGTTCGGCTACATATCGGCGGATGGCCGGTATCAGTTCGTCGAGGTTTTCGTGCAGTTCGTCTACCCAACCTTGGTCGAAGCGCTTGCGCGCAGCCATCGGATTGATCTCTGCCGTGACACTAACCACGCCGGCAATGTTACCTGCTTTGGGTTGTGCTCCTGACATTCCGCCGAGTCCCGAAGATACAAACAGCATCCCGTGAATATCCTTTTGACCCGGTTTTAACTGTTTGCGGGCTGCATTGAGCACTGTAATTGTTGTGCCGTGAACGATTCCCTGCGGACCGATATACATATAAGAGCCCGCTGTCATTTGTCCGTACTGGCTCACTCCGAGTGCATTGTCACGCTCCCAATCATCTGGTCGTGAGTAGTTTGGTATCACCATACCGTTTGTTACGACAACTCTCGGCGCGTCTTTATGTGATGGAAAGAGTCCCAAAGGATGTCCGGAGTACATTACCAGGGTCTGTTCGTCGGTCATTTTACTAAGGTATTGCATCGTAAGTCGATACTGTGCCCAGTTCTGAAACACAGCTCCGTTGCCACCGTAAGTGATAAGTTCGTGCGGGTGTTGGGCCACCCGGGGATCCAAATTGTTCTGAATCATCATCATAATGGCCGCAGCCTGCGCAGAATGATGAGGATATTCGTTCACCGGACGGGCATACATCGCATAAGTCGGACGATACCGATACATATAGATTCGGCCGTAACGACGAAGCTCTTCGGCAAATTCGGGCGCCAGTTCGGCGTGCAGTTGCTTGGGGAAATACCGCAAAGCATTGCGTAGGGCGAGCCGTTTTTCCTCCTCATTTAATATGTCTTTGCGTTTCGGTGCGTGACTGACCGAGGTGTCATACGGTTGCAATGGAGGTAGTTCTACGGGTATTCCACCCGTGATATCGTTGATAAATTCTTGTTGTGTCATAGTGGTTCGTGATGTATTATAGTTTGCTTTCCACGATATTCATAATCTCTTTCTCTGCCTCGTTGGCTTTAGCAATCAGTTGGTTAGCCTCTGCTATGAGTCTGTCTGCCGTCTCGCGGTCTTTCAATCCGCCTGCGTTGATCTTGACATTAAGGCCCGCCCCGAGTACGGCAGCACGTGCGGCAAGAGCGCCGACACCGACATCCGACACGCTGTTGGGGTTTCCTTCCTCGGCCATTGCACGACAGATGTCGAATGTGCAATAAGCAGCCTGCATTGTATGCAGTGGTACTTGTGTGGCGTAAAGCGTGGCTTCCTGAATAGCTTTGCTGCGAGCCGCCTTATCTTCGGCCGTTTGTTTGGGTAGGGCGAACGCCGACATAATGCGGTTGAAAGCCTCGGTATCTTCGTCGACAAGTTCTAATAGCTCTGCGATTTGTTCCTGGCCGCGGTCTGCCCAACGGCTGAATTTCTCCCATTGCGCATCCCATCCGCGTTTGTGAGACGACAGATTGGCCACCATCGTACCCAAAGCGGCAGCCAAAGCGCCCATATATGCGGCGATGGTTCCACCTCCCGGAGCCGGCGATTCACGTGAAGTCTCCTCGG
Source organism: Hoylesella enoeca JCM 12259 (assembly GCF_000613405.1). Classification (GTDB taxonomy): domain Bacteria; phylum Bacteroidota; class Bacteroidia; order Bacteroidales; family Bacteroidaceae; genus Prevotella; species Prevotella enoeca. The sequence continues at coordinate 33,648 of NZ_BAIX01000018.1, read as the reverse complement.
CAAAGTGTTTTACGGTGAGGTCGATCAGGCGCGATTGCTTGTCGATATCCTCCAAAAGGAACTCTATTACCTTCTCTCTTGGGTTGAAAGGTTTAAGATCCGACAGGCCCATCGAGCGTATAGCGATGTCAATGATATCTGTTTCGGGGATGCCGATAGAGCATTGTTGTTTTTCAAGAAAATACTTGCCGGCCTCGATCAGTGTGCGCTTCGGGATGAGCCCCACGATTTCGGTGCCCGTGATTCGCACGCCTCGGTTTTGCGCACAACGGCAAACCTCGTCGAATGCCACGTGCAACGGTGTGGCGTTTATATCGGTGATATTCATCGAAACCTGTGCAATCTTATATTCATCGATATACCAACCGATAGCCTTCGTGCCTTTGAGTGTGCCCGGTTGCATTACGGGCTGTCCCTGTTCGTCGGTTTTTATCTTGCCCGTCAATGCGTCTCCCTCGCGTAAAGGACGGCCTTTTTCGCGTACGTCGAAGGCTATGGCGTTGGCGCGACGCGTGGAAGTGGAATTGAGATTGAAGTTGGTGGCGATGAGAAAGTTGCGTGCTCCGACGGCCGTACAGCCCGTTCGGGCCAGCTTCTCATCATAAGGGCGCGCCCCGAAGTCGGGTTCTTTACCCGGCGTATTGACCTTTTCGGGCAGTGCTTCGTATTCGCCTTTTCGGCAAACGGCCAAATTCCGGCGTTCGGGTGTGCGTGCAGCGGCTTCGTAACAGTAGGTGGGTATACCGAGATTGTCGGCAATGCGCTGTGCCAAACGGCGTGCCAAGTCGGCGCATTCGTCCAGAGTGATATTTGAAACGGGTATCAGCGGCAGCACGTCTGTGGCTCCCATACGCGGATGAGCACCGTGATGCAGGCGCATATCGATGATCTGCGAGGCTTTCTCTACGGCCAGATAAGCCGCCTCTATTACGTCTTCGGGACTCCCGACAAAGGTTACCACGGTACGGTTGGTGGCCTCGCCCGGGTCGACATCTAACAGCTTGATGCCTTTTGAACGCTCGATGATGTCGGTAATCTGCTTGATTACTTCCGGATTTCGACCTTCGCTGAAATTCGGAACGCACTCGACGATTTGTTTTTCTTTTTTCATATTATGATTGTTTAGTTTGTAGTTAACGTTTGATATACAGTCGCAAAATTAGTAAGGTTTATCTGATTCAACAATCTTTAATCTGAAAATCATCCGTAGATTTTATTCTTTTAACAGTCAATATATTATAAGGTGGGGCGCAGCAATGCGCCGTTTGTCCTAACGGCAGGCATCGTTTCATCATGCGTTGTGCATTGATGAGCAAACGAGTGTGGTTGGTTGCCTTTCAACCATGCACACCTTTCAGTGATCATTTGTTGATTCAGCACGCACGATTGACACTCGGTCACACTGCAAGATGATTTCTAAAACGTATCTAATTGAGAAAGAAGAAGTTACCTTTTGACACAAACTAAACAGGTAACGATTTGGAAACGAGCGAAGTGCTTTCTGTCGCATGTTTCTGCATCAACAAAGAACGCTTGTTATTCTATTTGCAAAGGTAATCATTTGCTTTGAATAACAAGCGTTTTTGATAAGAATTTCGTTCATTCGCGTCATTATTGAGCTTTTTGGTGATTAAAATAGAGAAGAGCTAGCTTTTATATACCTCTTCCTCTTTTCTTCTTTTTCTTGGCTTGGCTTCTGAGTTTTCGTTGCCAAGCCATCTCTGCATAATCATCACCGTGTGTCTGTGGATTAATAAGTCCACCTGCCCCCGAAATCATTTCTTCGGCTGCATTCAAGGCAGTGCTTGCTACATTTCCTACGGCTTGTGCAATGGCTGAACTTTCGTTTGTTTTTGTAGGCGGTATGTATGAACGACTGGGAGGAACAAGTTGATAGCCTGTGTCTGATTGAACTTTATTCTTTGTAGTCTTGTCTGCTATTGTGTGAGCTTTTGTTATCGTCTCCTTTGTCTCGGCTTTATTGGCTACTTCAAAGTTCTTTTGCAAAGAGTGGTATCCGAACTCTCTGCCGATTTCGGAAGCCTTGAAAGTCTGGCCACAGTAGGAGAACTTCAAACCATATACTTTGCCCTGCTTATTCTTCATGCGCTCTATGGTAATGTTGTTCTTATTCAATTCGTAGAGAAACATGGAGTGCCCTGATATGCCACCGCCTTTATTTTTGTCCAACAAGGCATAACAGATTTGCTGTAATTCTTTCTTTGTTTGCTCTCTCGTCGGATTGGATTTTGCTTTTTGATACATCCTTTCAGCCTTTACTTCCTTTGCAATGGTCAAACCTTTCGAGCGGCTTATTTCCTCCGCCACTCTTGCTGCCCTGTTGCTCACAAAGGTAGTATCATAGACGTCTCCATACAGGCTGATGCGGTTGACAATGATATGGATGTGTCTGTTATCGGTATCCTTGTGCGTTACCGCTACCCATTGGTGGTTGTCAAGTCCCATTTGTTTGGCAAACAGATGGGCTATCCTCATAAGTTCAGATACGGGCAGTTCCTTCTCGTCTTGTGGTGCGATACCGATTTCAATGCGGAGGAACCTATTCCTGCATCGTGTGCTGTAATCGCTGACCATCTTCATTTCTTCGTAGATATCCTTCGACTCTCTGCTGCAAAGATTATGGAAGGCAAGCCGACTACCGAGCTTGCCCTCTCTGAAAATATAGTCTAAAGCCGTGCTGCCGTGCGCTATCGCCTTACACTTTCCTATCATCTCTTGTCATATTTAAGACCTTATATATCTCATCGTCCATACGAAAATGAGGGTCGTAAAATCGCTTAAATGCCTCTTTGGCACATAAGGAAAGGTTATGTGTGATATGTACCCATCTCTCATCTTTCACTTTGATGAGGTTGGAAATCTGCCCATAGAACTTTCCCGTATGCTGGAGTATGGCAATGGCTTCCCTCTCATAGTCTGTCATCTTAGGAACAGCTACCACTTCGCCATTAAGGATCATTTCACGGCAGTATTCCGAGAACTTCCGTCCCGTGCTTTCCGCCTTTGACCTAATACGCTGCTTCTCCTCTCTTGTACATCTTATCTTGATGAACTCCGTCTTGTTCATCCTCACTTCTTCCTTACCTCGTTGCTGCCACTTGGTAGTCTTTCTATTATATCTGCTCATATAAGTTTTTTTGAAAGTTAATCATTGTAGATGATTCGTTGCTTCTTAATTCCTGAATACTGACCGATGAGAACGGAGTGATTACGGTCTAACCTCCCCGACAGATGGACGAGGGGAGCAAGAGCAGTTTGTGGGTACAAACTGACGTCTTGCAATGTCAGTAATAAGGCCATTTACGCACGAGGCGTTTTGCAGTCGAAAAGTGAATGCCGTGCATTCAATACCTGCCTGCGTTTGTGAAACTCTCATCGTTCTCTTTATTCAGCAAATGTCCGTTGCTCTGTTCTCTGAAAAGGGTCGAGGGGGGTGAGTGGAAAGTTGTCCCTTTCCTGAAAGCCCTCGACCTTTTTCCTGTAAATCATAGCTTCCTCCATTTCTCTATATCCTCACCGTATTCTTCCAGATGGAGGCGCACGATGTTCTCCACGAAACTTGAAAGGTTGCTGTCCCTATCGCCCAACCTGCGTACGATGAAGTCGGCACGCTCCTGTGTCTCCCTGCTCAGATAGACCGCCTTTCGGTTGCTCAGTTTTGTTGGAACAAGGTAGGCTTGCTTGTAGGCTTCGAGCGTTTCCCTTCTCATCTTGGTACTGATACGCCTTTGAACGGGCATATTCTCTGTGTTCCGTGCAGGGTCTGAGTGCATGGTATTCTCTGAGTTCTGTTCATCCGAGGAATGAACGAGTTTAGCTCTCCTTGCCCGAAGCTCAGCAATGATATGTTCAGACGGACTTTCAATTTGATTCAGTCCTAAATATTGTTTGGCGGAATGGATAGTATTCTCCATTCCCTCGTTACTGACAGTTTTCTTTTCCATGTTTTTATCTCATTTTATGTTTGACTTGTTTTGCCTTTATAGATGTATCTTGTATCTGTCCTTGTCGTATCTGCTTCTCACGCACTCTGTAAACATGATACTCGTTGAGGTCCTTGAAGTTTCTGTAATACACGGACATATCCTCCACATTGATACCTGTTCTGATAAAATCATTGGTACCTCTCCGTCCTGCTTCATCATTGTCAAGGAAGGTACGGATATGCGTTAGGTTGTGGTCATTCAGATATCGAATAGCCCTTGCCACATTGCTTACCGAGTTTAGCACAAGACAGACACTCGTTATTTCTTCTTTCATTGAAAGGAAAGAAAAAAAATCCATAAAGCCCTCAAACACGCATACGGGCAATGTATTGTCTATTGCGTGTTCTGTTTGTTTATCCGTGAATACGGGAGTAATGTCCTTCGGTGCTATTGTTCCCTTGAACGTGCCATTGTCCCGAAGTTCATACCCACCTGACGGATTGGCAAAGTCGATGGCTTGGTAGCGTTGTCTTCTTACCTCATAGCTGATACATTTGAGAAACGGCATAGCCTTTTCCAAATCAATGCAGCGTTCTTTCGTGAGGTATTTTTGCAAATGTGGCGGCAGGGTGTCTGATATGCCTATAAGTTTTCTTGCCTCATTTACAGGAACCACAGGTTTGTGACTTTCCGGCATAGAGTTGTCTGTATTATGAGGGCAGTACGCTATATCAAAGGAAGCGGTCTGCCCTAAGTGGCGGATGGCTTCCGGCAACGTGCAGCCCTCCAAACGCATACAGAGGTCGATAATGCTTCCGCCCCTGCCTTCGGTATAGTCTATCCAAAGGTTCTTCTGTATGTCCACCTTGAAACTCGGATGCGTTTCCGCCCTCAGCGGTGATCGGTACAGGGCATAGGCAGGTGTCCTGCGTACAGGCTTGATGCCTTTCCTTTCAAGATACTCCACAATGGGGTATCGCTTGATGAGTAATAAATCTTCTTCTTTCATTGTGATATGTTTTAATTGAAGTGATTGAATAATTTTTGCTTGAATGACAATGGTGTGTTTGAATGATATTTGAATGATTATTGAAAGAAATTCTCTTTTCCCAAGTTTTTCCCTCCAAACTTTTTCATCTTTCTTCTTACTACATACTATTCTGACATAAGTGGTTGATTTCCAATATTGTTTTGTAGTACCAAATCATACTACCAACCTACTACATGCGCCTACTACATTTGGCTACTGCAATAACTTGGCAAAGGACAAGGCAGAATCTTCCTTACCTTGTACACATATATCGGACTGCCGTCCTCACGCCGCTTGCTCACTTTCTCAAAGTCTGCCTTTTTAAGGGCTTCTCCCATACGTTTGGAAGTCAGGGGCTGCCGTGTATAGATATCCAGATAGGTAAGGATTTCCGTAGTGGTCATATAGGAGCAACGGGGATTATCATCAGTCGGTTTCTCGAAGCAGCGCAACAGAAGTTCCGTTTCTACGGTCTGCACTTGGAATACCTCGCTCTCTTTGTAAAGCTCTGCTATCTCATCATCGTCAAACCAATAGTGGAAACCTGCGTTTAGCAGGGCTTTGGCTTCCGTATAGACGTTATCCATTGAGATTGCCTTTGCTCTGTTGATGTCAATAGACAATACTTCAAAGGGCAAGAAACGTCTGCTGCCTGTCGGGTCAGTAAGGAAATCGTTGCCGTTCACCGATGCCACGAAACTTGCCAAGTGGGGATGTTCCTCCACATACTTGTCGTAGGGTATGCGGTATTTGACCATTGGGCAGGTAATGAGGTTCTTCAGTTCATTCTCGTCCCTCTTGTTGAGGGCCTTGAGCTGGTCGTCGGTGTTCACGATGAGGTTCTGCCCGATATAGATGAGCGTATCCTTCTCCTGCGGATATATCTTTCCCGTGTAGCTGTAACCGTGCAGTGCCGGCGGACAGAGCAAATCCAAAAACATGGTTTTGAACTTTCCCTGCTCGCCTGTCAGCACGAGGCAGGTGTGGTTACGGCACTCACGGTCGTCCATAGCATTGGCAACTACTGCCACGAGCCATTTGGTGAGATATGGCAGCCATTTTTCATGATTGCGCACCACAACGCAACTTGCCAGTTCGGGAATGGCTTTCAGTGAAAGAGAGGAGATATTACTATTACCTTCATCACAGCCTATATCCACCAATGGCAATGCCTTGAAATACTCCTGTATGGGATTGATGCGTGGAGAGAAACTGCTCTCGATGATGGAGTACAGGTTATCCGATGAGGTTATTATCCCGATGTCATTGTCTATCTCCCTGCGGAGCGTATTGATTTCATAGCGACCCACCTTTGAGAAGTGAGCATCATTCTTGCTACGATATTCGGTTCTTCCCAATACCGTATTGTATCTGAACTCGTAGTGAGTGGAGAGATAGGCTTCTATCTCCGAGTTCTTGGAAAACTTCCTTCTTGTATGAAGTTCGCTGTTTCCGCCCTCAGATTTGCCTTTATCTGCATTCTTCTTCATTATATGATTGGTTTGGTTTCTGAGAGTGAAGTTATGAAGAGAACAGGAAAGTGCCAAGCATTCGGAGAGTGCTTGCATAATATTGCGCACATTGGCAATGAATTTCTCACGGATTTCAGGTAGGAAACTGTCGGAAAGCATGGATTTAAGCCCCAAACAAGAGGACAAGTATAGAAATGATGCAAGAAAGGAATGTGTTTATTTGCTCCAATCCGAATAGCATTGCGTCAGATAAAACGGATATGATAAAATGGAGTATGGAGGCAAAGAAAGAGAGCGACAATCCTTTTGTCTTTTCCTTGTTTTTCCCTGTATTTCCTTGCTGCTCTCTCGTGCTTTGAAGTATGGCAAACACATCATACTTTTGCAGGCAGAAACGTGCATTAAGGCGCAATACAAAAAGGAATTACAAACAAAACAACAATAAAATTATGGGATATTTTATCATTACGGATTCAAACTGGGCAAAGCTGAGGAACGAGATACTCAGCCTTGCCGAGACCTGCCACAAGGCATTCGGGGAACAAAGCAGGCATACCGATTGGCTGCACAACGGGGATGTGTGCAGGCTGCTCAACATCAGCAAGCGTACCTTACAGCACTATCGTGATACGGGTGTCTTGCCCTTTGCCCAAATCGGGCATAAGTGCTACTACAAGCGTGAGGATGTAGAATGGCTGTTACAGACAAAATCGGAGAAATCAAAAACAGACAAATAAAAGAACGAGAAATAAGACAAGAGAACGATGGAACAGGTAAGGGACTTAAACATGGAGGCTGACGACATGCAGGTGGTGCTGTCCGCTATCAGCAGTGTAAGTAGAAGGATAAAGGAAGTAGCACAAACCCACAAACCGCTGTTTGGTGGAGAACATTTCCTAACGGGCAAGGAGGTGTGCGAGCGGCTGTATATCAGCCCCCGCACCTTGCAGGACTATCGGGACAGGAGGATTATCCCCTACACGCAGTTTGCAGGGAAGATACTCTATAAGGTGTCAGATTTAGAGAGAATGCTAAAAAATAGCTACAGGGAAAAAGATAAGATGAGGTTGAAATATTGACAATGCCACATAGCACTTGAGTTGATATATACCAGCCCAAGTGCCATGGTATTGAATAGATACTTATATCTACATCTTTAATTTTCAGGTAAACCTACTTCTGGATTGAATGTTACAAAGACTTTTTTATTCTGGGCAATATTTACCTGTCCATTATATGCAATATTAGATTCATCATATTTCATGTTTGGTCTGGCATAGTACACTTTCAGGTTATAATTACCAGATGTCAATTTGCTAATCTTAAAATTAACGTCTATTTGCAAATACAATCGGCCAGTGCATCAAGGACATTATGGTACACGATAAGGGTTATCTGATTATCTTGATTAGCAATATTCACATAAATCTTTCTTACGGAACAGTTGGCTTTCAAACCTTCCAGTAGACACTGAGCTATACCGTCTTTGTCCAACTCTATACTTAATTTTGCTGGAATAGCATTGTTTTCTGCATAGAAGTCAGGACGTGTATCTGTCGGAGAGATGCTTAATTTACAATTAGAATTTGTAACATCATAAATTCTTAATGGCTCAAGAGCTACCTTCTCTGAGGAACATGCAGATAATCCACAGAAAAGGATTAGGCTGTAAAATACTTTTTTCATAATTACAAGGATTTTATATGTTGATATTTATATAAACGCAATTACAAGTTATTTCTTGCTTATATTATTACGTATTTCTGTTTACTATTCAATCAACTTCCCGTGTTTTTTGAGTATTGAGAGAAACTCTCCCCATTCTGCCGCTCTTTTTTCTTTTGCTTTTTGAATGGCCTTGTTCTCTTTAACATATTGACTATTGTCCTCAATATTGCGTGGGTAACAGTCACTCAGATAAAACTTGCCAGATTCTGAAACTAATGATAAGTCTGTGAAGATTTGACTATTGAAAGATGACACAAACGTTGAGATATGGAGTAGAACCTTACCATACGAATGTATTTCTATGTTACGATAAATGGGAAAGAGCAGACTTGTCGGCTCAAAATCTTGAAAAATAATCTCACGGGTCTGCGCGTTGAAAGACTTGATGTTGTCAAGTGTAAAGAGATAGGGGCTTGAAGCGGCTCTTGTCATTCGGGCTGTCCCTATAGCAAACAATTCCGTTTTCGATGCTTGCACTGTGGGAGTTGAAGCAGACTCATCTTCATTGCTGCAACCAATAAACAGCAACGAGAAGATGAACGCCTGTAATACACAAAAATACCTTTTCATAATTTGTTGGATTTAATTAGTTATTATAATATGTGGTCGTCAATTATGTTCATATACTTCTTTATTTCTGCCATTATGGAATAAACATGCTTAACACTTTCCAAGCAAAAGGCATGATTATCCTCGCCTCTGTTTTCAACCATATCGGCAAACGCTTGAATCTCCGAGAAGAACCCTTGTGACACAATCTGGTTATTCCCAACCGTTGGTACAAAACCATTCCTTCCGTATAGGCTGACAACGGTTGCATTATTTTGGAAGACCTTTTCCAAAGGGATTCCCCATATAGCAGAGTGTCTTGGGGAAAAATCGAGTCTTTCCATTCTGTCCAATACATATTGTCCTTTGTCCGTACTAATACTTAATTGTTCCTGTGCATCCTGCCAAGAGTAATCTGTTGATAGTTCCAACATTCCTACTATATCTTGGTGTTCTAATATAAGGAATAAGGTCTGTCCACCATCTCTACTGAGAGTAATATCCAAACCCTTTATCTTTGCCTCTCCAAAAAGGAATGTTACATAGTCAAGAGGATGGATGAACAGGTCAAGCAAAGTATCTCCTTCAGGGTATAATCCTGTCAGATAGCGATAATGGTAATGCCGTTTGCCATCATCTTTCAATCGCTTTTTCAGAATTTGAGTGGCAGGGGCAAAACGTCTTTGCAGTCCGACAACGATATGCTGTGAGCCATATAGTTTGATAGTATCAGTCAAAGACATTAGTTCCCTTTCATCCTTACAGGGTGGCTTCTCTATGAACAAGGATTTACCTGCTTTTATAACTTCAGTTGCAATATGAAAATGTGAATGTGGATTAGCTGCCACGAAGACTCCTGAGATTGTATTATCAAGCAGGATATCTTGTAAAGAAGTTGTTCCTTTGATCCCCTTGTACTTTTGAGAAATCAGTTCAGCTTTCTTTTCAGAGGTACAGCAGATATATTTCAGTGGCAGCTGAAGATACTGTATAACGGGCAGCAGGTTGTTTGCACAATGATTGCCAAACCCCACAAGAGCATACTGCTGTGTGTAGGTATATTGCAGTTCTCTCATGCTGCGTATGCGCTTGTATCTGTCTATAATGTTATCTAAATATCCCATTTTAGCTATGCTTTTATTTGCTTGAAATGTTTCTTATAGGTGGTTTGCCTATTGCTGGTCCATTGATACTTCCATAAAACAACTCTATCAGCCGTTTGGGGATTATTCTTTCTAAATTTCTCAACAGGATAATATCGTATTTACGATGATAGTTAATCCAGCATTGATTACACGCTTTAGAGTATTGACACTGGACTTCGCAGCTCTCCTTTGAGTTGAATATCTCGTCAAGCGTGTTCTCATGTATATTTCCTAATATCACATCCAGGTTTTGGCATAAGGGAACGTCTCCATTAGAATGGATGACCAATTCACTGAAAATACTATGACACCGCAGTCTTAGTCTATTATTCTTCCACTCGTCATACAAAGCTACAAAGTCAAAGTTCTCATATGTTTGATGTATGGAAGAGGGTATCTGGCTGATGAAATCAGCATCATTGGATTCCATTAAATCTTTGGTTGTGTCAAAGAATGACATTGTGCTGTAAATGCCGATACGTACGTCGATGTTGTATTGTTGGGCACAATCTATGACATGCCTCATATCCTCAAACGAGTTCCATGGAGAAAGACAGAACATTAGGGAGATAGGCACGATGTCTTTACATGTCTCTATAACCTTAATCACCTTGTCATATCCATCTCTCCCACGCATATAGCGATAGGTTTCTCTATTGCCGTCAAGTGATATGTATAGATGTTTGGGATGATGATTCTTTACGGAAGAAATTACCTTGTCTGCAGCAAGGCAGTTGGACAGCAGCGTATAGTTGGGATGATTAGTGTCAAACCATCCTAATATCTTGTCTGCTTCGGGATGGAGAATAAACTCGCCTCCTTCCAAACCGACCATCGTGCGTTTCGTTACACATTTGCTGTTCATTATTTTGATGATGTCCTCTAAACTGAGATTTTCTATCGGTTTCTTCCAAATGGCGCAGTGCTTGCAACGTGACTGACAGCTTGTTGTGGAATATATCATCAGGGATGTGAGTTCCTTATGCTGTCTGCGTACTACATTATTGACAAATACAATTCCGTTGTGGATGTAGTCATAAATACTGTACATTCTCTCTTTTGAGTTTTGTCTTTTATTGTTAAGAGCAGAAAACTACTAAAAGACTGCACTGTATTCATGACTTTTTATTTCCCCATCTTCTCCATTTACCAAGTAAGCCGCAATCCGAATGGCACCGTTATGATGAACGGATGCTCTGTGCGGTAAGTCTCAAGGTTACTGCTATTTCTGAAGTAGTAGAACATGTTTGGTTCCAGATATAGACTGAAAGGCTTGAATAGCCTATACTGAACACCGATACCTAAGTTCACAGACCATTGATAACGTGGCTTGATGTCACCCTTTAACGTGTAGGACGAGTCAGACGTTATGATATACTTCTTATCAAGTGAACTGTGAACTGGCATCTCGAATGTCACTCCACCGGTCGTATAAGCATTGAATCGTCCCTTGCTCCATATACGATAGGTCAATCGCAATGGTATACCCACATAATCAATCTTCTGGGTCTTCAACAAGGTCGCACCATGAAACTCACTCTCAAAATCAGACTTTATTCTTGTGTAAGTCAATCCTGTTCCAAAAGTCCAATGGGAACTTAGTTGCTTGTTGAGCGACAAACTAAAGGTCTGGGGGCGGTAGTGATGCGCCTTCTCACCTAAGGAAGCGTTGCCGTCTGTTGCATTATTCAGTGCTATCCATGACATTTTTGCCCTCTCGACGGAATCCATCAGTGCATTGTTCCGAACTAAATAATTTACATAATCATCCCATGTATATAATTTGGCCGCAGCCCCACCATTAGCGTAATCTACTACTGATAGGTAGTTCAAATTGGACATGGCTCCATTTGCACCGGCATTGGATGAATAACCCAAATTGAATGTCCACGGATACTTCTTCTTATTGGCATTAGGCGAGCTACTTTCATTTAATGCCATCATTTTTTCTTTGGAAATTTGTGGAATATGTAACATAGAGTCTTCTATGCTGATACCCTTTGTAGCCAAATATTTCTCTAATGAGTCCACATAGAATGATACTGTCTGCTGTCCAGCCCCCACACTATCTGTAAATGTCCCTGAAGAATTCTTTTCAGTAGGAGCAGCTGTTTCCGCCAAAATACTACCATTATTACAGTCGATACTTGATGGGATTGAAAGTCTTGGTTGTGTTTTCTTTTGAGGGGCATTTTCCTTTTGAACCCGTTTTGAATGTCTCTTATAACTGTTTACTGCTGTTGGTTTGCTATCAGAAGTGCCAATTGTTTTATCCCTCGTTACAAAATAAATATAGATAGGTATCAGGATAGGCAGCAAGAACAGCATCCAATAGTTAATCAATATTGAACGTAACATTTTCTTTGCTCTGGACAACTGGGAAGAAGAACTGTGTGGATTGATGCCAAGCAGTTCTCCGATTTCCTTATGCGAAAGACCATCTAAAACGGAGAGTTTGAATATCTCCCTATTTCCCTCTGGCAAGGATTCTATCGCTGACAACAATAGTCCTAACTCAATATCTTTCCGTTCCCCCTTAACTTCTTCTTGAATTTCTATATCCAAGCATGATAAGGGAATGGTGTCTTTTTCTGTGCTTTGGAGATATTTTAAGGATAGATTTCTTACGATTGTTATCATCCAACCTTCCAATTTTGATTCATCCTTCAAATCTCGGATAGACATGGAGATAATGATAAAAGCATCATGCAAAATATCTTGTGCTACATTATCATCCTTTACATAATGCCGACATACACCTAAAAGTCTGTTGGCATATGTCGTATAGAGTTCTCCGAGGGCTTCCTTATCCCCATTTTTACAAGCGTCAATCTGTATCATGCTATTCGAAGCAAGGGAATATCCCTTTTTGTCTAAAGGAGTCTATTTGCCCTAAAAGACTGCACAAATTTTTGTCCGTTTTCTTTGTTTTAACTTTTTGTAACACTGAAAGAAGCTTGCAGAAGCATTATGTTATTTCAGTATATCACCTTGCAAAGGTACGAATATAATGGCAAACAGTATGTTTTCCCCGAAAGATTACCAATAGAAGTAGTATGTAGTTTTTAAGTAGTAACTGGATATTTCTCTTACTAACTACGCTACAAACCTTTCTCTTTCATCGTCTTATTCCTTAGTGTAGTTATGTAGTAAGATATAGTCGGTGAAAGAAAAAGGAAATAATACAAATAATCAGTTATCCGTATTGTCCATCAGGAATATCGGTGTTATTATGAATGCAGGTTTCTTCAATCTCTGACAGACATGTTTTCTGAATAAATACGCTTCTGTGCTGTCCAATTGAAAGGACAGCGCGATGATGATTGGAAACGGATAGAGCGGTGCATAACCTCTTAGTTGTTCGTTTGCATAAATATTTTCCTCGCCTGCCTGCCTTTCATCAGGATACAGGTTGGGAGACTTCATCAACGTTTGCAGTCTGTAATTGACTTTCATCCAAGTTACACCGAAGAACTTCACGAGTTCACTCTCCGTCATGGCAATGTCTCCGTTTCCTTTGTGGATGACCTGCATATTGCAGTCCCAATCAAAATAACTGCGATGATTGGTTACGTCTGTTTTTCTTTGGCAGTTATTGCTTGCCTTCATGCCGTTTCCTCCTTTCTGCCATTTGAACTGACAACAAACGGAAGTGTTTTTGTGTTTGTTGCTGCTTCCACATCTGCATTTGTGATATTTTTGTCCTTCGCCCTGTACTTGGCGATAAGTCTGTCCATATCCGCCGAAATCTTCTTGTCCGTTACCTGTGCATATATCTGTGTGCTGGATATTGAGGCGTGTCCCATCATTTTGGCTATGCTCTCAATGGGTATTCCTGCGCTCAGACTCATCGTACCAAATGTATGCCTTCCAACGTGGTAGGAAAGTCTTTGACGGATACCGCAAGCCTTTCCTACGATGCTCAGCTTGGTAGCCATGACACTACGGCTGCAATCACGGTGAAAGACAAGGTGGTCGCCCTTTTCTTTCACCGTCAGATGTTCCTCGCTTCTTTCCTGCTCTTTCCTACAATAGCTGATGATGGCTTCCGCTATGGGATGTAACGGTACTATGAACTCAACCTTGGTCTTCTGACGCTCCTTTCTTATATACCGCTGTCCGTCCGCTGCCGTTTGGATATGGCTGTATTCTAAACTTTCCATGTCAGCGATTGCCAACCCTGTAAAGCAGGAAAAGACAAACATCAGCCGTGCCAATTCCGATTCTCTGTCGTTCATCTTCATTGCCATCAATTTCATTATCTCGCTCTTTTGCAGAAATCGTATTTTCTTCTCCTCCTTCTCATACTTGGCGTTCTCAAAGGGATTGCAACGGATTATTCTTTGGCTCATTGCCCTAAATATCAGTCGGCTCAACCAACAAAGGTAACGGTTAATAGTCGATGCGGCATATTCACGTTTTTTCAAGAAGAAACGGAACTCCTCGAACATCTCCTCCGTGATAGCAATAATGGGTATATCCTCGTTTCCTCTGTCCTTGACAAACTCCGTGAGCATCTTGTCTGAGTAGTACAGGTTCTGATAAGTTCCTTCAGTCTTTGATTTACCTACTGACTCTTTGACGGATTGCAGTTCAGCCTTGCTCATAGCAAGAAGGATTGTCGGATAGGTGGCAATGCCCTGCAGGTGGTTCTTGATAAGTTCCACGCTTACCACTCCGTCCCTTGTCAGTAAATCTCCATAAATTCTCTCAACAAGTTTCCTGAACTCGCAGATTCTTTGGTTTGTCTTCTTGTTGGTTGTCAGTCCTTGTTTGGCGTTCCACTCTGAAGATTTGCATTCTTCGCCCGTGGTAACGGCTGTATTCTTTCCGTCAATGGTGATACGGCAGAGAATGGCGGTATTGCCGTCTGCCTTTGTTTTTTGTCTGTTAATATAGAATAATGTCTTGAATGTACTTCTCATAATTTTCTTGATTGATTTGTCCGTGTTTTAATTTTCTAAACATGCTGTTGAATGAAAGCAAATGGTCAGATAGCCAACTGCATATCTTTGGTAAAAGAAAGGAAACTATCAAACTCCTCAAAGAGTTTTTGGGGTGTAACCTTTGCATAACGCTCGGTCATGCTTACATTGCTATGTCCGAGCATCTTGCTCACCGTTTCAATAAGAACTCCTTGCTCAAGCGTAATGAGCGTGGCAAAGGTGTGTCTTGCCGTATGCGTGGTAAAGGGAAAGGCTATACCCTCTCTAAGGCGCAATGCTTTAAGATACGACTGATAGGTGGCATACTTCATCTGTGGCAGCAGTCTTTCCCTTTCTTCGCCTCGATACTTCTCTATTATCCTAATCGCTTCGGGCAACAACTTAATACGGCAAAGTACACCTGTCTTCTGCCTATTGAACTTCATCCAAAGATTTTCCTCATCATCACGGACAAGATGTGTCTTACTTAATCCCATTAAATCACAATAGGCTGCACCTGTATGACAGGCAAAAACAAACAAATCCCTTGCTGTTTCCATTTCTTCCTCCAACTCTCCGAAGTGGGTATTCATTAGTTTGTCAAGTGAACGTCTGTCAAGTGCCTTTGGGAGTTTCTTATCACCTCTTGCTATCTTTACATTAGCAAATAATAAGGTGTCAGCCAATCCTTCACGGTATGCCAACCTGCATACGGTCTTTATTTGGGATGCAACTGCATAGAAACTACTTTCCTGAAACCCTAATTTGTTCAAGTAGTAGTCCCTGAAATCATAAATGAAATTTTCTGTAAGTTGCGAGAAAGACAAATCTTCCACCTTGTACTTGTCTTCGATAAATGTCCGAAGATTATTACGGGTAGTATAGTAATTGGAAATTGTTTCTCTCTTAATGTCAATTCCAATATGTTCTTTCTTCTCCCTGATGAGGATGTCCAATCGTTCGATAAGCATACATCGTGTCTGTACGCTGCCTTGAAACAGTTCCTTTACATCGGTTGCGTCAAATGGGCAACCTTTGGAAAGTAAGGCTTGATAAGCCGACTGAACAGACAACAGCAAACTCTCCAACCTGCCGTTTATCTCTACTGCCTCACGACTCTTGCCGTCCACTCTACTCTCACGGGGATTCCACAACTCTGGATTGCAGGAGAGTTTACAACTGAACTGGGCAACATTCCTTCCAAGTGTGATACGTCCCATAATCGGAGCCTTGCCCGACTTGTCAAGACCGCTCTTTTTGAGGTAGAGCAACACCTTCATTTTCTCTTGTTTCATACGCTTTAATTTTTATGGGCAAAGTTACCCGAATTAAAGCGTTCCTCACTTATGCAGAAAACTGCCGACCATAGCAAAAGCCACACGAGCGAAAATAATTCAGTTACCGAACATTACTCCATCGTTACCTATGACGAAATCGGGTAACGCTCTGGTAACCGAACTTCTGCCTAAATCTGCATATTCCTGCCCTTTTAGAAAAAGGTACTTCTATGCAAATCGTTCCGTTTCTCCCTCATTATCAGTTAGTTTACATCAACTTCGATTTCTCTTCATTTTCGTTGATTAGTTACCATGCAAATAACTATCAATTGCAATGCAATCCATCATTAGTCGCATGTCAAGTAACCGTTAATGCCGACACGACTTATAAACAACTGATTTTCAATAATGACCAAACGATCTGCAACCTCATCCACAACCATTCTTGGAAAACTGGCAAGGCGAGAATCGGGTACCATGATCACAGTTATTAAGGCATGACACAAGTCAAATGCAAACCTCTATTTTAAGTTTGCCGCCAAGCCCACGCTCCACCACATCAAACAAGGTTTTGAGCGTGATATTTTCTCCATCATTTTCGATCTTCGAAATAAAAGTCCGTTTTTTATCAATCCTATTGGCAAGTTCTTCTTGTGTCATCGACATTTGCTCTCGCGCAGAACGGATTTTAAAACCAATGCGCAGAGCCTCCAATTCACGCTCAATTCGATCTCGCTCAGAACTTCCCGCCTTGCCGTAATACTGATCCTTGATCTGGTCTAATGTTGTTATCTTCATATTTTATTCTCCTGTTTTCGTTCTTCGTAATATTCATTCATCAGCCTTTCCGCCCGCACTATCTCACTTCTCGGTGTCTTCTGTGTCTTCTTTTGAAATCCGCTCAACAGTACCACCAATCTATTTCCATCAAAAAAACAGAACACTCGAAAGATATTATTCCCTAACTGGATGCGAATCTCAAACAGACCATTCGTCCCTTCTATATATTTCAGATAGCGCTGCGGTATACGTTCGATCTGCTCCACTATATCCAAGACTTTGATGATCTTATCCCGCACCTTTTGCGTCTGTGCTTTGAAAAACTCATCGAAATGGTTTTTATACGTGACAACTTCTCTGACTTTCATCTTACAAAAGTAACTTATAAATGACAAGCATGCAAGTCTTTTAAAGATTTTTTACGTAACGGAGAGCATCCATTGGTTTCTGTCAATTAACCATCTACTATGCTTCACCAAGAATTTCTGCACAGATCAGTCACTCAACAGAAACTAACTCGACAGCGATTAACCGTTAATTGTAACTCGATTAAGCAAGAATCAAATGCGTAAAGATGGTATTTTTTACGCATAACAATCATGATTTTACTCGGTTTTGCTGTCAATATCAAAAGAAATACGTATTTTTGGGCTATCGTAAGGATCATTCAATAGGAGAAATCAACATGGCAATCTATGGATTTATTGCGCTCGTGGCCGTTTCATTGATCGGTTGGGCGCTCGCAGAGTGTAAATACAAGGTTTTCACTTATGAGAAAACCGAGGAAGAAACTGCTGTTGAAAACCGGCTGAAAGCGCAATTGCATACCGACGGATATAACGAACTGAGCATCCGAGACATTCTGAAAGACGGTAGTTATAGAGGTTTCGAAGCCATCTGAACGCACTAACCGGCAATGTGTTTCACCGTTTTTCCTCTCTTATGAGAGAGGGAAAGGGAGCGTGTCTTTCCTTGAATCGACATGCCTTTAACGGTTAATTGTTGTGCGATTAACGGCATTTCACACGATGATTCACGGTTAGTTGCGTTGCAAAGAAGTATCCTTTGTCAACAATCCTTCTCTTTGTTTCTCCCTTTTGTACAGTGTTCGGCGCATTCAACAGGATGGAACTGCTGTCTACTCAAAACTTTTTAAATCGTAGAAAAATGATGTGTTAAGCCAAAAACTGAGCAGACTCCTTTTTTCATCGCCAATTTTTGGTTTCGGTATTGATGTAAGAAACCGCAGAAAAAACACCCATCAAAAAAGTGGCTGCACCGGAATTGATCCGGCAACAGCCACTTTTGCTATCATCAAATATAAAAAACTTACTCTGCGGTAACAGGCTCTTCCTTCTCTTCGAAGTCGAGAACATTCTTCTTGTTAGCCTGCATCCGATCGTATTCTTCCTGCGATCCGACAATGAGTTTATCCCACTGACGAAGTCCGGTACCTGCGGGAATGAGGTGACCGCATATCACATTCTCTTTCATTCCCTCCAAACGATCCACCTTGCCACGGATAGCAGCCTCATTCAACACTTTGGTTGTCTCCTGGAAAGATGCAGCGCTCATGAAGCTCTTGGTCTGCAATGCGGCACGAGTAATACCTTGCAGAATCTGAGTTGACGTCGCAGGCACGGCATCACGCACTTGAACCGGACGAAGGTCGCGGCGTTTGAGCGACGAATTTTCATCGCGTAGCTTGCGCGCCGTTACGATTTGACCGGGCTTCATCACCTCACTGTCACCAGCATCGGTAACGACTTTCTTGCCCCAAATGCGATCGTTCTCTTCTGAGAAATCGAGTTTGTCGACGAGTTCTTGCTCTAAGAACGTGGTGTCTCCGGGATCATTGATCTGCACTTTGCGCATCATCTGACGAACGATAATCTCAAAGTGCTTGTCATTGATCTTCACACCTTGCAAACGATAGACATCTTGCACCTCGTTGACAATATATTCCTGCACGGCCGTTGGACCTTTAATGGCGAGGATATCACCCGGCGTGATAACGCCATCAGACAGCGGTGTACCCGCACGAACGGCATCATGCTCCTGAACCAAGATCTGTTTAGATAGGCTGACGAGATATTTCTTTTGATCGCCCGTCTTCGATGTGACGATGATCTCGCGATTTCCACGTTTCACTTTGCCCATCATCACTTCGCCATCGATCTCTGAAACAACGGCAGGATTAGACGGATTGCGAGCTTCGAAAAGCTCGGTGACACGCGGAAGACCACCCGTGATGTCGCCGGCACCACCCACCGCACGCGGTATCTTGACCAAAGTCTGACCGGTCTTAACGGTTGCTCCGTCGTCAACAACAACGTGACCGCCTACGGGGAAGTTGTAAGTTCCAACGACTTCACCCTTTGAATTGATGATGTCGCAGGTCGGAACACGCGACCGATCTTTCGAATCGGTGATGATCTTCTCTGTCAAACCGGTGGTTTCATCGGTTTCGGCGCGGAATGTCAAACCCTCGATAATGTTGTTGAACTTCAACCGTCCGGCATATTCCGATACAATCACAGCATTAAACGGATCCCACTTGGCTATCAAATCGCCTTTCTTCACCGTGTCGTCATGCTTGAAATAGAGAGAAGAACCATACGGAACATTCAGCGTAGAGAGCACAATACCGGTGTTGACATCCACGAAACGAATCTCGGCAAGACGACTCACAACCATCTGGCAATGTACATCCTTTTCACCATCGCTCTCGATAAACGGAACGGTACGCAGCTCATCAAATTCAATTCTGCTGTCATTCTTAGCTACGATAGACGCATTGGCTGCGGCATTTCCCGCCACACCACCAGCGTGGAACGTACGAAGCGTAAGCTGGGTACCGGGCTCTCCGATGGCTTGTGCAGCAATCACGCCGACAGCTTCACCCTTCTGAACCATTCTGCTCGTAGCGAGATTACGCCCGTAACACTTCATACAAACCCCATGTTTGCTTTCACAGGTGAGCACGGAACGAATTTCGACGCTCTCAATGGGTGAATTTTCAATGATCTGCGCCTTATCTTCGGTGATCTCGTCACCTGCTGCCACGATGAGTTCTCCCGTCGTGGGATGAATAATATCGTGCACAGAAACACGCCCCAAAATGCGTTCGTAAAGCGTAGAGATCGTTTCATCGCCGTTTTTCAACGCCGTGCAAACCAATCCGCGCAGTGTTCCACAGTCCTCTTCGGTGATAATCACATCGTGAGAAACATCCACCAAACGACGTGTCAGATAACCGGCATCGGCCGTCTTCATAGCTGTGTCGGCCAAACCTTTACGCGCTCCGTGTGAAGAAATAAAGTATTCGAGCACCGACATTCCCTCTTTAAAGTTAGAGAGAATCGGGTTTTCAATAATCTGCTGACCTTCGGCACCGGCTTTCTGAGGCTTAGCCATCAGACCGCGCATACCCGAAAGCTGTTTGATCTGATCCTTGGAACCGCGGGCTCCGGAGTCAAGCATCATATAAACGGCATTGAATCCTTGGTCGGCTTCGGTCATCTGTTTCATCAAGACATTACCCAGGTCATTGTTAACGTGTGTCCACGTGTCGATAACCTGGTTATAACGTTCGGTATCGGTAATGAATCCCATGTTATAATTCTCAGTGATCTGGCGCACTTCTTCATTTCCTCGCTCCACGATTGACCCTTTCTCCTCAGGGATAATGATGTCGTCGAGGTTGAAAGAAAGGCCTGCCACATAAGCCATTCGATAACCGAGGTTCTTGATTCCGTCGAGGAATTCGCATGCACGAGCCATACCCACGTTCTTGATGACATCTGCAATGATGCTGCGCAAAGTCTTCTTCGAGATAATATCATTGAAATAACCTACCTCTTCGGGAATAATTCCGTTGACGATCACACGGCCGACAGATGTTTCGACCATGCGCTTCTGTAATTTTCCATCAACCAAATCGTTGACCATCACTTTCACAAGAGCGTGTAAATCACACTTACCCTCGTTGCGCGCGATAATGGCTTCTTCCGGTCCATAGAATGTAAGGCCTTCTCCCTTGGCGCCGGGACGAATCTTAGTGATGTAATACAAGCCGAGCACCATATCCTGCGAAGGCACTGTGATCGGTGCCCCGTTGGCCGGATTCAGAATGTTGTGACTCTGGAGCATCAGTATCTGCGCTTCGAGAATAGCCTCATTACTCAACGGAAGATGCACAGCCATTTGGTCACCATCAAAGTCTGCGTTAAACGCCGTACATGCCAACGGGTGCAATTGGATTGCTTTACCTTCGATTAATTTAGGTTGGAAGGCTTGGATTCCCAGTCGGTGAAGCGTCGGAGCACGGTTGAGGAGCACGGGATGACCCTTCATCACGTTTTCAAGAATATCCCAAATCACCGGTTCGCGACGGTCGACAATCTTCTTAGCGCTTTTAACCGTCTTCACAATTCCGCGCTCGATAAGTTTGCGAATGATGAACGGTTTATAGAGTTCGGCTGCCATCAATTTCGGCAAACCACATTCGCCCATCTTCAATTCGGGGCCGACCACGATGACAGAACGTGCAGAGTAATCAACACGTTTACCCAAAAGGTTTTGACGGAAACGACCGGCTTTACCTTTTAATGAATCGGACAAGGACTTCAAGGGGCGATTCGATTCGCTCTTCACGGCCGAACTCTTGCGCGAATTATCGAACAAACTGTCGACAGCTTCCTGCAACATACGTTTTTCATTGCGCAGTATCACCTCGGGAGCCTTAATCTCCACCAGTCTCTTCAATCGATTGTTACGAATGATGACACGGCGATAAAGATCGTTTAAATCCGAGGTTGCAAACCGTCCTCCATCCAAAGGAACCAGCGGACGCAACTCGGGCGGAATCACTGGAATAATCTTCATGATCATCCATTCGGGCCGATTGTAATCCTTGCTGGAACGGAATGCTTCGACAACTTGCAATCGTTTCAAGGCTTCTGTCTTGCGTTGCTGACTCGAATCACTATTGGCACGGTCGCGCAACTCATACGAGATGGCGTCGAGATCGAGGCCGGCCAAAAGATCATAGACTGCCGCAGCACCCATCTTAGCAATAAACTTGTTAGGATCCGTATCGTCCAAAGAAACATTATTTGGTTCAATCTGGTGATCAATAATGTCGAGATATTCGTCCTCAGACAGCAAATCGAATTTGTGAGAGCCGTTCATCTCTCCGCCATCAGCATCTTTTCGCCCTTCCATCACACCCGGTTGGATCACCACATATTTCTCATAATAGATCACGGAATCCAATTTCTTAGTCGGCATACCCAGCAAATAACCCATCTTATTGGGTAGAGAGCGGAAATACCAAATATGTGCAACGGGCACAACAAGCTCGATGTGACCGGAGCGCTCACGCCGAACCTTCTTCTCAGTGACTTCGACTCCACAACGATCACAGACTATTCCCTTATATCGAATACGCTTATACTTACCGCAAGCACATTCATAATCCTTGGTCGGACCAAAGATGCGCTCACAGAAAAGGCCGTCGCGTTCGGGCTTGTATGTACGATAATTAATTGTTTCCGGCTTTGTTACCTCACCGTACGAATTTTCCAGGATCTCCTCGGGAGAAGCGAGTCCGATGGTAATCTTCGTAAAATTATTCTTTACCTTTGTATCTCTTTTAAAAGCCATTTTACTTTCTGATTAAGAATTCACATTAATCCATTTTGATACTGAGACCCAAACCGCGAAGCTCGTGCAGCAAGACATTGAGCGATTCAGGTATGCCCGGAGTCGGCATCGGCTCTCCTTTGACGATCGCCTCATAGGCCTTAGAGCGGCCCACGACGTCATCACTCTTGATCGTCAGAATCTCTTGGAGCACATGGCTTGCACCGAATGCTTCGAGTGCCCACACCTCCATCTCTCCAAAACGCTGACCACCGAACTGCGCCTTACCGCCGAGCGGCTGCTGAGTGATGAGAGAATACGGACCAATGGAGCGCGAGTGCATCTTATCTTCAACCATGTGTCCGAGTTTCAAGAAATAAGTAATGCCGACAGTAGCAGGCTGGTCGAATTTTTCGCCAGTCTCACCATCATATAAATAAGTGGAACAAAGATGTGGCAAACCTGCCTTATCCGTCCACTCCGACAAATCATCAAGCTTGGCGCCGTCGAAGATGGGAGTAGCAAACTTCACACCGAGTCTCTTACCCGCAGCACCGAGAATGGCCTCGAAGATTTGGCCGAGATTCATACGCGAAGGTACACCAAGCGGATTCAAAACCAAATCAACAGGGCGTCCGTCTTCAAGGAACGGCATATCTTCCATACGAACCACCTTAGACACGATACCTTTATTACCATGTCTTCCCGCCAACTTATCACCGACGCCAATCTTACGCTTCTTGGCGATATAAACCTTCGCCATCCGAAGAACGCCCGTCGGAAG
Source organism: Hoylesella enoeca JCM 12259 (assembly GCF_000613405.1). Taxonomy (GTDB): domain Bacteria; phylum Bacteroidota; class Bacteroidia; order Bacteroidales; family Bacteroidaceae; genus Prevotella; species Prevotella enoeca. Next base: position 10,365 of record NZ_BAIX01000018.1, on the reverse strand, counting down.
TTCATCGCCGATCGTGATGGCAAACTTGCGGCGCTTCATTTCGGCGTCGAGCAATTTATACTTGCGGATATAATTCATAATGAGTCGCTGAATCAGATGATTAGTCCGCTCATCCTCCGTCCAATCATTGCTCTGAATCCCATCATATTCGAGGTTCTTCAAGGCCGCAGCAGTAAACTTACTACCTTTGGTGATAATCTCAGCGCCGGTGTAATCCTTCACACCATTAGACACTTTATCCCCCGTCAGCATAAGAAGTTTGTCCACCAAAATGTCTTTCAAATCAAAGTTCTTTGCCTCATACTCCTCATCGATGTTAGCAAGCGTAAGTTTATCCTGCTTCTTCGAATCACGAGTCTTGACAGCACGAGAGAACAACCTCTTGTCGATCACCACACCGCTTAATGACGGATTCGCCTTCAACGAAGAATCCTTCACATCGCCCGCCTTATCTCCGAAAATAGCACGAAGCAGTTTCTCCTCAGGCGAAGGATCGCTCTCACCCTTCGGCGAGATTTTACCGATCAGAATATCACCCGGCTCCACACGCGCACCAATCCGAATAATGCCGTTATCATCGAGATCTTTCGTCGCCTCTTCACTCACATTGGGAATATCACTGGTAAACTCTTCCATCCCACGCTTGGTTTCCCGCACATCCAGCGAATACTCGTCCACATGCACAGAAGTGAGCACATCATCGCGCACCAAACGTTCAGAGAGCACGATCGCATCCTCATAGTTATAACCCTTCCACGGCATATAAGCCACCAAAAGATTACGTCCCAACGCCAATTCACCGTTCTCCGTGGCGTAACCTTCCGTCAGAATATCGCCCTTCTTCACACGCTGTCCCTTATTACAGATCGGGCGCAAGTCGATCGTCATATTCTGATTCGTACGCCGGAATTTCGGAATACGATACTCTTTCATCGCCGGTTCAAAGCTGACAAACTCCTCGTCTTCCGTGCGGTCGTAAAGAATACGGATCGTAGTAGCATCGACATAATCTATCACACCGTCGCTCTCGGCCGTAATCATCGTACGAGAATCCTCGCACACCTGCTTTTCCAAGCCCGTGCCCACGATCGGCGCATCGTTGTGCAACAACGGAACAGCCTGTCGCATCATGTTACAACCCATCAACGCACGGTGACCATCATCATGCTCCAGGAATGGAATCAGCGCAGCCGATACCGAAGCAATCTGCTGCGGAGAAACATCCATTAAATCCACCCGGCTCGGCTCAACAACAGGAAAATCGGCGTCCTCGCGACATTTCACGTAATCACGAATGAATGTGCCATCCTCCCTCAGCGGCGCATTACCCTGACCGATAACATGATCCTCCTCCTCTTCCGCCGTGAGATAAACCACGTCATCGTTCTTCAAATCAACGACGCCATCGGTCACCTTACGGTATGGAGTTGAAATAAAGCCCAACTCATTGATCGTAGCATACACACACAACGAAGAAATCAGCCCGATATTCGGACCCTCCGGACTCTCGATCGGACAAAGACGACCATAGTGTGTGTAATGAACATCGCGAACCTCGAAACCGGCACGCTCACGAGAAAGACCGCCAGGACCCAGCGCAGAAAGTCGACGCTTGTGTGTCACCTCAGCCAAAGGATTAGTCTGATCCATAAACTGCGACAACGGATTCGTACCGAAGAACGAATTGATCACGCTCGAAATGGTCTTGGCATTGATCAAGTCCATCGGCGTAAACACCTCATTGTCACGAACATTCATGCGCTCACGAATCGTGCGACTCATCCGAGCCAATCCAATAGAGAATTGATTACTCAACTGCTCACCCACCGTGCGCACACGACGGTTACTCAAATGGTCGATATCATCAACCGTAGCATTCGAATTGATCAACTGAATGAGATACTTAATAATCTCGATCACATCGTCGCGCGTCAACACCCGAACATTTGCATCCGTGTTCAAACCCAGCTTCTTATTGATACGATAACGCCCCACCTCGCCCAGGTCATAACGCTTCTCCGAGAAGAACAAGTTCTGAAACACCTCTCTCGCGCTGGCGTCGTCCGCAGGATCAGCATTGCGCAACTGGCGATAGATATAGAGCACAGCCTCTTTCTCCGAGTTACTCGGATCCTTCGCCAGCGTATTAAAGATAATACTATATTTATTAGCGGCCTCCTCGTCCTTATGCAAAAGAACAGAAGACGCACCGCTCTCCAAAATTTCGCCGATATTCTCCTCCGTCAGCTCCGTCTCGCGCTCCATGATCACCTCATTGCGCTCGATCGAAACAACCTCACCGGTGTCTTCATCCACAAAATCCTCGTTCCAACTCTTCAGCACGCGCGCAGCCAACTTCTTACCGATAGCAGCCTTCATATTCCTCTTGTTGACCTTCACTTCCTCAGCCAAATCAAAGATCTGAAGAATATCCTTGTCACTTTCGAAACCCATAGCACGAAGCAAAGTGGTTACAGGCAACTTCTTCTTACGATCGATATAAGCATACATCACACTGTTGATGTCCGAAGCAAATTCGATCCAAGAACCCTTAAACGGAATAATGCGCCCCGAATAAAGCACCGTGCCATTAGCATGAAGCCCCTGTCCGAAGAACACACCCGGCGAACGATGCAGCTGCGACACCACAACACGCTCAGCACCGTTGATGATAAACGTGCCATTGGCAGTCATATAAGGAATCGTACCCAAGAAAACATCTTGAATAAAAGTGCCGAAATCTTCATGATCCGGATCCGTGCAATACAGCTTCATCTTCGCCTTTAAAGGCACGCTGTAAGTCAGCCCCCTCTCCAAGCACTCCTCAATGCTATAACGAGGAGGATCAATAAAATAATCCAAAAATTCAAGAACAAAATTATTTCGCGTGTCCGTAATCGGAAAATTCTCTGCGAAAACCTTATACAAGCCGTCGTTTTTGCGCTCCTCAGGGGGCGTGTCTAACTGTAAGAAGTCTTTGAAAGACTTCAATTGCACGTCAAGAAAATCCGGATAAGGCATCGGATTGTAGACGTCTGCAAAATTTACTCTGTTGTCAATAACTTTTGAAGCCATTAGAGTCTCTGATTTATTAAACCTAACTTATACCTTTATCTCTCTATATCAAATATGATTCCTGCAATGTAGCCCTGCAAAACGCATTTCCCATTGTCGCGGACAAATTGTAGACCTACAACGCGCACTTTCCATTGTCGCGGACGAATTGTAGACCTACAAAACGCACTTTCCTTTTTCGCGGACGAATTGTAGGCCTACAACGCGCACTTTCCATTGTCGCGGACGAATTGTAAGCCTACAAAACGCACTTTCCATTTTCACGGACGAATTGTAGGCCTACAACGCGTTCCTTGCTTTGCGCGCTCCTCCATATGGGAAACCAACGGGCTGCCGCTCATCATATTTACACTCCGTAGACATAAAAAGGTTAGGACTCACCGACTGGGTAAATCCTAACCACTTTTATTGAATTAAGCAATGATCGTCTGTTCGTTTCTTTCAAACCGAGTACAGATCAATCGCTAACGAGCGACGATTACTTCAGCTCAACCTTAGCGCCAGCTTCCTCGATCACCTTTTTCAGGTTCTCTGCTTCCGCTTTAGCCAAGCCTTCTTTCAACGTCGACGGAGCACCGTCTACGAGATCTTTAGCCTCTTTCAGACCTAATCCGCAAGCCTCCTTAACGGCCTTAACAACTTGAAGTTTGGTTGCGCCTGCTTCAACGAGGACAACGTCGAATTCCGACTTCTCCTCAGCGCCGCCTTCAGCGCCACCGGCTGCAGGACCGGCTGCGACAGCAACAGCTGCAGCAGCGGGCTCAATACCATACTCGTCTTTCAAGACTGTTGCCAACTCATTTACTTCTTTGACTGTCAAATTTACCAATTCTTCAGCAATAGCTTTTACGTCTGCCATTTTATTCTAAGTTTTAATTGTTTTAATTGATTTTGTGAGTGACTTTAATGAATTATTCAGGACGCTCGCCTAAAGTCTTCAGCACACCGTGGATGGTGTTTGCGCCCGATTGGAGTGCAGAAACAACGTTCTTCGCAGGCGACTGCAACAATGCAACGATCTCTGCAATAACCTCGTTCTTGCTCTTGATGGATGCCAATTCGTTGAGCTTGTCGGCACCGATATAGATACCTTCTTCTGCATAAGCGGCTTTCAGAACAGGAGTTCCCTCCTTTGCATATTCTTTCAACAACTTCGCCGGAAGATTGGGCACGTGTGAGAACAACACGGCCGTGCTGCCTTTGAGCGTATCGTATAAAGGTTCGAAATCTACTTCCGAAGCTTCGAATGCTTTGTGAAGAAGCGTATTCTTCACAACGATCATCTTGATTTCGTTCTTGAAACATTTACGACGAAGCGCGCTCGTAGCTTCTGCATTTAGCCCGGCAACATCCACGAGGTAAAAGTGAGCATACTCTTTCAGCTTCTCACCAAGTTCAACGATTATCGTATCTTTTACTTCTTTCTTCATTGTACAAAACTTTTAGAGTTATTCAACTGATTTAGGATCAATCTTGATACCCTTACTCATTGTGCTTGAAATAAAGATACTTTTCAGATATGTACCTTTAGCTGCAGCAGGCTTCAGCTTGATTACCGTAGCGATAAACTCTTTCGCATTCTGATAAATCTGCTCAGAGGTGAAAGATACCTTACCGATCGAGGCGTGAATAATACCCGCCTTGTCGACCTTAAAGTCTATCTTTCCTTGCTTTACTTCTTTCACTGCCTTAGCAACATCCATCGTTACAGTACCACTCTTCGGGTTCGGCATCAAGCACGAGGACCGAGCACACGGCCCAAAGGACCGATCTTACCCATACAAGAGGGCATTGTGATGATGACATCAATATCTGTCCAGCCCCCCTTGATCTTCTCGATATATTCATCGAGACCGACATAGTCGGCACCTGCTTCTTTCGCAGCAACTTCCTGATCAGGAGTACAGAGACAGAGCACACGCGTTACCTTACCGGTTCCGTTGGGAAGCGACACGACACCGCGCACCATCTGATTGGCCTTTCGTGGGTCTACGCCTAAGCGCACATCAATATCCAGCGACGCGTCGAACTTGGTGGTGGTGATTTCCTTCACCAGTTCTGCTGCCTCTTTCAACGTATATGCCTTCCCCGCTTCAACCTTTTCAGCCACTGATTTCTGATTTTTTGTCAGTTTACTCATTTTCTTAATTGAAGTTTAATTGGATTAGTGATTTCCGAATATAGACGATTGATTGTCCTCATCCATACATCATTCATCCCTAATCATTAATTATTTACCAGGGAAGTCCCCTTTTACGGCGATACCCATACTTCTTGCCGTACCGGCAACAAGCTTCATAGCACTCTCGACAGTAAAGCAGTTGAGGTCTGACATTTTGTCCTCGGCGATAGCCCGAACCTGATCCCAAGTAACAGATGCTACTTTCTGGCGGTTAGGCTGTGCAGAACCCGTCTTTACTTTGGCTGCCTCTTTCAGCTGAACAGCTGCGGGAGGAGTTTTGAGAACAAAGCTGAATGACTTGTCGGTATAGTAAGTGATAACGACAGGAATAATTTTTCCGGCCTTATCCTGGGTTCTGGCGTTGAACTCTTTGCAGAATCCCATAATATTAATACCCTTAGAACCCAATGCAGGTCCTACTGGAGGTGAAGGATTCGCAGCGCCACCTTTAATCTGTAATTTGATTAATCCAGCAACTTCTTTAGCCATTTTCGTTCATATTAAAATTTAGAAAATATAAAAGAATAGTCCCATCCGTAACAATGGTTATTCTTTTTCTACTTGCATAAAACTTAACTCTAACGGAGTTTTACGTCCGAAGATCTTAACCATTACTTTCAACTTATGTTTCTCGGCGTTGACTTCTTCAATCACACCACTGAAACCGCTGAATGGTCCGTCCATCACTTTGACTGTCTCATTAACTGAATAGGGGATAGTGGAATCATCCACCAACTCAGCCTCTTCGGCATTACCCAGCATACGGTTAATATCGGCTTGCGGAACGGGCGACGGATTATCCAACCCACCGAGGAAGCCCAAAACATTCGGCATAAACCTTAACGTATGTGCAACATCGCCTACAAGGTTGGCTTCAATAAATACATATCCAGGGAGGCTAATCTTCTCTTTCACCACACGCTTACCGTTACGCAGAGATGCGTGCCGTTCTAAGGGGATCAGAACCTGTGATACGTAGGTTTGAAGCAGCGTGTTGTGTTTCATCTCAGCTTCGATGTATTCTTTCACCTTAGCTTCCTTTCCACTAACAGCACGAAGCACATACCAGTTTTTTCCTGTTTCAGACATCTTCCTTTGTGTAAATTAGTTGGGATAGATCGTGCTCATCACAAACCTGAATACGGAGTCCATCGCGAACACCACAAGTGCAATGACAAGGGAAGCAGATAATACAACCATTGCACTATGCGTTAGTTCGGCACGCGTTGGCCAAGTAGTCTTATGCGCAAGTTCATCGTAACAAGCCTTGCAATAATTTGCTATCTTCTTAAACATTATGATTTTCTTACTTTGCACGGGAAGGAGGACTCGAACCCACGACCCTCGGTTTTGGAGACCGATGCTCTACCAACTGAGCTATTCCCGTAGAAAGTTCCCGCAACCGCAGTCGCGGGAACTCTTAGTATTTTATTGCAAACTGTTGCAAAATTAATCGTCGATGATCTCGGTGATCTGACCTGCACCAACCGTGCGGCCACCTTCGCGGATAGCGAAACGCAGACCGACATTCAGCGCAACTGCATAAATCAGATCGACAGTGATCTCTACATTATCACCCGGCATAACCATCTCTACGCCTTCGGGCAGAGAAATCTCACCGGTGCAGTCCATTGTGCGGAGATAGAACTGAGGACGATACTTGTTTCCGAACGGTGTATGACGACCGCCTTCCTCTTTCTTCAACACATAGATAGAAGCCTTGAACTTCTTGAAAGGTTTGATCTGACCCGGATGGCAAAGCACCATACCACGTTTGATTTCAGCCTTATCTATACCGCGAAGCAACAGACCTACGTTATCACCTGCTTCACCCTCATCAAGAAGCTTACGGAACATCTCGACACCGGTAACAACAGACTTCTTGTCTTCACCAAGTCCGAGGAGTTCAACTTCATCACCGACCTTGATTCGACCTGTCTCAATACGACCCGTAGCAACAGTACCACGACCCGTGATAGAGAATACATCCTCAACAGGCATTAAGAAAGGTTTGTCCACTTCACGCGGAGGCAGAGGAATCCAAGTGTCAACAGCATCCATCAATTGCATTACGGAGTCAACCCATTTTTCAACACCGTTCAATGCACCGAGTGCAGAACCGCGAATGATTGGGGTATTCTCGCCATCGTACTCATACTGATCGAGAAGTTCGCGCATTTCCATTTCAACGAGTTCGAGCATTTCCTCATCCTCAACCATATCGCACTTGTTCAGGAAAACAACCAAACGAGGAACGTTCACCTGACGTGCGAGCAACACGTGTTCACGTGTCTGAGGCATAGGACCGTCCGTTGCAGCTACCACGATGATTGCACCGTCCATCTGAGCAGCACCAGTAACCATGTTTTTCACATAGTCGGCGTGTCCCGGACAGTCAACGTGTGCATAGTGACGATTAGCTGTTTCATACTCAATGTGTGCGGTATTGATGGTAATACCACGCTCTTTCTCCTCGGGAGCGTTGTCGATCTGATCGAAAGACTTAACATCTTCCGCGCCGAAACCCTTCTCGTGAAGAACCTTAGAGATGGCAGCCGTCAAAGTAGTCTTACCGTGGTCAACGTGACCAATAGTACCGATGTTAACGTGCGGTTTGGTACGCACGAATGTCTCTTTAGCCATAGCTTTACTTATTTAATTATTAATTATAAAGTCCTGTTTTTCTTCTGCTCCACAAAGCCGAAGTAGAGCTGTAACTGAGAGTTGAACTCAGGACCTCTTCCTTACCAAGGAAGTGCTCTACCACTGAGCTATTACAGCGTTAGTTAGAGCGGAAAACGGGGCTCAAACCCGCGACCCCCAGCTTGGAAGGCTAGTGCTCTATCAACTGAGCTATTTCCGCAAAACCGTACTGAAGTGGGTGGTGATGGATTCGAACCACCGAAGTCGAAAGACAGCAGATTTACAGTCTGCCCCATTTGGCCACTCTGGTAACCACCCTTATACAACAACTCGTCTTAGCGTTTTGTGAATCTCAGAAACCTTGCAACGTTCATCGAATTTCGAGCCTCTTGTCGGATTCGAACCAACGACCCCGAGATTACAAATCACGTGCTCTGGCCAACTGAGCTAAAGAGGCAAATCCTTGCAGCCGTATGGCATCGCATTAGGACGTGTTGTAAAACGGCTGCAAAGATACGGATTATTTTTTAACCGCCAAAACTTTTCTAAACTTTTTTCAATGATTCCTCATTTTTTCCTTGAATTTCGTCAATTGGACTTTCATCGAGTCTACACATTGATCCACACTTTCCTCGAATGAATCGCACGTTTTCTCCACAAACAAGGTCGTTCCGGGTACAGCCACTGTGAGACTTGCCTCTTTATTCAGTGCTGTTGCAGGTTTGACAACTTTCAGTTGCACCTCCACCGTCCGAATATCTTCGTAAGACTTCTCCAACTTGGCGACTTTCTTTTCAACAAACGCCTGTAATTTCTCGGTTGCGTCGAAGTGAATCGACTGAATTTTTACTTCCATAGTGATCTCCTGTTTTTAAAGGTTAAGCCCTGGGATGGGCATTCGTATAAACTCGTTTCAACTGTTCAAAAGTGGTGTGCGTGTAAATTTCGGTCGTTGAAAGGCTTTCATGACCCAGCAACTTTTGCACGCTTTCCAATCCGGCTTCATTGTTCAGCATCGCCGTTGCAAATGAATGACGCAGCACATGAGGTGTCCGTTTCTTCAATGTGCACACTTTCGAGAGATGTTTTTTCACCTCGTTGCGCACCTGTCTATGCGTCATCCGATCGCCGTTTGCGGTCAGAAACAACGCGTCGGAATGCTTCTCCACTTCCGAATCGCGCAGCTTCATATAGTTGATGAGTGTTTGCTGCAACTCCTCACCGAATGGGATGATGCGCTGTTTATTGCGTTTCCCCGTCACTTTCAGTTGTTGATTGACAAAATCCACATCCGAATCATCCAGTCCGATCAACTCAGCGAGTCGCATACCCGTCTCATAGAACGATATAATTATAGTACGCGCGCGCATCTCTTGATAATCATTCACATTCCAAGGGAGCACGTCCAGCAGTCGGTTCATCTCTTCTTCGCGCACAAACTGTGGCAGTGGCTTGTTCTTTTTCGGTCCGATGACGCAGCGGGAAGGATCTTTCTCCACCAGTCGATGCGACAAAGCAAAACGATAAAAGGAACGCACAGCACTCAATCTTCGATTGATCGAGGTCGCAGTGTTTCCTTTATCCATCATGCTCTCCATCCAATCACGGATGACATCGGCGTCTATCGACTCCCAAGAGAGATGATCTTCCAAACTTTTGAAATACGACTCAAACCCGTGCAGATCATCGCCGTAACTCTTGACCGTCAGTTCCGAGCGGTTGAGCTCATATCGCAGGTAGTTCAAAAATTTTTCCGTCATCATGCCACCTTGTTTCGATCATCACAATATTCTGATCTTTTGCAGATGCTATCGACTGCTATGCAGACAAGCGAACCGCATCTTTTCGGCAACGAATGTACGAAAATTAATTCAAACCACCAAACTTTTCGTGAAGAATTTTACTCCTCCACCGAGCGCAACTTCTGAACGTAGATAGCGTGTTCCATCTTGAGTCTCTTCAAAACAGATGGCTTATCATACTGCTGACGTGCGCGCAATTCTCTTACAACACCTGTTTTTTCGAATTTTCTCTTGAACTTTTTCAAAGCTCTTTCGATGTTCTCGCCATCTTTAACTGGTACAATAATCATTCTTGTTTATTTTAAAATCTTGTTAGTACAACGGTTTTTGTGACACGCGGCCACGATTAGCGGGTGCAAAATTACAGCTTATTCGCCAATAAAACAAGTTTTTAGCTGTTTTTTTGCCACTCTCCTTCGCAAATCGTCCGTTTGTAAAAAGAAACACCTTTCATAACATCTCGCTATACAGATGATTCACAACGAGTTAAGAGAAGATATTCGATCGTATTGCAACTAACGCCTTTTCGCAGAGCAACTAAGCATGAATTGGCGTGCAATTAACGGTGAATCGCGCACTGATTAACGCCTTTTCGCAGTGTAACTAATCAATGAAAATGAAGAAGTATAGGAGTTGGCGCAAACTAACTGATAATGAGGAGGA
>NZ_BAIX01000019.1 GCF_000613405.1 Hoylesella enoeca JCM 12259 | reverse complement strand
GTATATAAATTTTAAAAGATGAGGAAGCCGCAAAATTATATCGGATATAAAGATGAGGGGAACCTCTTTATGTAATAAATTATTCACTTAAAATAAACATGTAATAGTATGAGAATCAGATTAGTGGCGCGGAAGAATCCGCAGAACAAGACCGAAGTGAAATTGTATGCCAACGCTGTTAACCTTGGCAAGAAGACGCTCCACGATATTGCACGTGACATTGCGGGGCGCTCTTCGCTCACGAGGGGTGACATCGAAAACGTGTTGTCGAACTTCATCGATTGCCTTCCATCTTACCTGCGCGACGGTTTCAGTGTGCAGTTGGGCGAGTTCGGCACGGTTCGCCTGACGTTGTCGAGCAAAGGCGCAGAGACGGCCAAAGCGTTTAATACCGATACCATCAAGCCGCGTGTGACGTTCACGCCGGGCGTGGAGTTGAAGGCAGCCCTGCGCGACAATTCCTATGAGACAATGAAAGACAAGGAGGAAGAAGAAAAAGAAAAGGAGAAGAAAAAGAAAGAAGGAGGCGGAACAGCGTGAAAAGGTGAAAAAGTGAAAAGGTGAAAAAGTGAAAAGGTGAAAGGGTGAAAAGGTGGCTGGCAAGCTTCTTTTCACCCTTTTACTGTGTGAGTAGGTTTAGTAGGTGCGGTAGGTGGGGGAATTAGGCGGAAAGAGTGAATTAAAGGTGAAAAGGTGAAAAAGTGAAAGGGTGAAAAGATGGCTGGCGCGTCTTTTCGCCCTTTTGCTGTGTGAGTAGGTTTGGTAGATGCGGTAGGTTTTGTAGGCATGGTGGTTGTGTATTGTATGGGGGGAGGACGGTCTGGGGAAAAATATTGGTGAGGGAGGGATCGTTTTCGATTTAAAACCGTAACTTTGCACTTCAAAAGTTTTGTCAGAAAACAAATGAGTAACAAACCCAATACATCCATTCAGATGATTGCCGATTATGAAGGCGACATCAAAACCCTTTTCGAAACAGAAGTGAACGGCGGTATTCCAATCTTGGCTACGCGCAATCTTGTATTGTTTCCGGGGGTAATACTGCCCATTATGGTTGGTCGGCAATCAAGTCTGAGCCTGATCAATCAGCTGACCAAGGATCCGGATATGCCTTTTGCGGTGTTCTGTCAGAAGAATCCTGACGTCGAAGAGCCTACAAAACGAGATTTATATAACATCGGCGTATATGCCAAACTGATTCGAGTACTTGAATTGCCGGGGCCTGGTCATAATCTCACGGCCATCGTTCAAGGATTGGGGCGATGTCGTTTGGATAGTCTCAAACAACATACTCCCTACCTCATCGGTACGACAACGCCGGTCCATGAAGTGATTCCCGACGCCAAAGACAAAGAGTTTCACACGGCTGTCGATGATCTTCGGCAGGCCACAACAGAATATATCAGGCAGAATGATGAGATTCCCGACGAATCGCAATTTGCTCTCGGCAATATCAAAAATAATGTGATCGTTGTGGATTTCATCTGTTCTAACTTGCCTTTCAATACGGCCGACAAGATCAATATGCTGAAAGCCGACACGATGACAGCACGCGCTTTTGAGGCATTGAAAACGCTCAACAAGGAGATTCAATTGCTTCAGTTGAAGATGAACATACGTTCTAAAACTCGTGAAGATATTGATGAGCAACAGCGCGAGTACTTCCTGCAACAGCAAATCAGAAATATCAAGGAAGAATTAGGTAATGGCGAGGGATCTATCGAGCGTCAGGAATTAGAAAAACAAGCCGCAAAGAAACACTGGTCGGATGATGTGAAGAAAGTGTTTGCTAAGGAATTAGACAAATTGGAACTGATGAACCAGCAGAGTCCAGAATACAGTGTGCAACTGACTTACCTGCAAACGATGGTCAATCTGCCTTGGAACGAATACACCAAGGATGACCTCAACATCAAAAGAGCACAGAAAATACTCGACAGAGACCATTACGGAATGGAGAAAGTAAAAGAACGTATCCTCGAATATATGGCCGTTCTGCAACTCAGAGGCAATCTCAAATCGCCCATTCTCTGTCTGTACGGTCCCCCGGGAGTAGGAAAGACCAGTCTGGGTAAAAGTATTGCGGCCGCGATGAAGCGTAAATATGTGCGCGTTTCACTTGGAGGCTTGCACGATGAATCAGAAATTCGCGGACACAGACGCACCTATATAGGCGCGATGCCGGGACGAATCATCAAGAGTATACAGAAAGCCGGTTCGTCGAATCCAGTCTTTATCCTCGACGAAATAGACAAAGTGACGCAGCAAACCATCAACGGCGATCCTTCATCCGCACTCTTGGAAGTACTCGATCCGGAACAAAACAACGCATTTCACGATAATTATTTGGATGTAGATTACGATCTTTCAAAGGTTATGTTCATTGCCACTGCCAACGATCTCAACACGATTCCGCGTCCATTGCTCGACAGAATGGAGGTGATTGAAGTGAGCGGATATATCACAGAAGAGAAAACGGAGATCGCTAAACGTCATCTTGTTCCACGAGAACTTGCCAACACGGGATTCGATAAGGAGAAGTTGCAGCCCACACTCAACAAAGCCGCATTAGAAAAGATAATCGAACAATACACCAGAGAAAGTGGTGTGCGACAGTTAGAGAAACAAATCAACAAGGCTTTGCGCAAGTTGGCATTTATAAAAGCCCGTGACGGTGTGCTCGAAAACTATAAAATAACACCGCGTGAACTTGAAGACCTCTTAGGTAAGCCGCCTTTCTATCGCGACATTTACCAAGGAAATGCTTATGCCGGAGTTGTTACGGGACTGGCGTGGACCAGTGTCGGCGGCGAAATACTATTCATTGAGACGTCGTTGAGCAAAGGACGAGCCGGCAAACTGACGCTGACGGGTAACTTGGGCGACGTGATGAAAGAGAGTGCTATCATCGCTTTGGAGTATGTCAAGGCTCATATCGACAAATTGGATGTCGATTATCGCATCTTTGAACAATGGCATATACACATCCACGTGCCCGAAGGCGCTACGCCGAAAGACGGTCCTTCGGCGGGCATTACTATCGCAACATCTATTGCTTCGGCCCTTACGCAACGCAAAGTACGCAAGAACACGGCAATGACCGGCGAGATAACGCTTCGCGGTAAAGTGCTTCCCGTAGGCGGAATAAAAGAGAAGATCCTCGCAGCCAAGCGAGCCGGCATCACAGATATCGTGATGTGCAAGGACAACAAGAAAGATATCGACGAGATCCCGATGATCTATCTCAAAGACGTTAATTTCCATTTCGTAGAGAACGTACAGGAAGTATGGGACTTTGCCTTGACAGATGAATTGGTGGAGCATCCCGTAACGTTTGCCATCGAAGAGGAAAAGGATCAATCAAAGAGAGCCGAATAAATGACATTTGAATTACAACACACGGACAACGCATCCGAAGCAAGGACGGGACTCATCACAACCGACCACGGCGTTATCAAGACTCCGATTTTCATGCCGGTGGGCACCTGCGGAAGCGTTAAAGCCGTTCACTTCCGCGAATTGGAAGAACAAGTCAAGGCACAGATTATTCTTGGCAATACTTATCACCTCTATCTCAGGCCGGGTCTTGATGTTTTGCGTGCCGCCGGAGGTCTACACAAGTTCAACGGCTGGTCGCATCCCATTCTGACCGACTCCGGAGGATATCAGGTATTCTCGCTGACCGGCATCCGAAAGCTGCGTGAAGAGGGCTGCGAATTTCGTTCACACATAGACGGTTCGAAGCATATCTTCACCCCGGAGAATGTGATAGACACCGAGCGAGTGATCGGAGCCGATATCATCATGCTCTCGACGAATGTCCGCCGGGACAAAGCGATTACCAGTATGCTAAGAAAAGCCTCGGACTCACACAGCGCTGGCTGGACAGGTGCATCCGACGTTTCAATGAAACAGAACCACTTTACGGTTACAAACAAGCACTCTTCCCCATCGTTCAGGGATGTACGTTCAAGGATTTAAGGCAAGAAGCCGCTAAATTCGTAGCCGACAAAGGAGCCGAAGGCAATGCGATCGGCGGACTGGCAGTGGGCGAACCCACCGAGGTGATGTATGAGATGATTGAAGTTGTCAATGAAATTCTGCCCAAAGACAAACCCCGTTATTTGATGGGTGTAGGTACGCCGCAAAACATTCTCGAGGCCATCGAGCGCGGCGTAGATATGTTCGACTGTGTGATGCCTACACGCAACGGGCGCAATGCGATGCTTTTCACTTACGACGGTACGATGAATATGCGTAACAAGAAATGGGAGACCGACTTCACCCCGATTGATCCCGATGGCTGCGAGACCGACCGCCTCTACACGAAAGCCTATCTCCACCATCTTTTCAAGGCGCAAGAGCTCTTGGCGATGCAGATTGCCAGCATCCACAACTTAGCTTTCTACCTACGTTTAGTGACAGATGCCCGGCAGCACATAGAACAGGGAGACTTCGTGGCTTGGAAACGCTCGGTCATCGACCTACTTGGGCGGCGTATATGAGACCTGCCGACCCAACAATCAGGATGGCATATATAATAATGTGTAAGCAAGCAGAAAGATGAACAAATCCTATCGACAGATCAAGCGGCATCGTCGCCGTTACAAGATAGCCAGATGGCTGAGCCGACATCCAATATGGCTACACCGATTTCTGAATTGGGTATATCGTCACACGAGTGGATTCAGACGGGCTTTCGGATGGATGAGACAACGGATGCAATGGATGCGTGTTCTGAATCCGTTGAGATACATCAAGATACTCGACTGGTATATCATCAAGAAGTTTATCGGTACTTACATTTATTCCATCATGCTGATCATATCCATCAGCATCGTGTTCGACATCAACGAGAACTTAGCTAAATTCACCGAGTCTCATGCGCCGTTGCAGGCTATAGTCTTCGATTATTACCTCAACTTCGTACCTTACTTCGCCAATCTCTTTAGCCCCCTCTTTGTTTTCATCGCTGTGATCTTCTTCACCTCCAAATTGGCAGGCAATTCGGAAATAATCTCGATGCTGGCAGCTGGCGTTTCATTCAAACGTCTGATGCGGCCCTATATGATTTCGTGCATAGTTATCTCGCTCATGTCTTTCTTCCTAAGCGCATATGTCATCCCGCACGGCACCGTTATCCGACAGAACTTTGAGGCCATCTATAAGAACAAGACCAAGAACACCTCTGCCGATAATGTACAACTGCAAGTGGGAGCTGGCGTCATCGCTTATATTCAGCACTATGACAACAACCTGAAAAAAGGCTATGGATTCTGCCTCGACAAGTTTGAAAACAAGAAACTTGTGAGTCACCTCACAGCGATGGAAGTGCAATACGACACGATCTCCGACTCCAAAAATCACTGGAAGATGACCAACTGGAAACTGAGACGGCTCAAAGGATTGCGCGAGGTCATCACCAGCGGCATGCAGAAAGACACCCTGATTCAGATGGAGCCTACCGATCTTGTCTACTCCAAAGGACAGCAAGAAACCTTTACCAGCCCCGAACTTCGTGCTTATATCTCCAAACAGATAGACCGAGGCAGCGGCAACGTCGTGCAATATCAAGTGGAGTACCACAAACGCATTGCCGCATCCTTTGCATCATTCATCCTCACAACCATAGGTTTTTCTCTATCGTCGCGTAAACGCAAAGGGGGAATGGGTCTATACCTCGGTATCGGACTTGCCCTGAGTTTCGGTTATATCATGTTACAGACGGTCTCTTCCACTTTCGCCATCAACGCCAACCTGCCGCCGATACTGGCAGCATGGATTCCTAACTTCATCTTCGCCGTGGTGGCCTACTTCTGCTATCGCAATGCACCCAATTAACAAGACATGTATTTCGACCAATTAGATTTAAACGATAACGTATTAGACGCCCTCTATGACATGCACTTCGACGTATGTACGCCCGTACAGGAAAAGTGCATTCCCGAAATCCTCAACGGGCATGACGTGATGGGTGTTGCACAGACTGGCACGGGAAAAACTGCCGCTTATCTGCTCCCCATCTTATCGATGCTCGACGATGGAGGTTACCCCAAGGATGCCATCAACTGCATCATCATGTCGCCCACACGTGAACTGGCACAGCAGATCGACCAGGCCATGCAAGGCTTCGGCTACTACCTCGACAATGTGAGCAGCGTGGCCGTTTACGGAGGCAACGACGGCAACCGTTACGATCAAGAGATCCGGTCACTCAGGTTAGGTGCAGACGTGGTGATTGCCACGCCCGGCCGCCTCATCTCCCATCTCAGCTTAGGCAATGTGGACATGAGTAGAGTTTCCTTTTTTGTCTTAGACGAGGCCGACAGAATGCTTGACATGGGCTTCTCGGAAGATATTCTCACCATTGCAAAACAATTGCCCAAGACCTGCCAGACCATCATGTTCTCGGCCACAATGCCCGTAAGAATCGAGCAACTGGCCAAGACACTCCTCAAACGCCCTGTCGAGGTGAAACTCGCCGTGAGTCGTCCTGCCGAGAAGATCAAACAAAGCGCCTACGTGTGTCACGACGCACAGAAGCTTGGCCTCATCGAGACCATCTTCCAAGACAGAGACATCAAGCGTGTCATCATCTTCTGCGGGAAAAAGCAGCGAGTAAAAGAGATCAATCGTGCACTCCTACGCCTGAAAATCAATAGTGGCGAGATGCACTCCGACCTCACCCAAGCCGAGCGTGATGAGATGATGTTCCGCTTCAAGAGCGGACAGATCGACGTGCTCGTCGCCACCGACATTCTCTCCCGTGGCATTGATATCGATGACATTTCGATGGTAGTCAACTATGATGTTCCACATGATGTGGAGGATTACGTGCATCGCATCGGTCGCACTGCCCGTGCCGATCGCGACGGTCAAGCCATCACGCTGATTTGCGAGGCCGACTTTATCTATTTCCGACAGATCGAAAAGTTCTTGGGCAAAACCATTGACAAACTGCCACTCCCCTCCCGGCTCGGCTCTGGTCCTGACTATAACGCCGCACCGAAACCTGCCGCCAAGAGAGGCCGAAAACCCATGCGCGGCAAACAACATCCTCCGAAGAAAAAGCAACACCGCAAACCGAGGAAAAAAGAATAACTCACTCACCACTCATGAACATCTCCCATTGCGGATGATGAGAAGTCCCATAGGTCTGCCCCACACCTATGGGACTTCTCCTTGACTACTCCCATACTTCTCGTTTGGCACAAATATCGTCCCATAATCTTCGGTCGATGAGACAGTTGTAAATTTATATTTTCTATCATTTTCTAACTTTATTTTATATACGTTTTTCCACAATCTTCTTCGTTTATATAAATCTTTTATTATCTTTGCCTCCTAAATAAGATAACCCATGTCGTTTATGAAAAAACGAGATCTATTTCTAAGAACGATAACCTTTGAAGTCAATAATATAATTAAGGATCTTTTATGAGAAGACGCAAACATTTTTGGCGAGTCATGATGCTCCTGGCATTTGCCTGGTGGAGCGGATCGCCACAGTCTGCAACGTATGCACAAAATGCCGGAACCCCGCTTAGTTCGCAACAACAACCGGCCAGAGACACGCGAACGGTCAAAGGCCAAGTGAAAGACGACTATGGCGAAATCTTGATCGGTGTCACCGTGTATGGCGCCGATGGCAAAATCAGTGGCGTAACGAATACGGACGGTATGTATCAAATCAAGATACCGACAAAGCGAACAACAATCCGCTTTACTTATGTAGGTATGAAACCAACCAGCATCACAATCGAGCCGGGTACGGATGATGTGGTGCATGATCTCACCATGCAATCCAACAACACGCTGAAGGATGTCGTGGTGACAGGTATTTTCCAAAAGAATAAAGATGCTTTCACAGGATCGGTAGCCACGATCACCAACAAAGAGCTGAAAGAGTTCGGTAACAAGAATCTGCTCACCTCTATTGCCAATATCGACCCTTCGTTCAATATGCTGGTCAACAACCAGTACGGTTCAGACCCTAACCATCTGCCCGATATCCAGATCCGCGGAAGTGCCAATCTGCCAACCATCACCAATCTGCAAGACAACACACGCACCGACTTGAATACGCCGTTGATCATTATGGACGGATTCGAGATCAGTCTATCTCGCATGATGGATCTCAACGAAGACGAAGTGGAGTCGATCACGCTGCTGAAAGACGGTTCTGCCACAGCCATCTACGGTTCACGTGGCGCCAACGGTGTGATTGTCATCAAGCGGAAGACGCCCCAATCGGGAAGATTGCGTTTTTCTTATACGGGAAGCCTAAACATCGAGGCCCCCGACTTGTCTGACTATGATCTGCTGAATGCAGCCGAAAAATTGGAGTTGGAAAAACGTTCGGGATATTATAGCAGCACCGATCCGATGCGTGACTTCAAATTAAAGAAGAAGTATTCGCAGATACTGCAAGACGTGGCTCGCGGTGTCGATACCGACTGGATGGCCAAACCATTGCGAACAGGTGTCGGTCAGCGGCACAACATCCGTTTGGAAGGTGGCGATGAGAGTTTCCGTTACTCGGCTTCGTTGCAATACAACCGTATTGCCGGTGTGATGAAAGGTTCTGATCGCGAAAGCTTCAACGGCGGCATCACGTTGTCTTACCGGCATCGCGGTCTGATCTTCACCAACGACCTCAATATCGGGCACACCATGTCTGATGAGTCGCCTTATGGTTCTTTCTCAGACTATACGAAGTTGAACCCTTATTGGCGCCCTTATGACGACAACGGCAAACTGAACAAAATGTTTGACGACGACGTGAACTTCTACGGAGGTTTCAGCAATCTGCCCTCCAACCCGCTGTATAATGCCATGCTCAACCAGAAAAACAGCCAACAATATACCGATATTACCGATAATTTCTCTATTGAATGGCGCCCGTTCGAAGGGTTTATCACCCGAGGTCGTGTCGGGTTTACCTGGCGCACCAACGAGAGCGACCTATATAAACCTGCTAAGCACACGATGTTCGAGGCAGACGAGTATCAGACCGACGAAGGAAGTCTGCGCAAAGGACGTTATGACTACGGGACGGGTAAACTGACGAATTATGAGGTGGCCCTCACAGCGAGTTATTCAAAACTCTTTGCCGAGAAACACTTGCTATATGCAGCAGCTAACTGGAATGTTACGTCTAATTTCGCACGCAATTACAACTTCGTGTTTGAAGGGTTTACCGATGAAAAACTCGACTTCCCTTCCAATGCCCTGCAATATCAAAAGGGCGGCAAGCCTTCTGGCGGAGAATCACGCACAAGGGCTGTAGGGTTGGTGATGAACGCTAACTACTCGTATGACAACCGCTATTATACCGATTTGGCATACCGTATCGACGGCTCTTCACAATTCGGTAAGAATCGCAGGTTCGCCCCATTCTATTCTATGGGTCTCGGATGGAACGTGCACAATGAGACGTTCATGAAAGACGTGCGCTTCATTGATCGGCTCAAGCTAAGAGCCTCTTTCGGACAGACCGGCTCACAGAAATTCAGTGCTTACCAAGCCATTGCCACCTATTCTTACTATCTGGACGACCGTTACAACCAATGGACGGGAGCTTATCAGAAAGCACTGGAAAATCCTAATCTCGAATGGCAGAAGACGGATAAATGGAATGCCGGAGTGGAGCTCAACATGTTTGATAATCGACTGAATGTCGTAGCCGACATTTATCTCGACAAGACCTCTAATCTGCTCTCCTCCCTGAATCTTCCGCTTTCCAATGGCTTCACATCATTTATTGAGAATATAGGAAAGGTGGAGAATCGTGGTTTCGAAGTGAAGGCCACCGCTTTCTTGTTGCGAAACACGAGCAAAAGGTTAGCATGGTCGATGACGGGTTCTATCGCACACAATAAAGACAAGGTGGTGAAGCTGTCGCAGGCATTGAAAGACGAATATGCCAAACGACTCCTCACTGGTGGGACGACGCCCAATAAGGTGATCCGCGAAGGCGAGTCGCAATATACGATCTATGCCGTTCGTTCATTAGGCATCGATCCCAGCACCGGTAACGAGCTTTTCTTGAAAAAGAATGGAGAAGTGACTCACAATTGGAGTGCTGCAGATCGAGTGGCTTGCGGCATCAGCCAACCGAAGTACCGAGCACGCTGAGCACCATGATTCGTTGGAAAGACTTCACGGCCAACATTGCCTTCGGCTATCGCTTCGGTGGTCAAATCTATAATTCGACCTTGGCTAACCGCATAGAGAATGCCGACAAACACTATAATGTGGACAGAAGAGTGTTTTATGATCGTTGGCAAAAGAAAGACGACCACACCTTCTTTAAAGGCTTGAATAACGAGACCAAAACCTATGCAACAACAAGATTCGTACAGGATGAGCGGACACTCACCTGCCAGAATATCCATTTGAGCTATATGTTTAGCAACAATCCTTGGTTGAAGCACAACCTGGGTGTACAGATTCTGACATTGAGCGGAGACCTGAGCGATCTGTTCTATCTATCGAGCGTGAAACAGGAGCGTGGCCTTTCTTATCCTTACTCCCGTCGTTTCTCGTTTACGCTATCCCTTAGTTTCTAAAACATAAATCCCAAAGCAATGAAATACTGCAAACATATAATCGCAGCGCTACTCATATTGCATGTGACAACGGCCTGCAATGACTACCTTGATGTGCTTCCTTCTACTGAGCAGGAAAAAGATAAGATGTTCTCTACCGTAGACGGTTGTCGGAGTGTGCTGATCGGAAGTTATATCCGAATGAAACAAACCAACTTGTATGGCCAAGAGATGGTGTGCGGCACGGTGGAGCATCTGGCACAACATTGGACCTATACGTCGGGCAGCATCGGCGAGTACTTAAAAAAATACGACTATAAGGCCAGTGTCGTGGAAAATGCCATGGAGCAGATCTACAACAATCTTTATAAAACGGTGGCTGATGTAAACGGCTTGTTGAGCGGTATAGAAAGCCATAGAAACGTGCTCGATGATACCAACTATAATCTGATAAGAGGAGAAGCATTGGGCTTACGTGCATTCTGCCATTTCGATGTGCTACGTCTCTTTGGTCCTATGCCCGGCAACGTGCCTGCCTCTAAGGTTCTTCCTTATGTCACTGTGGTGGCTAACCGGCCCAACGCATTCGTCACCTACTCTGAATATACGACACAACTGCTGAAAGATCTGGATGAAGCGGAATCTCTTCTGAAAACAGACCCCATCCGGACGAAGTCTATCGAAGCCCTCAATAAGACATTAGCCTCAGAAGATAACTTCTTCGGTTTCCGACAAATACGTATGAACTATTACGCGGTGTGTGCTTTGAAGGCACGTGTTTATCTGTGGATAGGCAACAAAGCGAAAGCACTGGAATATGCCAAACTGGTGATAGACGCAGCCACCCCGGAGGGGAGCAAGACTTTCCGCTTGGGTACCAGGAACGACTGTGCCCGAGGTGACAAGACCCTATCAGCAGAGCATATTATGGATTTGAAAGTCAACAACCTGACTGCTACCATCGGTTCGGGAAGAAGTTATCAGAAACCGAAGACCGAACTCACAGCACGTCTTTACGATGCCGGTACGTCTGACATTCGCTTCGTAAACATGTGGGAAGAAGTCAATATCAGTTACTACAACAAGCCGTTTTATTTCCAGAAATACGTTCAGAGCGACAAGATGCCTACTCTCGCTAAGAATGTCATCCCGCTGATAAGGCTTTCCGAAATGTATTTGATCGCCATCGAATGCAGTTCGCTGACAGACGCCAATTCATATTATACCACTTTCTGTACGGCCCGCGACATCACGCCTGCACCATGACCGACGAAGCACAGCGCACCAAGATACTCGTGCAGGAGTATAATAAAGAATTTTATGGAGAAGGACAGGCGTTCTATGCCTATAAGCGATTGGCTGTAAACGACATTTATTGGGCTAGCGTTCCCGGTTCGGTGGAGACGTATGTCATTCCGTTGCCGAAAAACGAAGCTGCGTATGTGAACTAAGCAAACTAATAGAAACAAAACTATGAAGAAAATATTATATACAGCCTTACTGTTCATCCTGCTCATACAGGGCTGTAAGGAAGATGAGAAACTACTTTATAACGACAAAGCACGAGCAGAGTTGGTCAGTCGCGATAAAAATCCGCCTGCCGACTATTCCTATTCTTTTGTCTGGGGCAGCGCATCGAGAGATCGCGACACCGTGTATATACCCGTCCGTGTCATCGGCGGCTCATCAAATGTCGATCGTCATGTGACATTCGAGCAAGTGAGCGAATACAACATCACCTATACTTACGACAATACCGGCAGGGTAAAAGATTCTACCGTGACAGAACGCACCGACAAGGCCATAGCCGGTAAGCATTATGTGGCGCTCTCGGATGAAGCGATACAGCCTCTGTTTACGATCCGGGCAGGACGCATCAGCGATAACGTCGGTATCGTGGTATTACGCGACGCATCCTTAAAGACCGGAAGTGTCAGGCTGCGCTTGCGTCTGAAAGCCAATGGAGACTTCGGCCTCGGCGAAAGACGCCTGCTGGGACAGACGATTATCATTTCTGACAAATTAGAAATGCCATCCAACTGGAACTACACCACAAAGGCCTATCTCGGTAAATACAGCAAACCTAAACACCAACTGATGTTACAGGTTGTGGGTAATAAAGTGGACAACGCATGGATTGAAGAGGCAAACAAAAGCAAATCGTTTGCCGTTTACTGGCGTAGCAAGTTCATCGAGGCTTTGGATGCGTTCAATAGCGATCCTGCCAACATTGCTTCGGGATTAGCGCCGATGCGCGAAGATCCTTCCGATCCCAACAGTGCATTAGTAACATTCCCCTCGAATGTATAACCGGCTTATATTAACAAACACAGAAACAGATGAGAAAACTATATATATTTTCAGCCTTAATGGCGGTTCTCTTGCTGAGCAGTTGTTTCTCTGACAAAGGGAACTATGACTATAAGGATCCGATCAATATCCGTATCGAAGGCGTACAAGCCAACTATACGGTAAGCCCGACGGGGGATAGATTGCAGATCAGTCCAAAGGTGTATCCCGAAGACCGGCAATACGACTTCTTTTGGCTCGTGGTACCTTCTTCGGCATCGTGGAACGAGCAGGTCGACACCATTTCGCATCAACGTGATTTGAACTACAAGGTCAATCTGAGCGTAGGCAACTACAAGTTACGACTCTGTGCCACAGACCGTTCGACAGGCGTATTCGCCTACGAGGAATACGATCTGTATGTAACCACCGACATGGGCATAGGCTGGTGGGTGCTGAAAAGCGAGAACGACAGTGCGGATATCGACTTCTTCTCAGACACGAAGACCAAACCGAACATTGTGCAAGCCGCCAACGGGCATCACTTGCAGGGAACGGGTCAAAACCTCTACTTCACATTCAACTATTGGGATTTCGACGAATCTGCTCAGCGTGACAAACGCGTCAATGCCGTGTTTGTGGCCAGCAGCAAAGACTTGGCCGCACTCGACTATTTCACCGGTAAGATCATCCGAGACTACGATCATCTCTTCATTGAAGCACCCTCGCGCCGTGAAGTACGCGATATGTTTGCCGGTCCGTCGGATGTGCATGTCTACGTGGGAGATAACATCTATACGCTGTTCAACTCACGCTATGATGTCTACAAGCAGTTTGTCATCAAAACACTGGGTGACTACGACATCTCTCCGATTCGTCATTCAGGCAGATCATTGCCCTTGCTTTTCAACAAGAAGAACAGCTCGTTTTGTAGCGTCAGCCGCACCTCGGCCTCCGTTAATTACTTCGTTGACGGAACAGGTCCCCTATCTCCTAAGAACATGAATATAGACCTGCTCTTTATGGGCGGATCCACCACCTCTGCTTACAACCAGGGGGATGTGGCCATGGCCATCGTGAAACAGAAAGATACAGGTAAATATTCTCTACTGACACTCAACGGACAACCGAGCACGATGGACCTGAATCCCATTAAGACTGTTGAGAGTCTGGATGGCTCACTGAACATGTTACAAGCCGACTATCGGACATTGAACCAAAATAACAGAATCATTTACTTCGCAAAAGACAATAAACTCTATTCCTGCAATCTCGACAACAAGGTTGAGACTGCACAGGATATCAGTTGGGGGGCCAACGAGACTATCACCTATATGGAATTCTTGAAATACTCACCCTACGGCTTCGACAGCACATGGTTTGACTATCTCGCGGTGGCGACTACCACAAACGGCAACTATAAACTCTACCTTTACCCTGTGAATGCAGGCAAGGTGCAGGCTGCCGTTAAAGTGCTGGAAGGAAAAGGACGGGTGAAACGTGCCTGCTTTATGAGCCAGACCAAAACCGGCATCTATACCTCGACACTATTCTAAAAGACGAGGAGGAAAATCATAAAAGGACACACGTAAAATCGAAAGACTATATGAGAAAAACGATAACAGTAATCATGAGCTTGTTCCTCTGCCTGACAGCATCTGCCGAGGTGGTGATCAGAGGTGTCATCGCGCCCGAAACGGGCAATAAGATCCATCTTTACACCATTGATCAGGGAATCGACAGCCTATACACCACGGTGCAAGCCTCTGTCGGCGGAAAGTTCACCTTGCGTGCGAGATTGCCCTACAACGGTTATTACCTGCTCTCTACCGGCGGAAACGTGAAACACGGTATTTATCTGAAAGATGGCCAACAACTCACTGTGCGATACAGCAACGAGCGATTGGATCTGACAGCCGGTGTCGATGGTGCCGAAAAACATTTCGCATGGTGGGCATCCAAGAGTGCCACAGCAGCTTTCCACGCCTATCTTTACAACCTCATTCCCGGTGGGAAGAGCGTCAAGCCCTATCAGTTCGCGCAGGAGATGAATCTTCTAAAACAGTCGGCCACAGCTCTGAAACGGCAACTCGTGGGTAAGGGAGCTGTTGCCGAACTACTGCGATTGAAAATCGATGCCGACCAGGCATTCTTCAAGTTAGCCTATTGGAAGAATCACGTAGCCGACATAGCCGAAGACTTTATCACTGACACGGATCTGCAAACCTACGAACAACTCTTTGCCCATGCCGATCTGTTGCGCCTGCCTCATGCGTCTGAAATGTTGGTGCTCTATGTAGACTATCGGGCAGAAAAACAAGGCATCCGCCGCGAAGATTATGCCAAGCGGATGGCTTTTCTCTCGACACAGCCATTGCGTGAGGCCTATCTGTATCAAGTGGCCTGCGAGCTATCCTATTACGAAAAATATGAGACTTTGCGCCATGCCATGGGCAATGTATCATTGTCTGCCGGTTTGCAACAAGCCTTAAAACCCATTGAAGCACGACTGGCATGGTCGAAGCTCGGCCAACCGGCTATCGACTTCAAGGGAGTTCGCCCCGATGGTTCCACGCTGTCTCTAAGCGATCTGCGCGGAAAGGTGGTTGTGGTAGATGTGTGGGCAACTTGGTGTGCACCCTGCATCCGAATGATCCCCTACTTCAAAAAATTGGAGAAAGAACTGGAGTCGCCCGATCTCACCTTTCTTAGCGTCTGTGTGGGTGTGTGGGTGGAAAACGAGCGATGGGAAAAACTCATCAAGGAGCACCAGCTCTCCGGTAATCTCATCTTTATAGACAGTTGGACCAAGGGATTTGCTGTCGACTACCATGTCACCGGCGTTCCTCGTTTTATGATCATCGACCGAGAAGGGCGCATGGTGTCTTTCGCCGCACCGGCTCCCACACACCCCGAACTGAAAGAGATGATTCTCAAAACCTTGCAATAGTGCACCTTGAGAGTGTCAGTGAACACCAATGCCGGGATCTCCAATCTCACAGCTACCAAGAACCAAATGGTGCTGCAAATTTAATAGAAAAAGTGACGATTAAGCAACAGATA
This sequence comes from Hoylesella enoeca JCM 12259, assembly GCF_000613405.1. Lineage (GTDB taxonomy): Bacteria > Bacteroidota > Bacteroidia > Bacteroidales > Bacteroidaceae > Prevotella > Prevotella enoeca. The sequence continues at coordinate 25,853 of NZ_BAIX01000019.1, read as the reverse complement.
AGTTTGATTTCGAGACAAGAAGATCTCTATTTGTGAGTTTTAGATGGCTCTTACTATCAATTAAGAACCCTTATACAAGACAATGAGACCTATGGGACTTGTGCGGCAGCAGTCCCATAGGTCTCATTGTCTTGTCAGTGTGTCGATACCCGGATCATCCCCGATTCTTTTCCCGACATATCAAACACGCAGTCGACTACGAGAGAGATTCCTCTCGGTCGGGATCTTTGCTGCAAACGGTTCCATTGGCCTGGTGTGTGGCGAGGATCAAGACTTCGGCTATCTGCACATGCTCGGGCGCACTCGCTGCAAAGAAAGCCGTGTCGGCGATGTCGGCGCCCGTCAGCGGATGAATACCGCGGTAGACATTGTCGGCCTGCGCTTTGTTGCCATGGAAGCGAGTAACACTGAAATTGGTCTCCACAAGGCCGGGCTTCAGATTGGTTACCCTGATACGCGTGTCCACCAAATCGATCCGTAGCCCGTCGGTAATGGCTTTCACAGCCGCCTTCGTGGCGCAATAAACGTTGCCACCGGCATAAGCCGCATCGCCGGCAACACTGCCGATGTTGATGATATGACCTCGATTGCGCTCCACCATGTGCGGAACAATAAGCCGAGTCATTGTGAGCAATCCTTTGATATTGGTGTCAATCATCGTCTCCCAATCATCGAAGCGCCCCTCATATTCTTTTTCCAAGCCCAAAGCCAGGCCGGCATTGTTGATGAGCACATCCACATCGCGCCACCGATCGGGCAAGACGTCAACGGCTTCGATGGCAGCCTGCCGGTCGCGCACGTCGAATACGAGGGGCAACACATCGGCGCCCCATTCAGATAAGGATGCTTTCAAGGCGTCCAATTTGGGTTGATTGCGTCCCGTCACAATCAGATCATAATCTCCTTGGGCAAACTTTCGGGCGCAAGCCTCACCTATTCCGCTTGTCGCACCAGTGATTAAAGCAATCTTTTTCATAGAAAACAGGTTTTGAAATAGAGTTTCTCTCCCGCCTCTTCCAAAGCAGACGAGATGAGAGAGGAAGCTCTGTTGTGGTTTAAATCATCATTCAAGAAAACGGGAAGAGAACTAATGGCCGCTCTCTTCCTTTGAAGAAGCCATGCTGATCAGGCTTTGCACAATTCGTTCCGCACTCCTTCCGTCCCACCGTTCGGGGATGCTGCATTTCTTCCACCGTCCTTTCACCATATCGGTCATGACTTCGAAGAGCAGTGCAGGGTCTTCGCCCACCAGCACGTTAGATCCCACTTTCACCGTCTCGATATGCTCGGTATAACTGTTGAGCGTGATACAAGGCACACCATTGAATGTCGCTTCTTCGGCCACATTACCCGAATCAGTGATGATGCCGTGCGCATGGGCGGTGAGATAACCAAACTCCAAATAACTCAACGGATCGATGATGTGGAAAGAGTTGGTATCGCCGGGCAAGCACTCTCGCACAGCTTGGGCAGCTTTCACACGCAACGGGGCAATAACAGGCAATCCTTCGGCAGCCATCACTATACCGGCAAGCATACGCCGAAGATTTTCCCGGTTGGCTATCAGCGCCTTGCGGTTAAGGGTGAATACGAGATAATCGTTTGTCCCAAGCTGGTCGAGCACTGCCGGACGTCGCAAACGATTGCGGTTGAATCGTAGAGTGTCCATCAGGATATTACCCACCATGTAGATCTTAGATAGTTCGGCTCCCTCGCGCGATGCAATGCTACTGCTTCCCAAACCTGCAGTGAAGAGCAGATCGCTCAATCCGTCGATGACGAGCCTATTAATCTCCTTGGGCATCCGAATATTGAATGATCGCGTGCCGGCACAAGGTGTGCCAATGTCAGTCCCTGCTTCTTGGTTACGATGGCCGCAGCAAGTGTAGAAGCGAGATCATCCACGACCAGCACCACGTCTGTTTTGTGTGTCTGCAAATAATGTTCGAAAGCCGACATCACCTGCCCGGTCAGCTCGTTCAGGTTCTCGCAGTCCACCCCCAGATATACAGTAGGGTGCTCAATCTGCAAGTCTTCGAAGATTGATGACTCCAAAGACGGATCATCTTCACGTCCGGCATAGACCAGCGTGAAATCTATATGCTGTCCCTCTGACTTCACTTTTTCTATCGCTCTCACAATGGGGGCCACCTTGATAAAATTGGGACGCGCCCCCGCTACAATACATATTTCCATCATGTCATGTTTATCGGTTTCGGGAAGACGATTTATAAAGGTCGGATGCCGACACGGAACCGCCCGGCTTCACCGTCTTCTGTTTCTTCTTTGTACCATGCGGCCCGTTGGAAAATGCATTACCACCTTGATAATAGCGCATAGCTTCGGGCATCTCACGTTGTATGGCAGCAATACGCTTGGCGTCTGATGGGTGATCGCTGAACACATCCGACGAGTTGCCACTCCCACTCTGGGCTGCCATCCGCTGCCAAAAGCCCACGGCAACACGCGGATCATATCCCGCCATGGCTGCAAAGATCAATCCCATTCGGTCGGCCTCGGTCTCATTGTCACGAGAATATTTCAGGTTCCTAAACGAGAAGAATTGTCCCGCTGCGGCCTGTGCCACCGATGACACATCCGATCCAACTCCCAACGCAGTCAACACCGATCCGCCGATCTGCGTGCCATAAGCTTGTCGGATGCGCTTAGACATCTGTTCGGCAGAATGTTTCGCTACAGCGTGTGCGATCTCATGACCGAGCACGATGGCCAATGAGGCTTCATCGCGTGTGACAGGAAGCAGCCCTTCATACACCACGATCTTGCCGCCGGGCATACAGAACGCGTTGACAGCCTTGTCTTGTACAAGATTAAATTCCCAACTGAAATTCTGCACTTCGGTGCTCATCCCGTTGTTGCGGAGGTAAGTCTCCACTGCGTTTGCCAATCGGCGGCCCACTCGTTGTACCATCGCCGTATGCGCAACGTCGGTCGATCGCTTCGCACTTTGCATATATTTCTTATACTCTTGGTTACTCAAACTCAACACTTGTTCGTCGCTTACAAGCAACGAATGCTTGCGCCCGGTGACAGGCACCGTGGAGATCGTACCACAAGAGACTGTCACTGCAACCAGCAACGACATCATTATCCATTTCGTCTTCATACGCTCTACTCTTGATTTGTTTATGTAACGAGGGCAAAATTAGTATTATTTCCTGACAGGAAGAAAGATTACAGGCAATATTTCGTAACTTTGCACACCTTATGAAACGTTTTCAGGTTCGTCAATACACCACACATTATCGATCGCTTACTGCCCTCGGATTACCCATTATCATCGGACAGACAGGCACAATACTGCTCAGCTGCGCCGACACATTGATGATCGGACATCACAGTACGAATGAATTGGCTGCTGCGGCATTCGTCAACAACATGTTCAATTTGGTGTTGCTCTTCGGTCTCGGGTTCTCTTACGGCCTCACACCTATCGTCGGCAATCTCTTCGGTCGTGATCAATCGACTCTCATCGGAGCATCCGTAAAGAATGCCTTAGCGGCAAACACAGTATTGGCATTGCTGCTCGGCGTCGTCGTTGGAGTGTTTTATGCGAACATTGGAAACCTCGGTCAACCCACGGAATTGCTCCCTTTGATGCGTCCTTATCTGTTAGTGCTGTTCATATCATTGCCCTTCGTGTGCTGGTTTAACGTATTCAAACAGTTTTCCGACGGTATCACAGATACCCGTACACCGATGTGGATCCTGTTAGGAGGCAACATTCTCAATATTATCGGCAATTATCTGCTCATCTATGGCAAGTTAGGGCTGCCCGAACTGGGCCTTCTCGGTGCTGGTATTTCAACTACGCTATCGCGCGTGATCATGACAATCGTTTTCGCAGCCATGTTTTTTCTGAGTAAGCGTTATCATATTTATCGCGTCGGTTTTAAGCAAGGAAGAGTAAATCGAACTTTCTTTACCGAGCAGAATAAACTCGGATGGCCGCTCGCCTTACAAATGGGGATGGAGTCGGCAGCGTTCAGTCTGTCGAGCGTTATGGTGGGGTGGATCGGTGCGACAGCATTAGCGGCCCATCAAATCATGCTGACGATCTCACAATTCTTCTTTTTAGTGTATTATGGAATGGGAGCAGCTGTGGCCGTGCGAATCAGTTATTTCAACGGTCAACGCGATTACACAGCTGCCCGAAACAGTGCCATCGCAGGTTTTCATTTGGTTTTGCTCATTGCCCTTGCCGTTTCATTACCAGTCGGTTTATCACGAAATAGCATCGGCTATTTGTTTTCTGACAGCACCGCCGTGTGTCATCTCGTAGCGATGACCATCATTGTGCTCATCATTTATCAGTTTGGTGACGGATTGCAGTGCATTTATTCCAATGCGCTGCGTGGCCTTTCGGATGTCAAACCACTGATGTATGTGGCCTTCTTTGCTTATTTCGTCGTGTCGCTTCCATTGAGTTATCTCTTCGGAATCACATTAGATATGGGATTAGTGGGCATCTGGCTGGCCTTTCCGTTTGGTCTGACAGTGGCTGGCCTGCTGTATTACATCGCCTTTAAACGACATCTCGGCCGACTCATCAACAAATAACTTTATTGTATCAAATTGCGAATCCCGGTGAGAAGTTGATCAAGCGGTATGCCCGAACGCTCACTCATCATTCGCACATTGGCCTTACGTGCGAGGATTTTACCCAATGGTGAGTTGAGCATTTTAAATTCGGGAGCCAGTTCCGGGAGGCGTTTACCGATTTCAGGATATTGTTTCAACAGATCATGCAATCGTGTTTCAGGCGTTATTTCGGTGATCGGTGCTGTTTCATTTGTATTTTCGTCTATTTCTTCAACAAGCATTTGAGCCTTTTGTTGAGATGTTTCGTCGGACCAAGTGAGCAATGTTTGCGATCCTTCCAAAGCTCGAATGTGGGTGCAATCTTGCATCATTTCAAGCACACCGCGGAACTTTCCCGCTGCATCTCGCACCGCCACATAGACGATATAAATAAACATTCCGGGCTTATTGATCCAGAATTCGGCTTTGTTTTGCTCTCCGCTACGCAATTTGTCGATCACTTCACGCACGATGTGGGCACTCTTCCGCGGATGACAGTTCATCACTTCGCGTCCGATCACGTTTTTGCTGCGCGGAAATATACGGTGATCGGTGTCAGAATAGAAACAAACAAGCTCGTTTTCGTCCACGAATGATATGTCGATCGGCAAATGTTTATAGATGAGATTGATCTGTTCGAGCGTCAATTTCCCTGTTGTCACGTTGAGTTGATCGCCTTCTCCCACACTATAACCATATTTTGTAAGCAATGCCTGCAAGTCTTTGGCAAAACCATCAGTAGCTACTGAGGATTGTCCGGGCATTGTTTTAGGTTCGGCCGACACCGAGAAGAAAGCAAAGCCGATCTCTTGATCGCCCGATTTCATCTCTTCAAACTCGGCATCATCAATCAATGCGAGCGATGTGGGATAAAGAATCACCTCTTCTTTTTCCATCAAATCGCGGCAGTGAGCGATCAAAGTTGATTGCAGCGAGATGAATTTTTCCTCGTCTCCGGCCTCCAAGAGTCGGGCCGACTCGCGTATTTCGTCACGCACGATATCGTCGAATGTCCACATCGTGGTCGTCGGACGCGAAAACCCTTTCCGTTCCAAGACGGGATAAAGTTGGTTTTGTTTGCGCTTGTAATGAATCGGATATTGACTGATTTGCTCATAGAGTTGCAGCCACTGATTCTTGATCATCGGATATTGCACAAGATCTTCGACAGCCAAGAGCAGTTTTCGCATCTCGTCATTCTCTTTCAGATAGTGCGTGATGGGATGATTGGCGGGCAGATCAGGTCTGGAATGATCCAGGAAACCATCCAAAAGGTGGATCAGTGCATGAATATCCTCGCGCACACATTCGTCTTCTGTCTCCTCGGTCATTGTCTGTTCGAGATACGCCACATGGTAAGCGCTCACCTTACCTACGCGTTCTCGGATCTGTTTTCGGGCTTCTTCGAGCGACAAGTCACCAGCTTTATAGGCGTTTTCGATCTCGTAAAGCGCTTCCATCTTAGCCGATTCCATTTTCGGCAGATAGTTTTTCATCTTATTATCCATCTTTTTTCTGCTTTGATTTTTGGGTTACAAAGATAATGAAAAGGATGCAATATGCTATTGATTGATCATTTTTTAAGCTTCAATACTTCAAAAAGATGCTTGCAATAAACGCTTAGACGTGTCGCAATCAGCGCTGAAACGCACTGCAACTAACCGTTAAGCGTCATGCGATTAACCGTTAGTTGCAGGCCTATTCGTCGCTATGTGGAAACCGACCGCCGATTGGTCGACCCTCAAATGAGTGTGATCTTTTAATCTTTACGATGCCAAATCCGCATAATTTTGCGGCGGACAACCCAAAGATTGAGCAAACTCACACCTGCGAAAAGCAACAGTCCGAAGCCAACAGCAGGCACAATCGATCCGTCTTCGATGTCGGGGAAAAGCGTTTCGATGATACCCATGTAATAACTTCTGATGAAATACAACGCAATCCATACGATAACGAGTACCGACGCATTGAGTGTGACGGTCAGAAGTTGATAGGGCAGAGCCACTCGGCTGGGCGAATAACCGAGCAACAACAGATTTTCGAGCTTCGAGGCATTCTTCTGCACCAAGAGATAAATGCTCAGCATCAGAATATAAAAGCTGAGAGCCGAAATGATCAGACCCACAATCACCACCATCGACACCATCATCCGGAGGAAATAGGTGGTCTTCTCGGCATTCAGATTACCGTCTTCGACGTCATAACCTTTGCTGTCCATATATTTCGCAATATTCTCGTCGGCAGGATTTCCGACCTCTATGATCAGTCGATGAGGCGCCGGTTCTGTGTCAGGAGCATACCGTCGGTTGCTCCAATCCATAAAAGATTGAGGCACGAGAATGGAGTTTAGCCTGCCCGAAAAGCCGATGACTTTGCCTTTAAACTGATCTTGATGACCGTTTCCGCTGATAAATATATCGAGATCGATCATCCCGACGAGTCCGTCGCTGATCTTCGGCAACGCGTGACTTTGCGCAAAGCCGAAGTTATACATGGTGATATAGCTCCTCGGAAGAATGATCGGCACGACGTGTTCACCGGGTGTGTAATGCCAATCTTTCAACGGAACATCCACAAAAGCATCGGGAATGCTTTCGAAAAACAGTTCGGAGTTGACCACCCGCGTGCCACTCACCCCCATCGAAGCATCGACTTTGTAGGCAGTGGATGTAAACTGTCCCACTCGATTCACAAACTTGCGCGCGGCAAGTTCGTCTATCTCTGCTCGATTGAATGTGTTATCGCGACCGGAGAGTGTTCCTGCCGTTCCGATTTTCTTGTTGACGATGATGTAGTCTGACTTCATGAAACTGTCTTCGGCCGTAAACACGGGTAGCACATCGCGATAGAACTGGAAGCCCGACAACACAATGAGCACTCCGAAGAGGTTAGCGAAGAAGAAGCCGGCAAACTGCGGCACGCTGATATGTTGCCGCAACAATTTCCAAACGAGACTCATAGACGATAAGTTGTTTCATAAGGCAAGTCCATATGCTTGCCGATGCTGGTTATTATTACGCCGGCGCCTTGTCGTTGGGCTTCGGTCATCATTATTTCTGCCATGATTCGGGCATTGGTGTCGTCTAAATGGCTGATGGGTTCATCAGCCAACAGAAAGTCAAACGGCTGTACCAATGCGCGCATCATCGCCACACGCTGCTGCTGTCCGAATGACATCAGCCCTGCTTTCACATCGAGTTTGTCGGCAATACCTAATTGTTCAAACCACGCAACAATCTCTTGGCGCGATTTGAAACCTGTGAGTCGATTCTTGATTTCAACGTTTTCCATCGCCGTTAGTTCAGGAAATAGACGCAATTCTTGAAACAATGTGCTGATATGCGACTTGCGCATGTCTACCCAATTGCGAACGCTGAAAGTCGAAACATCGTGCTCATCGAAGCAAATTTGACCGCTGTAATCGTGTCGGTAACCGACAATATAACTGCAAAAAGTGCTTTTTCCTTTTCCGCTGTTTGCCTCTATCAAATAGAGATGACCGCGTTTGAAACTCACATCGGCTTTCCAAACTTCTGAATTTAAGTCGCTCCTCTGAGCGAAGACATGTGGAAGAACCGAACGAAAAATGATCGTTTCCATCTATAAAACTATGTGTGGATTATTTAATCCGATATACAATCGAGCTTACTTGACCGAAAAGAGGTTTCAGCATTTCGGTAAAAACGGCCGTCTGTTCATTCTCGACAGCGGCCAATTGAATGACCATCGCCAGTTTGCTACCGATAATCTTCTGTTGCAACAACGCCGGAATACTTTGTTGAGCAGGTTGAATGGAAGCCAAAGCCTGCTCTTTGCTATTGCCGCTCATGAATTGTTTATCTGGCGACACGGCGAAATAAAATGCTGTTTTACCGCTGGTGTAGCAATAAGCATCCTTTCCCCACGAAACGATTCGACTGCCGTTCGGACACGATCGCATCCAATAAGATACGTCGGAGAGCCACGAAGCGTTAGAGAGTTCGGCTGCCAACGATAAGTTCAGATCGTTGCTCGTATATTGAGGTATGACAATCGACATGTCGCCATCAATGCTTCGGATGATATTATCCATATCGATCGCTGCATTGATTCCGGTGAGCAACGCCTGCAAACCTTTATTATTGTGCAACAAATCAATAAATTTCTTCCCGTCGACATTGATAAACAAACCCATCAAAGCATTCACCGACATCGACTTCACATAGCGTCCCCGGATCGGACGATAGTCTTTAAGGGCATTCTTCAAAGCCTTGTCTACATCCCGATTGAATGAAAATGTTTCGCCTTCTATGTCCAGACAACCTTTATCTATATTGATGGCAGCAGCTATCAAGACCTCCGAAGCATCGGCATCTTTGGGTGCTCCGATCGTAAACGGAGCCACGATCTTCTCGGGCAAAGCTTGTGCCTGAATCACCATAGCCATCGGACTTGCGATAGAATCCAGTTTATCAAACATGGGCGTACCCTTTATGCCACCGCTTTCGGTTTGCTTCAAATATTTGGCCATCGTGTTTTGCAATTCCGACTGAGCCGAAGCCGTTACCGGTCCCATCACAAGCAGGGCCTTATCCGAAAATCCAACGACCCACGATTCTTTCAATACCGTAAAGCGAAAACCACGACGTTCTTTCACGGGTTGGCATATCTTCTGCTTGGCAAGCCTCTCAAACAGATCTGCAAGTTTGTTATCACGGCTCACCTTAGCACACAATCCTAAGTTGCCTTCGGGTGATTCAAAAAGAAAGAGTTTGCTCGTCAAATCTATACCACAGTCGGTCGGATCATTGATTCGCAATAAACTTTTTAGCAATGTGGGGTTGGCTTTCACGCCGGCTTTCAGCGGATCCACCGAAATCAATGCTGTGCTTCCTTCGGGAATGGCATTGATATAGTCTGAATCAGAACACGAAGTCAAGCACAACAACACTCCCAGCAACAACAAGGGAACAAATAATATGATACGCTTTATTCTCATAACAAAATCCTTTTATTTACGGAGCACCAACTGAGCCATGCTAACAGCCATCAGCCCTGCCGTTTCTGTGCGCAGTCTACTCTTCCCGAGAGTGACAGATTGATAACCTTTCTCTTCGGCCATCTTTACTTCTTCCAAAGAGAAATCTCCCTCCGGACCAATCAAGATGGTAACGGGTGCATCATCGGTAAGCTCCTGCAATTCGGTAAACAAATCTTTTCTAAGCAATTCGGGATAACAATGGGCGATGAATTTATGCCCAACACGTGGCTGAGCGATGAACTCTTTGAACGAAATCATCGGCGTAAGCCTCGGTTTCCAAGGCTTTCGACTCTGTTTGACTGCTGCAACGATAATTTTATTCAAACGCACAACACGTATAGCTTTACGCTCCGAAAACTTGCAATTCAGAAACGAGAGTTCGTCAAAACCAATCTCCGTTGCTTTTTCTGCCATCCATTCGATGCGGTCGATCATCTTGGTCGGCGCAATAGCCAAATGAATACGGCCGCGCCATGACTTCTCTTGCGGCAGCGTTTCTTTGATTTCATACATGCAATGTTTGGTTGCAGCAATGGTCACTTCTGCACGATAAAAAGTTCCCTCACCATCCATCAGAAACAACTCATCGCCGCTTTGCAGACGCAACACACGCAAAGCATGCAACGCTTCTTCCATCGGCAACTCCGTTTGATGGGCTGCATCGGGCACGTAAAAGTATCGACTCTCTTTCATTAATCTTATGTTCCTTGCTTTCTACGCCTCAAAATCTCATCGCGCAGGCTCGAAGCCAACTCATAGTCTTCATCTTTGATCGCCTTGTCGAGCGCCTCTTGCAGCATCGCATCGTCAACCGTGTTGACCGGCAAAGACACATCCGGCGTGTTGCTATTATACGGCATGCTCTGACTTCGCATCAATTTGTCTTCTGCATAAAGAGGAATCTTAGCCAGATAAGCCAACAAAACGGCGTCGCTGGCACGCATGGCAACAGGCTGCAAAGTCTCCGAATTATAGAGAATGGCGTGATATTGCCCGTCTATAATATGATCGATAACGATTTCAAAACGCAAATCCGTCTGCGAACTAATGACATTCCAAAGGGCTTCCGGCAGCAATTTGCTGACAATGGGAGCACGATTGATCCGCAGTTCAAACTGATCAAGAAGAGACTTGTCACAAGGAATCGTCAACTGATTTTGCCGCAATTCATCCACCAAAATCAGCAATCCGATATCCGTCGTACCCACAATCTCGGAAGCATTCTTGAATAAAAGTCTAACTCTACTCATGATACGGCCACTTTTCCTTTACGCGGACGGAATATCAAAGCAAACGAAACACCCACAACCAACGCATAACCCGCAAAGATAAACCAGCAAGATTGCCAGTCGGTTTGCCCGTTCACCGTGTGCGCATTGACAATAGCCTGCGCACCCAAAGTGCCCACCGTTGCACCGATTCCATTCGTCATCAGCATAAACAATCCCTGAGCGCTCGATCGCAAATGCTCGTCCGTCGCATTGTCTACGAAAAGCGAACCCGAAATATTAAAGAAATCAAATGCCACACCATACACCAGCATCGAGAGCACAAACATCCAAACGCCACTGCCCGGGTTGCCCGTGCCGAACAAGCCAAACCGAAGCACCCATGCAAACATCGCAATCAGCATCACGTTTTTAATGCCGTAACGTTTCATAAAAAACGGAATCAAAAGAATACAACACGTCTCACTGATCTGCGAAAGCGAAATCAAAATATTCGCATGGTTCACACCAAATGTCCCCGCATACTCGGGAATACTCTTGAAACTGGTGATAAAAGGATTGGCAAACCCATTGGTGATCTGCAAACTCACACCAAGCAACATCGAGAAAATAAAGAATATCGCCATCTTCTTCTGCTTAAACAGCGCAAAAGCCCGCAACCCAAAAGCATCGACAAGACTCTTCTTCTCGCCGCTGCGATTCACCGGACAAGACGGAAGCGTAAAGCTATATAAGAAAAGGATGAGACTCATCACACCCGACGTGACAAACTGATTATGCGTAGACTGAAAACCCATTAAGTCCACCAGCCACATCGTACAAATAAAACCAATCGTTCCAAACACCCTGATCGGCGGAAAATCTTTCACCGTGTCCATTCCCGCCTGCGTCAGACCCGTATAAGCCACCGAATTAGTCAGCGCCAGCGTCGGCATATAAAATGCTACACTCAACGAATAAATCGGAAAAATCATCGAGCCTTCAAAACCATCACTCGCTAAAACACCGTTAACCCCAGTCGCTCTAACGCTAAAATAGGCCGTCAAAAACATCAAAACGCCAGCCAAAAGATGGCATATCCCCAACAGCCTTTGTGCAGGAATCCAGCGATCGGCAATAATCCCCATCAGCGCCGGCATAAAAATAGACACAACTCCTTGAATAGCATAAAACCAACCGATCTCAGACCCCATGCCGATCTGCACAAGATAGGTTCCCATTGAAGTGAGATAAGCTCCCCAAACAGCAAATTCCAGGAAGTTCATCAAAGCCAAACGAATCTTCAAATTCATATCTTTTCCCTAAATAATTCCGTGCAAAGATAGTGCAAATCACGCTTAACACAAAATAAACTCACCTTTTTTAATACCTTCCCCGCACCTATCCGTCCCCCGACAAAGTAAAAGGGTGAAAAGCATGTCTCAACATCCTTTCACCCTTCCCGATCTAATTCACTCTTTTCCCCTTTTCATTCTTTCACTTCTTTCAGTTCATCCTTCTCGCGCACAACCCACATCGTGCGTTTCGGGTCAGTGCTGTAAGCCAATTCATAGGCCTTGCTCTTACCGGTCCCTTTGGTCTTGCCGGTGAACTGTAAAACGTTGGGGGCGATGCCGTTGGCTTCCTCAAACTTGCGGATCAACGGGGCGAGTTCCTTGCGGAGCGCCTCGAGCTGGCGCTCGGCACGGGCTTTGTTGGTGGCCGCGCGGTTGGCCAGTAGCGTGTGACGATTGTCGATCACGGCATTGTATTCGCTGATGAGGGCCGTAATTTTCGCGCTGGGTTCGAGGTCGTCGAGCGAATCGATGCGGCGGAGCACGGCGTTGAGCGCCTGGTCGGTGGCGGCGCGCAGGGCTTTGATGTCGAACGTGCCGGTGGGGATCGTCTTTTTGAAGCGCGCTTGGAAGCATTTGTCAAAGGCGGCGTTGGCGGCTGTGAGGCGAGCCACGGCGCCTTGCAGATTCGTGCGGCCGACGCTTAATTTGGCTTCGGGCGTGTTCAGATCGGTGAGCAGGTTTTGGATCATGGCCGTTTCCTTGGCATAGTTTTGCGCGGCCGTGTCGGGGTAGCGATCGAGGATGTCGCGCAGCATTTGTGCCGGACCCGCAATGTTTTTGTTGGTGTCGAGCAGGCAGGCGTCGAGCAGCAGCGTGAGCACGCGATAGGCCTTGTCGCGGGCGCTGTCGAGTTCGCTCAACTCGCGCGTACCCTCCATTTTCTGCGGCAGATTGAGCGCCTCGTCCTCCTTGGCGATGGCCGCTTCGAGGGGTGCGAGCAGCGGATTGAGCTTCTCGATGTTAGCCGATTTACACATGGCCAGCACGTGGCCGGCGAACTGGAAGTGCTCCATGTTTTGGAGCCGATCTTTTTGCAAAGTCTTCATCATTCGATTTTTTGTTATTAGGTTATAAAAATGAGCGTCGGGGTGCCCCGACGGGGCAATTTTCTAATTTTTTGCTCGTCGGGGATCCCCGAAACGCTGTTTTTTCGATTTTTTGCTCGTCGGGGTGCCCCGACGCGTCATATTTTCAATTTTTCGGGTTTCGGGCCTCCCCGACAGCCCATTTTCTCTCCGGACGGCTCATCGGGGAGTCCCGACGAGCTGTTTTTCTGATTTTAAGCTCGTCGGGGAGTCCCGACAGATTGCTTAATCCATCGCGCGGCTCATGTGGGCGGGAGCGAACAATAAAGCAATACGGGAGCTACTCGGCCACCCATCGCCTCAACCCGTAGTCGCGGCTGTGGATGTAGCCGTTGCCAATGTTCACGAAGCCCGAGCTGAAGAACAGGTCGTACGCGAAGCCCGTGTCAAACGGGTAGGGTGTACTCGACCAATAGAGACCGTCCCAGCCCACAGCGTTGAGCGAGCCGCTGTAGTAGCGGCCAAGCGCGGAAGGTAGAAGTAATCGGAAGGGTTGCTGAGCGGCTCGGTGGCAATGCTGGGGACGGTTTATAGAAACCAACGTAGCTTGTAGACTTCGTATAGTCTCTTCCGTCGGGTGCCTGATTGGGATTAAAACTGCTACCAATAGCGGCTTTCTTTTTGAACCACATACCACCTTTATATAAATGACCCATGGTAGACCAAAGCTCGTCGCGTCCCAATGAGGATCGCCGTAATCCTTATGGACGTACCAGAGGAGTTCGTTGATGTTAGGACAATCTTTGCAAGAGTGTTCAGCCTTGACGGCAGGAGAAGCACCGGTGACATCGCTGTAACCCTGCACCTCGTTATACCACCTACTGTCGCTGTTGTTTTGAGGATAGCCTGTTGGTGTTGGATCGCCCGATTTATGATTGGTTTTAGGTTGCTCGCTTGTGTGCCCTGCCCAATAATGCTGGTTAAGGGCAGCGTCCCACATGTAATAATCATCGCTCGGGTATTCCGTTACTTGCAAGTCTGTATGTACCTTTTTATTTCGGCCGGCAGTGAAAGTAACGCTGGGGTAAGTCTTAGTGATGGTGCCAGTGACGTATGTTACAGGGTCGTGAAGCGTGTATTCGATACTGACGTTGTTGTAAGTGCCGGGATTGACAACCATCGTGGCGGCGTTGGTGGCGTAAGTTTCTGTATTAGGGATAGAGAAGTTGGGGACGGTAAGCGTCACGCTGTTTGAAGTAGCTGCCGGGTTGCTTAATGTACCATTGTCGGCCAAGTCGAACGTGCCGGCGAGGGCGTCGGATGTATTGCCCGTGAAGACGCGAATCTTCTGGATCTTAGCACCGGCTACTACGCCCTGTGTCGTGTAAGGCATAAAAGTGATGTAGGCGGCCTTGTGGTCGAGCGTGAAATGATATTTATCTCCGCCCGCGGGCTTGGTAGCTGTGGCTACCCCGAAGTCGCCGTCTTCACCGATATGGCTGGCGTCGTTGGGCACAGTCTGTGACTGCGCAGCTTTGATCGTCACTTTATCTTTTGCTCCATTCTTACCAGTGTAGCGCACAGGATAGCTCGATGCCGTGAAGGTTCCGGCAAAATAGAATTTGGCCTTGTCTACCCGCTTCACCGCAGAGGGATTTGCAGGATTGTTGACGAGTGTCGAGTTGATATTGTTCTTACTGTCTTGTGTTAACACGGGAGCCAGAGCGGTGCCGGTGTTAACCCATAGGCGGTCGTCTTCGGTCCAATAGAAGTTGAGGCCAGAGCCGTCATATTCGCCCGTAGTACGGGTTGTCTGGTCTTCTTCAACGAAACTGGTCAAGCCTTCGGTGCCCGGCTCTTGGTCGTTGTTGTCCTTATTTGCTGTATCGTCGTTAGCGCAGCTGGCAAAAGTGAGTAGGCCGGCGATGGCGAGCAATGATAAAATGTTTGTCTTCATCTTGTTTGTTCTTTTTTAATTTTTATACTCTCTTGTTTGTTAAATACCCCATTGTTGTGGAGCCTCTTCTTCCTCGTCAAACCAACCTTGCTTGGCGCTCAGATCGTCGCCGTCGTCGCCGGCCTTGTTGTGTCCGCCACTGTTGGGGAACGAGGTGTCCATCAGTTCATTGTGAGCCTCCAAGCGGATGGCCTCAACTGCGGGCTTCGCATAAGCCCTACTCTCTAATTGATTTCTGTTCATAATCGCTATGTTTTGAGTGAATAAATCGTGCTTATTTTCCTCTTGCTCGGTTGGCAAAAGGGCATAAAAAGGAAACAAAGGGAACTCCGAGAAGCCCTTTGTTTATTGGGGGTTAGCGCATGCCTTACGCGCGCGCGTAAGATAAAGCCGTGAAGGTGTCTACGCCAGGTAAGAGTGTGTGTGTGTGTGTGTGTGTTAAGACTTTTTCCGAGATATGCAAATATAAAGCGTTAAAAGATGCAAGAGAATTGGTGTTCTTTTGCATCGCGCTACGGCTGTTTATATTTGCTTGTTTAATCATCTCTACTTAATTGTTCAGACCCCCATCCCCCTAACTTAGGAGGCGAAGGTGAAAAACTGGGGGCAAAGGTAAGTAAAGTTTCTTAAATGAACAAAGATTCTATTGAAAAAAATGATGCGCAATGGAAATTCATTGCGCATCATGGATTGTCTCAGACGAGTTTATTCGGCAGGATAAGCGAACTTATCGCCGGTGGATTCAATGAGTTTTTTGGCAAAGGCTTGGGGATAACCCGGACGCGTCACCTTGGTTCCGAGACCTGTGGACGTGCGTTCGAAGACGCCGTTGTGGCTGGGTTTGATGATCATATCGTTGTATTTCACGATGAGATAAATGGCGAGTTGTTTCCAGCGAACCAACATTTGCTGCGCTTGCTCGTTGCTGTAATCGTTGAGATAGTTGATGGCGGCAGCTGGATCGGTGGCATAAAGGCTGCGCGCTTTTTCTTCCACGGCCGACTGGTTGGCGAAATAGGACTGTTCAAGACTGTCGCGAACTTCGCGCAACGAGGGGAACATCTGTGCATAACGGGGATAAACCATGTTGCTCACCCAGTTGCAAACCCAGTAAGCATTTTTGTCGGAGAATGTCAGCGCATCGGCTCCCGGCGTGTTGTAACACTCGGGTTGCGTGGTGTTGCCGCAATAAATCGGCGTGTAAGCAACCATGTTTCCGTCGTCATTTCCGAACCAAAGCACGCCTCCGATCTGTCTCGGAAGCCATGCGCGCATCTGTGCGACATAGGAGAAACCGGTTTGCTGCGTGCTGGTGGGGCGCTCGTTGAAATATTTCTTGCCGTTGTAGGTGAATGACAGTGGGGTGGGGCGATAGGGCATTTGCCAGATTCCGCTACCGATGTCGGCACTGTCGATGGCCAAAGCCGTGCCCTCGTAGTGGTCGCGCATACACATTTCGATGTCCTGCACACTTACTTTCCGGTTGGGAATGATCCATAACGGCATGTCTTCGGCATTGGGATCTTTGCCCAAAGCCCACGGGAGATAACGGTCGAAGCCGTCATCGAAATGGCGGAAGAAGCTCCACACGCGTGCATCGCAGAAGCGGCGACCGCCGAATGTGGGTTTTGCATACGTGTTTTTCCATGAGAAGTCGGCGTCTTTGCCTGTGAACCAACCCATCTTACGCGCAAAAGAGATCACGTCTTTGGCATAAAGCACGTTGTTTTTGTCCTTCATGTTGAACTTGCCGATACGACTTTGGTTGGCATGACCGCAGATGGCGTTGTCGGGAATGCGCATGGCCACCCACACTGTTCCTTTCGAACCAGGTCCTTTCCCCATCATTTCCATGATCCAAGCCTCGTTGGGATCGCAGATGGTAAAGGTTTCGCCACCGCTGCAATAGCCGTATTTCTGGGTGAGAGTGGTCATCACACGGATGGCTTCGCGGGCTGTTTTGGAGCGTTGCAGGGCCACATAAATGAGCGAGCCGTAATCTAAGATGCCGGTTGTGTCGACCATTTCATCACGTCCGCCGTAAGTGGTTTCGCCGATGGTCACCTGATATTCGTTGATGTTTCCGATGACATTATAGGTTTCGGGAGCTTCGGGAATCTCACCATGATACACCTTGGTATCCCAGTCGATGATTTTGCGCATTTCTCCTTTCGCATGTTTGGCAGCGGGGAAATGACAAAGGCCGATAAACATGCCGTAGTCATCGGCATTATAGGTGCAGATGACCGAACCGTCTGTCGAGGCCTTTTTGCCCACGATGAAATTGGTACAAGCGCTCGCCTTAACGGACAAAAACAGGGCCGCAACGAGCAAAAACAGAACTCTTGACTTGTGTACTGAACGTTTATTCATATCTAATTGGTTAGGTTAATACTTGATTTGTGTGGTGAAAACGCGTTTGTTTGCCCGATTGTCTGTGGCAATAAACGTCAGGCGATGCATCTGCCCCGTTTTCTTGATGGGTGTCTGCGCAAGATCACAACGCACCCACGGGCTTTTGGGAACTTCCTCGAAAAGAACAAATTTGCCGTCGATGTATCCTTCATAAGAAGCCACGCCGCTCTCTTTGTCTTGCAAACCGATTTGCAAGATATGGTTAGTTGCCCAGCGATTAACCGTTATCGGCGTGATGATTGGCGGTGTTTCGTCGTATGAAAGACGGTAAGTTGCACCAAGCTCTTGCGCATGCCCTGTAATCCATCCATCCTGATAGGTTCCGCCCATGTATCGATCCGTTCCCCAACGGCTGACGATGTAAAGTTTGGAAGGATCTTTCACGGCGTGTTTCAGACGCAGACTGATCTTGGCATAATGGAACAGCGGAAATGATCTCGCATCAGTTGATAATCGTCGGAGAGTGCGCCGGGGCGGAATCCGATCTTCGGATGCACTTCACAATGATCGGCCAAACAGCCCGACGGAATCACGATTTGCATGCCGGGAAGCTGAACGTAATTCGTCTGATTCCAATACAGCGTGCGTAGCGGATGGCGTTCTGGTGACGGAGCGATTGCCGTTCGCTTACCGGTGACGGTGAATGTGTAGCGGCTGTTGTTTCCTTTGAAGTCGGTCAACGAATAAGTGATGTGGTAATCGCGCTCTTGATTGAAGTCGATCAAGCCGCGGTTGCTGTCGGCCGACATGCAAGGAAGTGTGACGCCAGGGGAAATGAAGGAGCGCATATACCATACGTTGTAACGCAGGAAATGCTCATAGTCGCCCCAAGCATTGACCATTCTGTTGTCTTCCATAGGCACACGACTGATGTCGCTACTGAAAACGAGGTGGTCGTCAACGAAGAGTTCGGTCTTCCGAACGCCGTAACGATTATACGTTATCTCCATATAATCATTGGCCCAGATGCCGAATCCCACCTTGCCCCAGGCCGTGAATTTGCGCGTTAGGTCATGACTTGTGAACGGAAACGACTGTTTGGAACTTCCGCCGCAGAACATTCCTTCTCCCGGTTGGGGATAAACCATGAAGCCATGAGCCATCGGAGGCAGTTTGTCTTTGACCGCAACACCGATGAAGTCGAGCGGATCAAGCATCTCCCATGTGCGTGTGTTGTGGATTTCGAGATGCAAATGCGGGGCCTGGGATGAACCGGAATTACCACTGACGGCGATGAGTTGGCCTTTGGCAACGTAGATCGGTGGGAGCAAAGTGCATATCGCCGACATAAGAATGATGTGCATACTGCCATTTTCGCACCATTGCGGCAATCTGCGGGACGAATTTTTTCAAGTGACAATACACGCTTGTGTAGCCTTCCGGATGATGTACATAGACCGCATTGCCGAAACCACCGATGCCTACCGACACGTGCGATATGTAACCATCGCCTATGGAGAAGATGGGTTTGCCCTCGACGCCGCCCGTCTTGATGTCTACTCCGCCGTGGAAATGATTCGGACGAGGTTCGCCGAAGTTGCCAGCCAAAGCTATTTCATAGTTGACTGGTGAACTGAAAGCGACATTTGTCGCGAGGAGTATGCTGAGCAACCAACTCATTGATTGTATGCTGAGTTTATTCTAATACTGTGTCATTGCTGTAAGCTCGTAAAATGCCGTCGGTGTCTTGACGGAGTCGGATGGTTCCTCCTAACCATTCCGTTGCGGGCAACTCGTCTTTGAATGTGTAATAGTTCGTCACGCGTCCGTGGGTAATCTCTACGACGGCTTGTTTAAGCACGCGTTTGTCGTCAACGATCCTGTTAGCTCCGATACGTCGAAATGTTTGGCTCATCGGGTGGGGATTTCGTTAGGAAGTGACGAAGGTTCTGCGGGAGGTACTTCTGTGGAAGATGCCGGTTCTGCCGGCAGCTCCTGATGTTTCGGTACGGAGTCGGTTTTGGTCGAATCGGCAGCCGCCTTATCCGCTTTTTTGTTCTTTTGCTCGTGAATCCGAATCAATCGCAGGCGGTTGACAGCCATCATCTGTAAAGTGGTCGACGGCTGGTCGGGCGACAAACTCTTGTTTAGCATGATAAACCCGCTGACCTCTTTGATGCCGAGATGGTTGTCGTCTCGCACCTGCAAAGTGTATGAATCCGAACTGGTGACGCGCATCATCTGCGAGGTTATGCTATCGTTGCCGAACCGAACGGCTAAAACAGCAACGCCATCACGTATTCCGTCTTGATAGATAAACTGTGCCCGGAAATGCAGCAAAATAACATCGCCTTTATGAAATGTCGTGTCGGCCTTGACGGAAAACGATAGTTGATTGAATGGCGGTTTAGGAACGAAGACTGCCGAACTCTCTCCTTTCCAGATGCTGGCCGTATCGCCAGTTGTCGAAAGCGTGTTGTATCTGTCTATACCGCTTGCCGACGCACCGAGGGCTACGGCTTCGTCGCTCAAGCGTTTGGCCAGGTGTTCGTAGATTTGGTGCAACAATTCGGTGTGGCGTGTGTAATATACCAGTGAAGAGTCTAATTCCGCTTCCGTAATACCATGCTTTTTGAGAACAGCCAATCGATAAGCACGCAAGTAAAAGTCGTGATTACCCGATTTCTGTGTCGCCATTCCGTCGGCGACGTGATAGTCATAGAGGATGTCTTCCATGTCTCCCGGCTGGATATATTCACTCGGGACACCGGGTTTGCAACCGACAGTCAGAGACAATATACTCCCCAACAGAATGATCAGAGCGATATGGGAGAACAGATGCTTCATGATTTCTTAAACGAAATTTGTCCCAACTCTTGTCTGCAAAAGAGGAGCAACGCTACAAAACCTACACTCACGCAGGAGTCGGCGAAGTTGAACACGGGACTGAAAAAGACAAATTCCTGGCCGCCCCAATAGGGAACCCATTCGGGCCACGTAGTGACGATCAATGGGAAGTAGAACATATCCACGACCTTGCCGGTCAGGAATCCTGCATAACCTGTGCCGAAAGGCACCCATTCGGACACGGTGAAAGGTGATGATGCGCTGAAAGTCAGTCCGTAAAACATCGAGTCCAGCATGTTGCCGGCTGCACCGGCCACCACCATCGACAGCAGTACGATATAGCGTGTACGTGCGCCTGCTTTCACTTGTTTGTAGATATACCAGCTGATTAGGCTGATGGCGCATAGCCGCAGCACACTCAGAAATAGTTTGTTGATGAAGGTCATCCCAAAAGCCATTCCCTTGTTCTCAACGAAATCGATGTAAAACCAGTCGGTGATACGGATCGATTCGCCCAAGCTCATATTAGTTTTGACAGCGATCTTGATGAGCTGATCGATCACCAAGATCGCTGCAATGATGAGTACCGACAAGCGGCCGTCGGTGAAAAACTCTCGATATCTTTTCATGTATATCCGACCTTGATGTGCTTAACGTTTGCGGGCGTTTTTCGATGCAACGCTCAATGTGGCGTGTGGCACGGCGCGTAGGCGTTCTTTCGGAATCAGTTCGCCTGTCATCCGATCAATACCATAGGTCTTGTTCTTGATTCGGATGAGAGCAGCCTCTAATCCTTGGATAAACTTCTGCTGCCGGTTGGCCAGTTGCACCAGTTCTTCTTTGGTCTGTGTGGCACTGCCTTCCTCTAAGACCTTATAGGTGGGCGATGTGTCGTCCACATCGTTGCTGTCTTGGTTCATGAGTGTGCGCATCATCGACTCATAGTCGCGGCGCGCCAGTTTCAGTTTTTCGTTAATGATGTCGTTGAATTCTTCCAACTCCTCATCACTATACCTTGTTTTCTCTGCCATAGTTGTCTTGTTGTTTAATGGTTTTCTACTCTCTTTATTCAATAGTCGGCGTAACTCGGAGGTTTTGCCTTGTTTTCGTTCAAAATCAGCTTTCCCATGTTTGGGAAACTCTGTTTTCGTTCAAAAATGCTCTTCCCATGTTTGGGAAACTCTGTTTTCGTTCAAAAATGCTCTTCCCATATTTGGGAAACCTTATTTTCGTTCAAAATAGACTTTCCCATGTTTGGGAAACCTTATTTTCGTTCAAAATGGATTTTCCCATGTTTGGGAAGCCTTCTTTTTGCTCAAAACAGATTTTCCCAAGTGGCGGATGTTCTATTTCGCATCAGATCTTCGCAATCTCGATATGGAGTTTGAACCCATCGAAGTCGGCTTCCACGCCCCCATTATCGGCGAGGTCGATTCGGTCGGCCAACACTTGTGTGCGAATATATTCATCGTAGCGGGTCACGGCTGCCTCGATCTGCGGATGGGGCGAAAGGGTGACACGGATGCGGTCGGTGATTTCCAACCCGCTTTCCTTACGGATGTTCTGAATGCGGTTGATCAGTTCGCGGGCCATTCCCTCATGGCGAAGTTCATCGGTGAGTTCCACCTCTAATGCTACGGTGAGATTGCCTCATTGGCCACTAACCATCCCGGAATATCCTCGCTGATAATCTCGACATCGGTGATATCTACGCTTACGGATTGGCCGGCAATGTTGAGATCCATTTTCCCATTGCGCTCGAAAGCAGCGATGCGATCTTGGTCGAGCGCACTCAATTGGGCAGCGATGTCTTTCATCAGCTTGCCGTACTTCTTACCCATGGTGCGGAAGTTGCATTTCACTTTCTTGATTAGCACGCCATTACCCTCGACGAAGTTCAGTTCTTTGACGTTGACTTCGCTGATGATAAGATCTTTTACGGCTTCGATATGGCGTTTCTGGGTGGTGTCTATGGCGGGAATCATGATCTGTTGGAGGGGTTGGCGCACTTTGATATTGACTTTGCGGCGCAGTGCCAGGGTCATCGAAGTGATCTTCTGTGCCATCTCCATCCGCGCTTCAAGCTCGCGATCGATAGCCTGTTCGTCGGCTTCGGGGAATTTAACCAGATGCACGGAGCAGGTCCTGTCGGCCTGTTCGCCGCCGAGGTCTTTCCACAGCTGATCGGCATAGAACGGTGTGAATGGCGCCAGCAGTTTGGCCACGGTCATCAGGCAGGTGTAGAGCGTCTGGTATGCAGAACGCTTGTCGGCACTCATCTCTTTGCCCCAGAAGCGTTTGCGGTTGAGCCGCACATACCAGTTGCTGAGATCGTCGTTGACGAAGGTGTCAATGAGTCGGCCGGCCCGGGTGGGATCATAGCTTTGGAGTTCGTGATCTACACCTTTTATTAATGTGTGGAGCGACGAGAGAATCCAGCGGTCGATTTCGGGCCGATCTTCGAGCTTGATCTGAGGCTCTGTCGGGTCGAATCCGTCTACGTTGGCATAGAGGGCGAAGAATGAGTAGGTGTTGTAAAGTGTGCCGAAGAATTTGCGGCGCACTTCGTCTACACCGCCGGCATCAAATTTCAGGTTGTCCCACGGCTCGGAGTTGGTCATCATGTAGAATCGCACGGAATCGGCGCCATATTGGTCGATCATCTCGAAAGGATCGACCACGTTGCCCACGTGTTTGCTCATCTTATTGCCTTTGGCATCGAGCACGAGTCCCGTCGAAATCACGTTCTTGAATGCCACGCTGTCGAAGACCATCGCAGCGATGGCATGCAGCGTGAAGAACCAGCCGCGTGTCTGATCCACGCCCTCGTTGATGAAATCTGCGGGGAATGCCGTGCGCTTGTCGATCGCATCGCGATGCTCGAACGGATAATGCACTTGGGCGTAGGGCATCGAACCGGAGTCGAACCACACGTCGATGAGGTCGGTCTCGCGGTGCATCGGTTTGCCGCTCTCGCTCACCAGTACGATGTCGTCTACATAGGGGCGATGCAGGTCGATCTTGTCATAATTCTCTTTGTCGAAGTCATTGGGCACGAATCCTTTGTCTTTCATCGGGTTGGATGACATCACTCCGGCTGCAACGCTCTTCTCAATTTCGGTATAGAGTTCTTCTATGCTGCCGATGCAGATTTCCTTGCCGTCTTCGTCGCGCCAGATAGGCAGCGGCGTACCCCAGAAGCGCGAACGGGAGAGATTCCAGTCATTGAGGTTCTCGAGCCAGTTGCCGAAGCGTCCTGTACCCGTTGATTCGGGTTGCCAATTGATGGTTTTATTGAGTTCCACCATCCGCTCTTTCCTTGCCGTGCTCTTGATAAACCAGCTATCCAGGGGATAATACAGGATCGGCTTGTCTGTCCGCCAGCAGTGCGGATAGTTGTGCACATGTTTCTCGATTTTGAGTGCGATGCCCTCCTGTTTCATCTCCATGCAGATGATGATGTTGAGATCTTCGGCTTTGTTGGCAGCCGCTTCGTCGTATCCGTCTACGTTGAAGCGCGGATCGTAGGCATTTTTGACATAGTCGCCGGCATGATGACCGTAGGCTTTGGCATCCACGCACGCAGTGCGGAAGTTGTTGTCCAGTTCATCCGTCAGATAATATTTTCCCTGCAAATCCACCATTGGGCGCGTTTCGCCTTTTTTGTTGATCAGAAACAGCGATGGCACTTCGGCGTCTTTGGCCACCTTGGCGTCGTCTGCACCGAAAGTCGGGGCAATATGCACAATACCCGTACCATCTTCGGTGGTGACATAGTCGCCGGGGATCACGCGGAAAGCGCATTCTGCCATTTCCACAAACTTGTCCTTACCGTTTTCGCCCATGAAAGTCTTCTCGGGGTGTGCGGCTGCATAACGATGGACAAATTCAGGCGCATTGACATCCAACTTGGCTGAGGGTTTTACCCAAGGCATCAATTGGCGATAGGTCAGCCCCACGAGTTCGGTTCCGCTGTAAGTTCCGATCACGCGGTAAGGTACCGTCTTATCGCCGTGTTGATAGCTTTCCAACGGCAGATCCCTACCTTCGGGCTTGAAGTAAGCATCGAGCCGGCTCTCAGCTATGATCGCCGTGATCGGTTCACCGTTGTAGGGGTTATAGGTTTCGATGGCCGCATATCGGATGTTCGGACCCACGCACAGCGCCGTATTTGAGGGCAACGTCCATGGCGTAGTGGTCCAGGCCGTGAAATAAGGAGTGCCCCATTTGGTCCATTCATCCCGCGGATTGAGCACCTTGAATAGAGCCGTGACGGTGGTGTCTTTCACATCACGGTAACAGCCCGGCAGATTCAGCTCGTGTGAACTGAGCCCGGTTCCGGCAGCCGGAGAGTAGGGCTGAATCGTATAGCCTTTATATAGCAAGCCTTTGCTATGGAGTTGTTTCAGCAACCACCAGAGCGTCTCGATGTACTTATTGTCGTAAGTGATGTAAGGATGATCCAAGTCGACGAAATAGCCCATCTTTTCTGTCAGCTTGCGCCATTCCTCCGTGAATTTCATTACATTTTCGCGGCACTTGCGGTTATAGTCTTCCACCGAGATATATTTGGGCGATTTCCGGTTGTCGATATCTTTCTTGGTGATGCCCAACTCTTTCTCCACGCCCAGCTCCACAGGCAGTCCGTGGGTGTCCCATCCGGCTTTGCGATACACCTGGAAGCCTTTCATAGTCTTGTATCGATTGAAAGCGTCCTTGATCGAGCGCGCCAGCACGTGGTGGATTCCGGGATGACCATTGGCCGACGGCGGACCCTCGAAGAAGACGAATTGCGGGCAGCCTTCCCGTTCGGCGATTGATCGGCGGAAGACGTCGTTGTTCTCCCACTCTTTCAGGATATCGTTATTGATCTTGGTCAGATCCAGACCGTTGTATTCGGCAAATCTCTTAGCCATTTTCTTTACTTTATAGAATTTTGCGCGCAAAGGTACGAAAAAATGATCGGTTAGCAAACAGATGTTTGTTAACCGATCATAAAAAGATAAGTGCAAGGCGCTATCCTATTTACTTCTTCACCTTTTCACTTCTTTCAGCTCATCCTTTTCGCGCACAACCCACATCGTCCGCTTCGGATCAGTGCTGTAAGCCAATTCATAGGCCTTGCTCTTGCCGGTGCCTTTGGTCTTGCCGGTGAAGACGAGGACGTTGGGGGCGATGCCGTTTTCCTGCTCAAACTTGCGGATCAGCGGGTCGAGTTCTTTGCGAAGCTCCTCGAGCTGGCGCTCGGCGCGGGCTTTGTTGGTGGCCGCACGATTGGCCAACAACGTGTGACGATTGTCGACCACGGCATTGTATTCGTTGATGAGGGCCGTAATTTTCGCGCTGGGTTCGAGGTCGTCGAGCGAATCGATGCGGCGCAGCACGGCGTTGAGCGCCCGGTCGGTGGCGGCGCGGAGCTGCTTGATGTCGAACGTGCCGGTGGGGATCGTCTTTTTGAAGCGCGCTTGGAAGCATTTGTCG